>JARGFR010000052.1 GCA_029210985.1 Spirochaetaceae bacterium | reverse complement strand
GAATTCCTATTTATCGAAGCCCTTGAATCCGGGGAATGGGACTGTGTTGTCGATAAGGCCCGTAAGAAGAAAACCGGCCAGAGTTGGATTTTTCCGGGGAATGTCCGGGGCACCATTACCGAGGAACCGGCTCCCGACCGCCGCATCCTCAGATTCGATGCCGAAACGGATGAATCCTGGTTCGAAGAACACGGACACATGCCCCTCCCGCCTTATATACGACGTCCTGACAACCCTGATGATGCGGAAAGATATCAGACCGTGTATGCCAGGACGACCGGATCGGCGGCGGCACCGACGGCTGGTCTGCACTTCACTCCCCAAATCATAGGCGCCCTCCAAGATCGGGGGGTTGAAATCGCCTGGGTGACTCTTCAGGTGGGTTTGGGAACTTTTTCACCGGTCCGGACAGAGATCATTTACGACCATCCGATGCATTCGGAACGATATTCGATTCCGACTGAAACCGCTGATGCTGTTGGAGAAGCCAAAAGGCGGGGAAGACCTGTTCTGGCCGTCGGCACCACATCGGTCCGTACTCTGGAGGCGGCTTGGGACGGCTCCTACCTGAAGGCGGGTGACGGTTCGACGGACTTGTTTATCTATCCCGGGTATGAATTCAAAGTTGTGAATCAGATATTCACCAATTTCCATACACCTGAATCGAGCCTGCTTATGATGATTTCAGCTTTTTGCGGTCGGGAACGATTATTGGAAGCTTATCGCCTCGCTCTCGAGGAGAAATATCGGTTCTTTTCCTACGGTGACGCCATGCTCATTCGGTGAATTTTAATAGGTTTCATAATCCATGGTTTCGAACTCTGTTCTGACTCTTTCCAGTCGTGACAGGTGTGCGTCTACGATGTCACCGTAGTCCAAATCACCGGTTTCGATCCGGAACGCTTCATCTTCCCAGTATTGGACTTCTTCAATGTGAATCCACCGGAACCGAACTTCCCTGGCCACCTCTCCATAGCCTCGGGCCAGTTCCCAGCTTTCCAAAGCCAGCTCATAGTATGATTCGGCCTGCCTCATGCTGTCGAGAATCGCTGATTTCCATGGATAATTATAAAAATATGCGTTGAATTTGTCGTATTTGGCCGCCATGGCGAGGTACTCATCAGTGATTCGCAAGTACATATGCATGACGAATAGATTGCGGTATTTCTCCCATTCGACGGTGTCTTCAATCTCCGCCAAAGCATTGAGCGGGTTGGCAAAAGGCGCCCTCAGCGCCATCGAAAGGTACCAGATGTTTTCGGCGTTGTCCTCCGGATAACGGTAGAAATGCTGGTGGTAGAGACGATAGAACTGCTCCGCGTACTGAAGCTGTCCGGCGGACAGTGTCACCGCGCCGGTGAGAATCAACAACATGGTCATTCCGAATCGTCTGAGAGACTTCATCATTTCATTATCGGAATACAGGAGCGGAGGATTCAGTCTCTATTGGAGCAGTTCAGTCAGGAACCTTACTGATTTATCGCATAGAGCATCGGCCGGCTCTCTGGAATCGAGTTCAAGGATGTGCATTTCCGAATCGCGGTAGGTATCGATGGACCTCCGATAGCAGTCGGCTACCTGCCGCTGAATGTCTGTTTCTTCATAAATTTCTTTCTCGGTTCTCTTTGAAATTCGTTTCTGGGCATCTTCGACAGGAAGTGAAAGGTAAATCAGATATCCGGGCAGCGGGTAATCACCGTTGATGAAGTCCACCCAATCCCATTCGGCATGAAGGGTTTGATAGGCTAATGAAGAAAAAAAATATCTGTCGGTGATGGCGATTCTACCGGCGTCCAAATCATGTTTGATGCCGTCAGGACCAAAGAGATGCTCTCTCCTGTCGGCGGAAAACAGAAGTGCGAGAGTCTCATAGCTCATGGGAATGCGCCCGGAGAGGCCCTCTCGGATCAGCTTGCCTATCGGCCCGTCGGTCGGTTCACATCCACGGGTATGGAGAACGTTCTTCCTGGTCAGTTCTTCTCCGAGAAGCTTGGAGAGTGTCGTCGTACCGGCACCGTCTATGCCTTCAATCGCCACAAACGAATTCCAAACAGCCCTATTACGTTTCATCCATAATCCTTCCGGCCAGGGGGGCATTTCCGTTAAGATATGCACGATGCGTGTACCCCGTCCACCCCGGAGCGCCGGCATCCGGCTGATAATCTATTTCCTCGTTGTCTCCATCCCGACTGTCGTCGGGGGACAGGAGTTGGTGGTGCCCGATTTCGTTCTTCCCGGTCGTGTCCGAGACATCATCGAATTCCCTGATAATTATCCCGATCCGTCATCCACATGGTCCGTCGCGGGTCCCGGATTCCGACGTATCTATCCCCTGGCCGACTTGGCGACACCCCGACCGCCGGTGAATCTGCCCAGGTTCCCGAAACTTGCTGATTTACCTCCACTGGCCTCGGCTGTCGGCAATATAGGCAATATGCCGATATTGATAAAAGCAAATTATTCCGATGTTCCCGGCCGTGATTATGGGAACCTCGCCGCATGGAGACGCGAATGAGAGAACTCATCGGTGCCAATTGGATCATACTCACTCCCATTGTCATACTTTCGATAGCCGCGTTGGCCGTGATTATAGAGCGAGCGGGATTTTTCTACAGAATCAGACCGCGTTCGGCGGATAAGATGTCCGAGGCCATGGCAAAAATCGGCCGATACCCGGCAGAACATATACTGAGTGATTTTAATCCCAAAGATGTCAGTCCGGCCAAGGAACTTTTGTCTGCGGCACTGACCACGCGAGTCCGATCGGTTCCCCAACTCTACAAACAAAGACTCGAGGCATTGCGAGACCGTTCCCTGGACCGCATGGAACGTCATCTCCCCATTCTGCCCGGGATCGGAAATATTGCGACTCTGATGGGATTGTTTGGAACCGTGTCGGGAATGATTACGGCCTTTTCCAGGATGACCGAAACCGGCAACTCGGATCCCTACGTTCTTGCCGGCGGCATCTCCAGAGCACTGGTAACCACCGCGGCCGGTCTGGCGGTGGCCATCCCGTCGATGCTCGCCCACAACCTACTTGAGGCATTGGTGGATCACCATGCCGATCAGATGGAAGAAGTCCTGACGGAATGTCTGTCGAACAGCGGAAAGAGTTATGCGCGAACGAGAGAATCGAAGACGACGTCGGCGTAGCCCCGGGCTGCTCATGACGCCGTTGATCGACATCATATTTCTCCTGGCTCTCTTTTTCGTGTTGAATACCAGTTTCAGACAGGAACGGTATATCGACGTTGATTTGCCCGAATCGGAAACTTCGGAAGACCTCCAGGCTGCCGGTATCGTGTTGACGCTTCGAAGTGACGGGACAACGGCCATCGACGGTGTCGAGGTGTCGTGGGAAACAGTCACGGCAGCGGTGAAGGCCAGGGCCGATGACACAGGGGCAACTGAGGTGATTATCCGAGGCGATGAGTCGGTGTCCTACGGTCGGGCTGTGGCGGCTCTGGACAGAGTCCGGCAGGCGGGTCTGGAAGCGGTATCACTGCAGACCGTGCGTCAAAAGCCATGAAAATATCCATTCCAATTGTCAGTTCGATCACCCTCCACTTGACGCTTCTTCTGGTGATCTTCATCGTGGGTTTTCAAGATGGTCCGCTGGAAAACGTGGTGGACACTGTCCGTATTCGTATCCGATCTTCCAACTTGGAGAACACCGCCTCCGCACAAGTTCGCCCGAAAGGCTCATCTCCCCAGGATGTTGCCAGGGAAAATCGAGAGCCGGCAATATTACCCCGATTCAACGATTCGGTTCCGCCCCAGACGATACCGGCGATTTCCCGTACGGCCGGTGCCGGGATAGAGACTTCTGCTCTCGATGTCGAGTCTCCGGATGTTTCATCGGCGATTATGGGCTTGAGCCGGCCGGATCCATTGGCTGGTGTGAATGCGGAGATTCAACAGTCACCGGAGCCCAAAGCCGGAGTGGGGCAGTGGGATATGTTCTGGGAGAACGGAGAAAAACGCGGTATCTTGTCATTCCCGATGATTAACGGCGATGATTTTCCAGATATATCCGAACGGCTGACAAATCTGTCAATAGAGATTTCCGTATCTCCCGAAGGAGAAGTGATATCAGCCGTTGTCCGCCCTCCCGGTTCCGGAGACATTCGAATTGATCGTCGAATGAATGCTCTCGCTCTGCAGCTCATCTTCGAGCCGCTATTTGAGGGGCGAGGTGTACAGAGCGGTACCTTGAGACTGGTTTTCACAGAAGGCGAATCGTGAAACGGAAGGCTGTCTTCATTCATTCCGTTCAAGCAGCCGCTCTGATTGCCTGCGTCGGCATCGGTGCGCTGTTGATCCGACCGCTCCGGGCGGAAGCCGACAGGCGAGCAATGATGATTCGGGATGAAATCCTGATCGGCCTTGAATCAGATCTTGATATAACAATTGGTTATAAAAGCATCTCTCCCGCACTGCTTTCGGCAGTGACCATTCGGGATATCACGGTGGACTTCGGCCATGGATCCTTTCTTGCAGATGAAATACGAGTTCATTACAACCCGCTCAGACGGCTGACCCGCCAGGATTTCGATCCGGCCGATCTCATCTCCCGTATTGTGGTTGATGATGCCTATTTGAAGATGACTTTATCATCAGACACATTTTCCAACGGTTCCACCGACCTGGATCCCTGGCCGTTGCTCCAGGATAAGACTATCGTCATCTCAGATCTGTCCACCGACATAGTCTTAGATGGGTCGCTCGTAACCGCTTCTCGAGATGTCTCGGTGGAATTGAGTATCGAAGAAGACCTTGTCAGATATCGATTCGACGGCTATCTCGCGGCGGAAGATGAGAAACGTTTGGCTCAAATAGGACGAATCGACTCACAATTGGCCATCAACGGCAGCTTATCTTCCACAGACTCCTCAGCGAATGGACGAATCGATTTCATCAATGTCTCTTCCGAATTGTTGGATGTATCACCGATTTCCGTTGACTACACGCTGAGTGAAAACGCACTCACGATGAGAAGAATAGACGACAGGCGACCGCTTGATCTGGCTTTTACCTATGACTCGGGAGGATGGGAACTAACCGGCGCGGCTGAAAACCTGACAATCCGGGAACTGGCGACTCCGGGACCGGCACGACCCTCTCTGGATCCATGGTTCTCAATGGCCATTGACGGCCGATTTGCCATGGCTGGAGGCCCTGGAAACTCCGAACCTTCTTTTGATGTTGATTTGGCCGTAACCGTACCCGAAGGCCCGACACCTTGGAAATGGAGCGGACACCTGGACTTTAACGGGTATCCAAGCCGCCTTCGTGTTGATCAAATTGCCTTGAATTCTCCACATGGATCAGTCTCCTACCAAGGTGATATCGATATCACCAGTTGGTCTCCTGATGGTCGATTTGCTTTCTCAATGGATGAAGATCTTATCGGATATCCCGTTAACGCCGCCTTTGATCTCAATACCAATCAGGGAGTTATATCGGGAGAACCGGTCCTGTTTGAAGCGGCGGACCTCATCTTCCACGATTTTCAATTTCTGGTGATACAGGAAGAGGAATCGGTTGCGATTTCACTTCTGGCGGTACCCGGTTTACCGGATGAGACAGCGGACAGACGCCTCAATCTTGATGCCTTATTCGATTACAGCGGTGAAGCGGTGGTTCATGGCTTTGTTGGAGTTCATGGCTTTGAGGCGGGGCACATCGCCAGGTTGTCCGGTCTGACGGAAATCAGCAGTTTGCCTTTTATTCGTGAATCTCTCTTGGATATGAATGGTCTGTTTGAAGCCAACGCGGAAACCTGGGGGTTTTCCATTTCCGATGGGATACTTGTTCAGGAAACCAATCCGGGAAATCAGGTCACATTCCGCGGCCGTGCAACTCCGGGTCAGTGGTCTCTGGACGGAATACGTATGTCTTGGAACGACTATGTTATAGACGGCCGGGGATTTGCACGGTACGGCGAGGGTGCAGGTAAGGCGGAAGGCCGGTTCCTGGTACAGGATCAGTTGTTTCCCATTGATGCACAGTGGGATGAAAACGGACGTTTCTCCATCCAAGGAGAAGGTGGTCTATTGGCTGAGGTCGGGGCTAGGTCCGCTTCAGGAAGGTCCATTTCCGTCTCGGCCGATCAGATTGAAATTCCCTTAAAGGACGGTTCCTTGACGGCATCCCTGGATCTCCAAGGTCTTGCAGCTATGGATGACTTCGATTTGTATGTCCGACGCGCATCGTTCAATGTGGGCGGCCGGAAGAACATACCCGACCAGACCCTTGATTTTACCGGCACGATCAATCCAAGGAACGTGGAATTGCCCAGCATCACGGTTGTCGACGAATTCGGAACACTGTCGGGAAATGCGGTATTCGAATCCAGTCGGAACTGGAACAACCTCAACGGTCGTCTCTATCTCAAAGGCCGGGATGATGAACTGTATGAGATTGCCCTTACGAGGCAGAACCTAAATTGGAATATCGGTCTGGACGTCCATTCCGCCATGATGACCAGGTTCGGCAGAGAACGTTTGACCGGCAGTATGGATATGACGGGCCGGATGAACGGGACAATTGAAGCACCGGTGGTGACCCTGCAGATGCGGACCGACGATGCATCCCTTGACGGCAGGCCGTTCACGGCCAATGCGAAAGCCGCCATGGAAAACGGGAAGCTTCGTATTCAGGACATAAATTTCAATCATGAAGGTTTGAATATTAAGAGGGGCCTGGTTCTGCTGGATATGAATAAGGGGACGATGAGATCGACGGCCGATATGAGCGCAATATTCAATCAGGTCGCCGTTGAATCGGGTTTTTCGATGGCTTTGGACTTCGAGCGGGGGTTTAATCTGACCTCAATTGGAGAAGTTCCGGATATGTCCTATTCAGGAACGTTGGCAACCAGAGCGCTATATTGGGATCAAAAAGAGCATCTTCCGCCTTTTACATTCCAGTTTACCAAGGATGATGAATCATTCCGGATACGAAATCCCGACATCGATGTCCTGAATATTGTCTATCGTTTCTCCAACGGCGAGCTCAATGTCGTCTCCGGCGATCCGATGCCGGTCATCGCCGCCGGCCGCGGTGTGGTTCGTGATGGGAATATCGACCTCTCCTTTCCGGTGCTGGATATCGATCCGGTTCTCATCAATTACGTTATGTTGAGGGATCCGATTCTTCAGGAATATCACGTCGTTTTCCAGGATGGGCGTTTTGTCGGAAACTTGGATATCAACGGTGCGGCCGACGACCCCGATCTCAACGGCACGATACGGGCCGTCAATCTCAAGGTCGATACGCCGTATACATATGCGGAAATTCAGCCGGTCAATTCGACGATTCGATTTGAGGATAATCGGGTCACTTTCGACCAGATTGACGTCCCCGTGGGAGACGGTATTGTCTACGGGAGAGGATATTTTGAGCTCGACCACCTCCAGATCAGCGATTTCGATATGGTGTATGGAGGACGGAGTACAGGAAAGTCTCCGGGCGTGCCGGTTTATTATCCTTTACTCGGTGTGGATTTGGATGGGGTATTTACCGGAGAAGTTCATATGACAGGGGACGGTCAACGATTCTATCTGGACGCAGATTTGACGTTCCCGACACTCAATGCTTCCCTCGGGGCCGCGATAGAGCCGGTGCCCCAGAGGAAGGAAGGGAAATTCCGGACACCGGTATTTTTGGATTTCAACTTCATTACGGGCAACAACTGCACATTTTTTCTACCCAGTGAACAATTGAAAATTGTCCAGGCTACGGCGGAACCGGGGCAAGTCATCAACATGACTTTGAGCACCAATCCCGAGTCACTTTCTCTCACCGGAAGTCTGCCGATCAGAAGCGGTAATATCTTCTATTTTGATCGGGATTTTCAGGTGACCGACGGCGCCATGCGATTCAACGAAACTCTTGGTAACTTTAACCCGATTTTATCGTTCAGGGCGGAAACCCGTGTCCGTGACGAGCTGGGAGAAGAAGTGACGGTCGCACTGGTGTATAACGCACCGATTCAATCCGACTTCAACCCCAGAATCGAAACGGCTCCTTCGCGTTCGGAACTGGAGATTCTGGCGCTTTTCGGACAGGCGGTGGTTCCATATTCGGATACCGGAAGTTCCGAAGCCAATACGGTACTGCTGGCCACCGGTGGTGTCTTCGGTCAAGTGGGCATCGTACAGCCCTTTGAAGAAGTCATCAGAGAGGGCCTGAATCTTGACATGATCACGATACGAACGGATATAATCGAAAACACTTTAGCGGAAGGCCTGGCCCGAGGTGATGGTCCGGATTCGAATACGACGTCTTCCGGCTTGGGACGATATTTGGATAATACCAGCCTGTTCGCCGGGAAGTACATCGGTAATGCATTGTTTGTTTCCGGTTCCATCTCGGCAAACTATTTCGAAAGCCAGAGGCTCCGATCGATATTCGGCGGGCTGGAATTCGAAACATCCGTCAGTATGGAAATGGAGACACCCTTCTTTAACGTCGCGTGGTCTTATTCTCCCGAACCCGGCGCTACAGACCGAAATTTCGTCGCAGATAATAAAATCACATTGAAATGGCAGTTTTCTTATTGAGAACCAAGGAGCCCGAATGCAGCGTTTGACCCTTATATTGCTCCTCTTCATCCTCCTCACCTCCGGCCTGGCGGCCCAGGAGGATCAGTGGTATATCGACAAGCCGATAGCGGAGATTCAATTCGAAGGACTTTCTTCGATTTCAGAAAATGAATTGTTTGGCCTAATCAGGCCTCTCATCGGTAAACCCTACAGTGAAGAATTGTCCTGGGATCTCCAAAGCAGACTTTATGCTTTGGATTATTTCGACATCATCATTCCCGAAATTCGTCCGGGGGCGACAGGACGGAATACGGTTGTTCTTGTATTTCAGGTCCAGGAAAAACCCCTTGTGGACGATGTGCTTTTTACCGGGAATTCTAAAGCCCGTCGTGGGGAATTGCTGGATACGGTCCTGGTGAAAGCAGGTGATCTGTTAAATACCGGCGCATTGAGACTCGATGAACAGGCGTTGGTGGATTTTTATCTTGAAAAGGGTTTCATCGACGCGGCTGTGGAATCCCAATATGAAATCGACGAGGAAACCAACTCGGCTGTCGTGATTTTTCGAATTGATGAAGGGAATCAGACAAAAATCAGCGAAATCCGTTTTGTCGGTAATGACAAGCATGTCTCCGACGACACTCTTCGGAAGTTGATCAGCACAAAGCCCCAGTCCCTGTTTAATAAAGGACTTTTCGTTGAAACCACACTTCAGGAAGACTTGAAAGCCATTGAACGATACTACGGTGATCAGGGTTTTATTGACGCATCCGTACTCAATGTCGATAAGCAGATTGTTTTCGATGAAGAGGAAAATCTGAACAAGATGATCATCACGGTGGTGATTGAAGAGGGTGAGGCTTGGAAATACGGTGGAATGACCTTTGAAGGAAATTCCATCTATTCCGATGAGGAGTTGGATGAACAGATTTCTCAAGTTGAGGGCAGCACATTCAACCTCACTAAATTCCAACTGGATTATCAGAGAGTCACCGACCTGTATTTCGAAAATGGGTACATTTTCAATAATTTCACATATGAAGAGACTCGGAATGAAGCGGCTCGGGAAGTCTCTTATGAGGTGACGATCGTCGAACGGGACAGAGCCCATATCCAGGATATCATCATTCGGGGAAACACAAAAACAAAAGCGTATGTCATCCGGAGGGAAATTCCCCTGGAAGAAGGGGAGGTTTTCAGTAAATCCAAAATCTTCGACGGAATGATGAACCTTTATAATCTTCAGTATTTCGATGTCGTGGAACCGACACCCTATCCCGCCGGTGAAGACGGATTGATGGATTTGATTATCGACGTGTCCGAGGGTAAGACATCCGACATCGGCTTTGGTCTGTCTTTCTCCGGAGGGGCGGATTTCCCCATTTCCGGTCAGCTGAACTGGAACGATCGGAACTTTCTCGGCCGAGGACAGGTTATCGGAGCGGATCTGAGTGTTTCGCCCGATGTTGTGCGTACATCGTTGAGATTCACTGAGCCGAGAATACTCGGCAGACGTTGGATGGGCGGTGCGGATTTGACATATACATGGGCGAAAAACAGACGGATCGCCCAGGACTTGGATAACGACGGTGTACCGGATCCCTATCGCAGTCAGGCTGAATACGAAGCGGCGGGATCAATCCCATCCGACACACTCATGGAGTACCGGTCGAACTATATCTCAACGGGTTTCAATACCGGCTATACCTGGCTGACCCGGCTCGGGCACCTCGGAGTATCCACCGGACTTCGATTTACCTGGGAATATGTCAAGTATGACGACGAGGTTTATCGTCCGCTGAATCCCACCGTCCGAGATAACCTGGAAAACTGGAAGTACAGCGATTCAATCAGCTTGAAAGCGTCTTGGGATACCCGGGATCTGCAATTTGATCCCACAAAAGGATTCATTCTGAGTCAAAGTCTGACATACTCAGGCATCATTCCCCAGTCAAACCGCCATTTTATCAAGACGGTTTCCCGTTTCAACTTCAACCAGATGCTCTTTGACATTCCGATTAACGACGAGGGTCGAACTTTCCGAAGCGTTTTCTCATTCAATTCCGCTTTCAGCTCAATTTATGACAAAACCTGGCAAGAACAGCCGGGAAGTGCCGTAGATACAGACGGATATTCCATCGACGGTATGTTCGTCGCCAGAGGCTGGCCGACATCGACAATTCGATATCAACACTTGTGGGACAACAGCCTCCAGCTGAAATTCCCCATAGTCCCGAATATATTGTCTTTCGATTTGTTCCTCGACGGAGTCGGCGCCTGGGAAAGCACCGATGTTTTGAACGATATGGTCGGGGATGACTGGCGCTTCAGCCTCGGTGGAGGACTTCGGTTCGCGAATCCGCAGTTCCCTATCGGGATCTATGTCGTTAAGAGATTCCAATGGCAGGACGGTTCGCTGACTTGGTTCCCTGACGTGGACGGTAAAGGAGATCGAACCTACGACAAATACGAGTTCCGAGATTCGGGCATGGATCTCGTGATCGCATTCAACTTGGATATCTACTAGGAGTTTGAATATGAAACGCACGATATCGACGATTTTTGTCATCCTGGCTGTCCTCTTCACTTCACCGCTGGGTGCGGAACAAATTACGAAGGTGGCGGTGTTGGACTATACGCGCATCCTTTCCTCTTTTTATGCGGATTCCGCCGAAGCCCGACACATCGAAGAATTGAAGACGGTCTTTGCCGAAGAGGTGAGACGTCTTCAAGAGGAAATCCAGGACCTTGAAGAGCGAAAACTCGATGCGGAGAATCGAGGGAATCCCCGTGACGCACTGGAATTGGACAGTGTGATTCAGGATAAGAAACGGTATTATCAGGAATACGTACGGGTCAGGGGAAACCAGATCCAGCAGGCGGCGGCGGATCTCGGATCAAGTAATGCTCTGGCCGGCGAGATACTCCGGGAAATCCAATATGTCGCCGAATCAAACGGATTCAGCCTTGTACTGAAGCGTTCGGATCCAAACCTTCTGTGGTGGAGTTACGAAGTGGATATTACGGAGCTTGTTCTTCAGCGACTGATGAGCGGAAATTAGCACAGAACGGCGGCTGGTGGTGGCAGAGGGCAAAGAACCGACGCCGATGTTCCGTCAATATGCGGAACATAAAGAGAAGCATAAAGACGCCGTGCTTTTCTTTCGGATGGGAGACTTCTACGAGATGTTCCGGTCCGATGCGGTGGAGGTCAGCCGACTTATGAATCTGACATTGACTCAAAGACAGGGCATCCCCATGTGCGGGATTCCTTATCATGCCGCAGGAAACTACATTGCCAGGCTTCTGAAACTCGGCAAGAAAATCGCTATTTGCGAGCAGATCGAACTGCCCCCCGGCGGCAAAGGTCTTGCGAAGCGGGATGTGGTTGAAGTTGTCACACCCGGCACTGTGGTCGACGACTCCTATCTGGAAGAACGAACGAATAATTACCTTGCGGCCCTCGCCGGGAATCCCCGTTCACCGGCTTTTGCCTATATCGACCTCTCCACCGGTGAATTCCGGACGACCTTACTCTCCGGAGGCTATCCTAAGGAGGCACTCCGGCGAGAGCTGGCCAGAACCGCTCCCCGGGAGATTATCGTTCAGGAAAGTCTGCTCGAATCAAATGAATTTTCCTTTCTTGCCGATGAAGATGTGGTTCTCGATCGAATGCCGGATTGGTCTTTTGATACGGCGGCATCAGTTGAGCGCTTGAATCGACAGTTTGGAACGGTCAATCTCAAGGCATTCGGTCTGACCGAGAGCGATCCTCGGATTCCGGTTGCCGGAGCGGTCCTTGACTATCTCGAGGACAAGCATAAGGGCCTGCTGCCCCACGTCAAAGAGATCGACACCTATGGCGAGGCCGACTCGGTGGGACTGGATGAATCCACCATCAGAAACCTGGAGATTGTTCGAAATCTTCAGGACGGCGGCCGTTCTTTTACTCTCCTGGACACACTGGATCATACAAAAACCGCACCGGGCGCCCGCCTGTTTCGGCAGAAGCTTCTGAACCCGCTGCCGGATTGTGCGTCAATCGTCGCCTACCATGGACGGGTGGAAACTCTCTATCGAAATCAGCACGTTTTATCGTCGCTGAGAGAGGTGCTGTCAGGAGTCTTGGACCTGGAGAGACTGTCCGCCAGAACGGCTATGGACCGGGCCCATGCCAAAGATCTTCTGGCCATCCGGGATTCATTGACCAGGGCCGCCAGATTACGGGATTTGGTTGATGATGATGTTCTCGGAGTGCCGACCGAACACCTGGACAGCCTATTTCAACCACTGTCCCGACTAGGGGAATACCTGGGTGAATCCCTTATGGAAGATCCGTCAATACTATTAACCGAAGGCCGTTTGATTCGCGAAGGCTGGGACGAATCGCTGGATCGAATGAGGAGCGTTCGAGATGACGGAAAGAGCCTGCTCAACTCCTATGTTGCAGAGGAAAAAGCTGCCACCGGTATTCAGTCCCTTAAGCTGAAACACAATCGGATCCTCGGTCATTTTCTTGAGGTCGGCAAGAATCAAGCCGAAAAAATGCCGGAACGCTTTCGGCGACGCCAATCCCTCACTCAGGCCGAACGATACTCCACTCCGAAACTGGATGAACTGGAAACCGAAATTACCAGCGTGGGGGAGAAAATCGTCGATCGGGAACGTGAACTGTTTCTGACTATCCGAGATGAGGTGAAGAAGCATGTGAGTGCCCTCTTGGAGCTGGCGGCGATCATCGCCGATATCGACGTTGTACAGTCCTTTTCGCATGCCGCCACCGAGTACGGATATGTTCGGCCTGAAATGAATGAAGGAACGGTCTGCAATATTACCGGCGGGCGACACCCTGTGGTGGAACGGCACATGCCTCACGGCTCTTTCGTCCCTAACAATATCAGCCTTGCGGGTGATGGAATCAGTTTCGCCATGGTGACAGGTCCGAACATGGCCGGCAAATCAACTGTGCTCAGACAGGTTGCATTAATCACACTTATGGCTCAATCCGGGAGTTTCGTTCCCGCAGATTCCGCCCAAATCGGTGTTGTCGACCGAATATTCTGCAGAGTTGGTGCTTCGGATAACCTGGCCCGGGGAGAATCGACTTTTCTAGTGGAAATGAATGAAACCGCCAATATCCTGAGAAACGCCACAAGCAACAGCCTGGTGATCATGGATGAAGTCGGTCGGGGCACCGGAACGGCGGACGGATTGGCTATTGCTCAAGCGGTGTGTGAATACCTGTTGTCCCATGAGGCGCCCCGAACACTTTTTGCCACCCACTACCGGGAGCTGACTCGACTGCAGCATCCCAAACTCGCCAACTACTCCATGTCGGTCCAAGAGACCGGTGAGACGATAGTTTTCCCGAAAATCCTCATTCCCGGACCGGCTCAAGCCTCATACGGAATCCATGTCGCCGCACTGGCGGGGCTTCCCGAAGAGGTCGTCACAAGGGCGCGTATACTTCTTTCTGCAGGAGACGACGACCGGTTCGAACCGAAGGAAGAGATGGTCAAGTCGTCTTCCCGGACCGAAGATCTTTTTCTTTTCGAACCGGCCGATCTGATTATTGACCGGCTCCGCAGTTTGAACACCGATGACCTGACTCCCTTGGAAGCACTTAAATTACTGGCCGAATGGCGGGATGAGTTGAGATTGAAGGATTGAGTCTTTCACACCGGTTATAGGTGTTGAGATGTCATTCCTATGCCCAATTTGCGGTTCTGTGTCAAAAAGATATTTGGAGCCTTGCGAAAAATGTCTTGCCTCGATGCCTTGGTCCTTTCATAACAGCTGCAGTCTCTGCGCCGCGGATTTGGCCGGCGCGGACGATCCTTGTCCGAATTGTCGTGACAGGAACACTTCAATCGACGGCGTCACGGCCCTGGGGCATTGGAGCGGCCCATTGAGAGAATGGCTTTCGGGGCTGAAATACGGCGGCGATTCCCGTTTGTCATATTGGTTGGCCGAATGCCTGGTTTCAATCTGGAAAAACACTTACCCGGGAGTGACTGTCGTGCCGGTTCCTCCCAGGCGAGCCAAACTGCATTTCGGAGGTTGTGATCCGGTGGGCCTCATAGTCCGGCGAATGGGTGCTTCAGGCGTTCCCGTCGGCCGCTATCTGAAACGCCGCGGCAATAAAGCTCAGAAAAACATGACCAGAGAGGAACGGCTGGAGGGCAGCGCCTTGAACTATCATGTGAAAAAGGGTCACGGTCATATACCGCAGGATTTAGTGCTCCTGGATGATGTCATGACCACCGGTACAACGCTCAGGTCCTGTGCCTCCGTTCTAAAGGAACGCGGCGCGGTGCATGTCTACGGTATGGTTGTGTGTCGGGACTGAATGGATGCGTGCTATTGACCTATCCTACAGTGAGGAGTATCATTCCCTCGCAGTATCAAGTTATCTGATGTAAAAGAGCCCGCTCTGCGGACTCTTTTTTTTGGCCTGCGGGCTTAAAGGGTTTATGGAAACGACGGAAGAGCTGGAAAACATCCTCAAACCGATCCTGGACGGCATGGGAATATCCATGGTTGAGTCCTCCATCGGCAGGCATAGGGGTGATATCAAAGTGAATCTCGTGCTTTATAAGCAGGGCGGAATAGGTCTGGACGATTTAACAAAAGCCCAGAAAATCCTCCGCCCTCGTCTCGAACTCGAATACGACCGGGACAATCTCTCTCTTGAAATATCATCACCGGGATTATCCCGGGTTATAAAACGAGACAGAGAGTACGGATTGTTCATCGGCCGAAGCATCCGCATCCTCCACGGGGAGGATTGGGTCAATGGTATCTTGAAAGCTTACGACGGAAAAACCATCATCATTGATATCGACGGGAAAGAGGTTTCCTATGTCGCAGATGAAATCCGTAAGGCTAAGCTCGACTAGCATGAAGGAGACATGCGGGACATGAACGCAGATTTTGCAGATTCGATCAGGGCTATTCAATCGGAACGCGGCATTACGGAAGACCTGGTTCTGGCGACGATTGAAGAATTCCTGATGGCCGCGTATAAAAAAACATTCGGTACATCCGACAATGCCGTCGTTCGTTTCTCCGAATCCGGCGGAGAAGTCGCTATTTACGCGAAGAAGATCATTGTTGAAAACGATGATCTCTATGATCCGGTCGGGGAAATTGAACTTTCCGATGCCTTGGAGTTAGTTGAAGACTGTGAGGTCGGTGACGAACTTCTGATTGAGATTGATCCAAAGGATTTCGACCGCGGAGCTGTTCAGAGCGCCAAACAGAAAGCCAGACAAAACCTCAGGGAGATTCAAAAAGATACTCTCTATTCGGAGTTCAAGGACAAAGTCGGGGAAATGATTATCGGTTATTTCCAGCGAGAAAAGAACGGTACGATTTTTGTTGATCTGGGTAAAACCGAAGGGATTCTTCCTCGGCGTTTTCAGTCTCCACGTGAGGAATACCATCATGGAGACCGAATCAAAGCGATGATTGCCGAGGTGAAGAAAGCCCCGACAGGATTGGAAATCATATTATCCAGGTCTCATGGTGAATTCGTTAAGAGAATTTTCGAATTGGAAGTTCCCGAAATTTACGACGGAACCGTTGAAATATTTAAGATTGTTCGCGAACCGGGGTATCGAACCAAAGTCGCCGTTTATTCCACTCGGGATGATGTGGATCCTGTCGGAGCATGTGTGGGACTCAAGGGAGTTCGAATCCAGGCGATTGTCCGGGAGCTCGAAGGAGAGAAGATCGATATTCTCAAATATGACAATGATCCGATTTCGTTCATGCGCAATGCGCTAAGTCCGGCGGAGGTGCAGGATATCGTTGTACTCGACGGCGGTAAAAGGCAGGCTCTGGCCATCGTACCGGAGCAGCAGCTGTCCCTTGCCATCGGAAAACAGGGGCTGAATGTTCGACTGGCCAACCGCTTGGTTGATTGGAACATTGATGTCAAGACTGAAGCTCAATTCCAGGAAATGGACATATCACAGGAAATCTCCAGGGCCGCATCGGACTTGTTCAGCGGAATCGGCGAAGGGGAAGAGGAAATCACCAAGATCAGCGAACTCCCCGATATTTCCGAACGCTTGGTATCCTTGCTGAAAGAGAACGGCATTGAACTCATCGAGACATTGATCAGTCTCACACCGGAGGAACTGGAGGGTTTGACGGGCCTGACGCCTTCCGATGTTGAACAGATTCAGAAAATCATCGAAGATAACGTAGAAATTATCGAGAGTGATGAAAATGACCTCGACGAAGACGCGACGGAAGATGAAGAGACAGACGAAGACGTCGAAGATGAGCTTGAGACTTATGAGTGCCCTGAGTGTGAGCAGCCGATTACCGCTGAGATGACAGTTTGTCCAAACTGCGGTGTGGGTTTGAGTTTCGAGATAGAAGAAGTCGAGGAGCAGGAAGAATAGTAATTTATGGCCGAAGAAACCGATAAGAAAAAACCAAAAGCGACTCTGATTAAACATCGAAAGACCGAAGAGGCACCTAAACCTGAAAAGAAAAAGGTTGTTGTGGTCAAAAAAAAGGTCGTAGTGAAGAAAACTCCCAAGGCCGTTCCTCCTCCAGAAGTTAAACCGGCTGCGGCGGCGACTTCGAAAGCGGAGCCTGTCAAAGAAGAGATAAAACCTTCCACAGTAAAGACTAAATCTGCCGAAGAAAAATCGGCCGACAAAAAAGTCATGGAGAAACCCGCTGATATAGAGGCCAAGCCCGAAAAAACCACCTCAAAGACGCAAGAGACATCGGAGAACAACGTTAAAGAACCCGATAAGACCGAGAAGAAAACGGAACCGGTCAAGGATGAGGTAAAAGCGACGTCAAGCCCTAAGAAAACCGGATTTAAACCGAAC
>JARGFR010000051.1 GCA_029210985.1 Spirochaetaceae bacterium | reverse complement strand
CGATAACGGTGGTGATGGACGACGGCCGGCCTGTGGCCATGGACGTCGGAAAAGACAGCTCCGGTGAGCTGTGGTGTGCGGCGGTGGACATCGGAACAACGACGGTGGCCATGTATCTGGTGAATCTGGCCGATGGAAAGGTTGCGGGGTCTGAAGCCGCACTGAACCGACAGGGAGCGTTCGGTGCGGATGTGATTTCCCGGCTGGAACGGGCTCGTGACGGAGAAGACGGTGTAAGGCAGCTCCAGGAGGTCATTGTCGACCAGATTTTCGATTTGTTGACGGATTTGACACGAGAGCACCGAGTCGATCCCGAGGATGTGCACCTCCTTGCGGCGTCGGGAAACACGGCGATGATTCACCTGATGGCCGGTTGGGATTCCCGGGGATTGGGAGAAGCTCCCTTCCTTCCCTCAACCCTGGAATGTCCGCCATTCCCGGCCCAGGAAATCGGGTTGAGCGGATTTGAACGACTCAGGGTCTGGCCGCTGCCTTCTCTATCCGCCTATGTGGGCGCCGACATCACCGGCGGATTGATTTCCTCCGGTATGCGGGACCGGGACACCACCGATCTTCTGCTTGATATCGGTACAAACGGTGAGATGTCCCTGGGCGGGGCTTCGGGACTTGTGTGTTGTTCCACCGCCGCGGGACCGGCTTTCGAAGGCGCCCATTTATCCTCCGGGGTCGGCAGTATTCCCGGCGCGGTGGACCATGTTGATTTTATCGACGGCCGGATGACCTACACGACAATTGACGGTGCCCCGCCCCTGGGCTTCTGCGGATCCGGTGTCGTGGATCTGGTGGCCTTTCTGGTTCGTTCGGGATTGATGGATGAGACCGGCCGGCTGGTGGAATCCCTCGATGATGTCGAGGGCTCCGATAAATACGGAACGCTCAGCCTCGAAGTTCAAGAGGGCGGAACGGTGTTGTATTGGAGTGTCGACGATGTGGCCGGGAAACGAGTGACGTTCACCCAGAAAGATCTCAGGGAAGTGCAATTGGCCAAAGCGGCGATCGCCGCGGGAGTGGAAACTCTCATGGCCCATGCCGGCATCGGCGTCGACGACATCGGTACCCTTTGGCTGGCTGGGGGATTCGGCAGCTATATACGCCCCGAATCCGCCGCCGCCATCGGGTTGATACCCCGCAGCCTGGCAGACAAAGCAAAATCTTTGGGCAATGCCGCGGCTCGCGGCGCCATCCTCTGCCTGCTCTCAAAATCCAAGTCGGCGGAGGCCCGAGCCATCGCCGGAGAGGCCAAAACCATCGAACTTTCCGGTCGCGGAGAGTTCCAAAATGCGTATATTGAAGGGATGATGTTTCCAACGGATGAGTTTCGTGGCACGTGAGGAATCGATGGATTGGGATCGCGCCCGTTTGGCGGCCGATCAGTATGCATTGGCGACAGGTATACCCTGTCATGTCATCGATGAGGACGGCACCTCTTTTACGCCGGACCATCATGGTGAAACGCCCTCCTGTGTCCTTTGCCGTACCTACCGGGAGGTGTCGGGACAGACCGTCGACTGCCGCCGTATCCATCTCAACGGAGGCGCCCAGTCTTTCCGGTTCGGCGGCCGATATACCTACACCTGTCCTCTGGCCCTGATCCATTTCACCAGCCCGCTCATGTCCGACGGACTTATGAAAGGCGCCTTGGTGGCCGGTCCGGTTCTTCTCATCGATCCCGAAGAGTATATGGAAGAGGAAATGGTCAAACGCATTTCCCCGGATGAGAAGGGGCGTCGACGGCTGAAGGATGCCATACAGACCCTTCCGCAAGTCGGAACCGAACGCGCTCGGGCCCTGGCCGATCAACTCCTCTACACGGCGACCTGGGCAACCGGCTGGGACAAACGAACCTTGGCTGAGAGCGAGTCCAGAGCCAGTCAGATGGCCCGGATTGCCGAGAGGATTCAGCAGCTCAAGGCCGAAGAAAACGGTGAGAACAAAATTGACTACCCCATCGATAAGGAGCGGTCTCTGTTGAGATCCATCGCTCACGGGGACAAAGCGGAGTCCGCAGCCCTGCTCAATGAGCTGCTGGGCAGCTTGTATTTTTCTACCGGAGCGGACCTGGATACCATGAAAGTCAGAACCAGAGAGCTCGTGGTTCTGCTCTCCAGAGCCGCGCTGGACGGCGGCGCGGATCCCGAGTCCGTTTTTGGATTGAATTTGAGCGCTCATGATGAAATTTCCCGTTTCCGGACTTTGGACCAACTCAGCCATTGGCTCGGAGGGGTCCTCCAGAAATATGTGAGCTATGTCTTCGATGTACAGGCCGTCAGGCATCGCGATGTCATTCTCAAAGCCATGTCATTCATCCGCCGGCATTTTACCGACAAGGTGAGCCTTGAGGATGTGGCCTCGGAAGTTTCCCTGAGCCCGACATATTTCTCCCGGCTTTTTAAAGAAGAATCAGGTCAATCCTTCAAATCATATTTGAATGATCTCAGAATAGGCGAGGCCAAGAATCTCCTGAGGGAGACGGATCTGCAGCTTATCGACGTGGCATCCACAGTCGGTTTTGAGGATCAGAGCTACTTCTCCCGGGTCTTCAGAAACATTGTCGGCATATCACCGGGGCGGTATCGGCGCAGCACCGACGGACGTCCCCAGGGAGAGAACCATGAACTTCATGAGTGAAGCCTGAAGATTGTCGGAACGAACTTCCCCTCTCAAAAAATACCGTGTAAGGTAACGCCATATTCCACTCAGATTAAGGATGAATCCTTTGGACGAAGGAGCTTGGCCGGTGATTATCATCGAAGGACAAATCGGAGCGGGCAAAACGACCATGGGAGAAATCCTCGAGAGACGTTTCGATATTCCCCTATACCGGGAATTGGGGAATCCGGATACGCTGCATCTCCTGGACAGGTTTTACGCCGATAAGGGCCGATGGGCCTTTACCATGCAAATCCACTTCTTGAATGAACGGTTCCGGATGATCAAAGATATCCATTCCGCAGGCGGCGGTCTGTTGGATCGCTCCATCTTCGGCGACCGGATATTCGCGGAACTCCTCCATGACGACGGCGATATGTCCAATGAAGAATTCCGCTCGTACTGTACGCTGCTGGACAACATGCTCGAACATGCCGAGCCCCCGGCTCTTATGATTTATCTCGATTGCTCGGTGGATGCGGCCGTCGAACGGATTTCCATACGCAACCGCGGTTTGGAGTCCGGCATCCCCAGGGATTATTTGGAAAAACTCAACAGGAAATATCTGGCCTGGTACGACCATTACGCCTATTCCCCCAAAGTGAAGGTGGACACCGAGGCCTACGATATCAATCGGCCGGATACGATGGAAACCATGCTCCGGGGTCTTGAGGATAAGATCGAAGAGTACAGGCGCACCCACGCTTTACAGAAAAAGCTGTTCTGATCCGCAGGCGGTGCCGCGGTGTTTTCATGGTGCCGCGGCCTTCCGGCAGCATCCGCCATATCAGATTTCAGTCTCTCCGGTTCTTCCTATGACTCACCACCACCACGGTGATTCCGCCGAGAATGAGCAGGATTCCCAACAGGACGAATCGATCCACACGCATCCCGAGATTGCTCATGATGATTCGTGCATACATCGCCGTTCCCAGGATGAGAATGACCACGGCACTGGCCAATTGACTACGTTCCCGTGTAATCAGCCATGAGGCCAGCACACCAAGTCCCGGTGCGATGATGAAATTCGGCCAGGTCTGGGCCACACGGCTCCAATCGGTGTAGTTCAGCCACAGGAAGTACACACCCAGGAATGTCAGAATGGTGATGGGAATGAGGGCTCCGGCGTTGTTTTTCGGATCCTTAATCAGACTCGCGCTGAGAGCCGCTACAGGGATGAACATGAAGAGGGGCCATAAGCGGCCGATACCGCCGAAGTCGACGAAGCGACCGATAATGAACATCAAGCCGAGTCCGATGAGTACGATTCCGATGATAACGGGGTTTCTTTTGGCCGGCGGGCGATTTTCTTCCATAATGTCATATTATGGGTCCAACATACCTTGGGTGTCAGCATGCCGTACCATGAGTCCGACATTTTCTTTCTCACTTCCGAGTCCTCGGATCGCAGCGGCGGATGCGAGCTGAGGTATTGGGGCATCGGCCCGAATGGCCCTATTCTCGTTCGCGTACCCGAACACCGGCCTCTTTTCTTTATCTCCAGGGACAGCGTCCTGCCTGGTGAAATCCGATGCGAACGCCGCCCGCTGGAACTTAGGGGTTTTGATGAAAAGGGCGTTGACGGACTGTATTTTTCTTCCCTTGCCTCTTACAGGGACGCGCGTTTCCGTCTCGCCGATTCCGGGGTGCGAACCTGGGAATCGGATGTCAGGCCTGAAGACCGTTTTCTGATGGAGCGCTTCATCAGAGGATCGGCCCGTATTGCGGGAGAGGTTCGTCAAGAAGGTGTCTTGACGACCTATCCTCATCCGAAACTCTCTCCGTCCGAATGGTGTCCGTC
Organism: Spirochaetaceae bacterium; assembly: GCA_029210985.1. Lineage (GTDB taxonomy): Bacteria > Spirochaetota > Spirochaetia > DSM-2461 > DSM-2461 > UBA2779. The sequence goes on along the minus strand of JARGFR010000051.1, from coordinate 12,991 downwards.
ACTCAGAACCCTGTCCTTGGATATCGAAACCGGTCGGGACGGCAGGCTTTATGGGATTGCCATCGACGCAAACGGTCCGGGCCCGGGAGTCCGTCGGGTCTGCGTGCTGGACGAGCGAGCCTCTCCTGTCGGCCCGAGTGAGCGGCTCACCCCCGTTCCGGGAACACCGGAGGGACCGCCTCCCGACATTCTTCGCCGCCCAGATCAGGCCGGACTGCTGCGGTTCCTCATCGTATCCGTGGCGGAAATCGATCCCGACGTCATCATCGGGTGGCATGTTATCGGTTTCGATCTGTCATTTCTGGATAAGAAGAGTGTGGAACTCGGTCTGCCGCTGAGAATCGGCCGGGGGCGAATGCCTCTGCGTCTCACGGAACGGCCCGGATCTCTTCCCATTGCCGATTTGGAGGGTCGTCTGATTATTGACGGTCCGCCGGCTCTGCGCGGGGCGTTTCACAAGTTTTCTGACTGGCGTTTGGACACCGTGGCCCATGAGCTGCTGGGGCGCGGCAAGGACATCGAAACCCACGGCAGGGAAAAGGTGGATGAAATCGAGCGGCGTTTTCGGGACGACAAAATCGCTCTGGCTGCCTACAACCTTGACGACACCGTGCTCGTGACCGAAATTTTCCGGCGAACCGGTGTCCTGGAGCAGATGGTAACCCGGAGCCTCATAACCGGTCTTCCTCCGGATCAAGTTCATCGGTCGGTGGCTTCTTTCGATCGTTTCTTCCTTCCTCGTCTTCACCGAAAGGGGTATGTGGCACCGAATCAGGCGGATATCGTTTCATCCGGCCAGGCGCCCGGTGCGCTGGTTTTCACCTCCGGGGCGGGACTTTTTGAAGATGTGGCCGTTCTGGACTTCAAAAGCCTTTACCCCACCTTGATCCGTACCTTCCATATCGACCCCTATTCCTTCATTCGGTCCGGCAGTCATCCTCTGGAGACTCCCGTTGATATCTCCTTCTCCAGGTCCGAACACATTCTGCCGGCATACCTGGGAGAGCTGATGGATCGCCGGGAGAAGGCGAAATCCGAGGGTGATGTTCCGCTGGCCCAGGCCATTAAAATTCTGATGAACTCCATGTACGGCGTGATGGGATCCCCGGGATGTCGGTTCTACCGGGCCGAGCTGCCCACCGCCATCACCGGCATCGGCCGCTGGGTTCTGGAAACCACCTCCTCCCAACTGAAGGAATGGGGATATGAGGTTCTCTACGGCGATACCGATTCGGTGTTCGTCAAATTGAAAACCGAGGAACGGACCGATCCTGATGCCGCGGGCCGACGTCTGGCCGTCAGAGTGGATACGCATTTTCGGGATCTCATCCGGGGGCGATACGGGGTACCCTCCAGGCTGGAGATGGAATACGAGAAGCGATATGTCCGGCTGTTTCTCCCCTCGATGCGTTCCGGGACGGAGGCGGCCGTGAAGCGTTACGCTGGACTGCTCCCCGGTGGTGATTTGGAAATCAAGGGCATGGAATTTGTCCGATCCGACTCGACGATGCTGGCCCGGGAGTTTCAGCACGAACTCTTTCGGCGGTACTTCGCCGGTGAGGATCTCTCTGTCTGGATTCGGGACGTCGTCACCCGTCTGAAAGAGGGAGAGTTCGACGACAAGCTGGTGTATCGCCGCCGACTTTCCCGATCGGCAAAGGACTACAAATCACCACCGCCCCATGTCCGGGCCGTGAAGCTCCTGGATCCGGACGGCAAGAAAGATCTCAGAGATGTGGAATACCTCATCACGCCCGAGGGACCAATCCCCATGGAATTGAATCCTCAGGACATCGATTACAACCACTATGTCGAAAAGCAGCTCAAATCCCTCGCCGACGATGTTCTGATTCATCAGGGGACGAGCTTTGACGCCGTGATAGCCGGAAAACAGCTGGATCTGTTCTCGTAATGAAGAATATGGCTTTTTCCCGAATCATCCTGGACTTCTTCCATAATCTCACGCCCCCGCCTCGATTGCCCGAAGGAGTGGAAACGCTCTGGCCCTATTCCGGTTCTGAGGTGAAGCGGGTGATGGAACGTTTTTACGAACGGTTCTTTGGAGACGACGAAGAACGTATCTTTCTTATCGGCATCAATCCCGGACGTTTCGGCGCCGGTGTAACGGGGCTATGCTTCACCGACCCCATCCGCCTGACGGAGGACTGCGGCATCGGCCATTCCCTGGAAGGCGGCCGGGAGCTCTCCAGCGACTTTGTCTATCGGATGATAGCCGCCTGGGGCGGTGTGGAATCGTTCTATCGGCGATTCTATCTCACCGCCCTTTCGCCGGTGGGCTTCGTCCGAGACGGCAGGAACTTGAATTACTATGACGTGAAAGGACTGCCGGAAACTCTGGACGCCTGGATGGCCGAGTCCATGGCCGCCCAGATTGCCGCCGGATGCAATCGGCGTGTGGCCTTCAGCATGGGCCAGGGCGAGAACTACCGTCAGCTCCGGGCTTTCAATGAACGCCACGGTTTCTTCGATCGTGTGGAGCCGCTGCCCCATCCCCGGTGGATAATGCAGTACCGGCGCAAACGGCTGGATGAGTTTATCGGGCTCTATGTTTCAAAATTGACCACCGAGAGCTCCCCTGGAGGTCATCTCCAAACCGGCTAATCAAACAACCTTGAGTAGCGATGCCGCTGTCGATTTTTCCAGGCTCCCCGGTGATAGACATCGGAGACGATGAGGGGAACGACGGTGGTGGCTTCGGCGAATACCATCTGCTCCTTCACCGTATCCACCTTTCCCCAGCTGGATGCTTCCTTAAGTGTCGAGGAGGAGCAGGCTCCGTCCCGGACGTCGGCCACGGTAATCTGCACCGCATAGGCATGCATCGGCACCTCTTTCCCCAGGATTTCCGCACACACCACCGTATCCTGGGCGAAATTCTTCGGTACACCGCCTCCCACCATGAACAGACCGGTGGTACCGGCCTGAATCTTGATTTCCGTGAGTTCTCGGAAGTCTTTCACCGCGTCTATTGAAACATAGTCGGCGGTTCTGCCTTCCTGATGCATCACCAGTCCGAACCCCGCCGACGAATCCGTGAAAGCCGGGCAGAATATGGGGACATCGGCCTCGAAGCAGGCCTGCACCAGGGAGTCGGTCTTCTTCGCGTTGCCTGCGGCCAACCAGCGTCCCATCTCCCGAATAAAAGCCCGGGAACTGTATGGACCGGGAGGGAGGGTATCGGCAATATCCTTCACGGTGGCATCCACCGCCTGAAGTTCCTCTTCGTCGATGAACGTGTCATAGATTCGATCGATATAATTGTCCCTGAGCATCTTGTCGTCGATGTCGGAGGTTCCTTTGTAATGGCGATAGCCCAGAGCCTCCAGAAAATCCATGTCGACAATGGAGGCGCCGGTGGAGACGACGGCATCCACCATGCCGGCCTTGACCATGTCGACATACACCTGCATGCACCCCCCCGCACTCGTACTTCCCGCCAAAGTGAGGATGACGCTGCAGTCCGAGTCCAAGAGCATTTCGTTCAGGATGTCGGCGGCCCGGGCGGCATCCCGACTGCTGAACGACATATTTCTCCAAGCATCAATAACCGGACGGGCGTCCAGAACCTTGATGTCGACGTGTTCCACAGTCTCTTTGAGCAGGTCCGTTTTTTTCATCATTGTTCCTCCAGAGCCCGTTCTTTTGTGTAATGGGCGCTGATGATTCCGTAAACGAGTTTCGCGGCGGTAAAATCCGGAGCTGGATTACTGCCGGGCAGAAGTTCCACCACGTCAAAACCGATGAGGTTTTTTACGGCGACGACTTTCCTGACCAGAGAGTCCACCGCATACCAATCCAGGCCGCCGGGTTCCGGAGTCCCTGTGGACGGCATGAGAGAGGGATCAAACACATCCAAGTCGATGGTGATCCATACATCGTCACCCAGAAGTTCCAGGACATCGGTCTGCCAATCAGTCCGGTTGTAAATCTCGTGGGCGAAAAAGACACGATCGGTGTTCATGGATTCCAATTCTCCGGCGTCCATGGAACGGATGCCGACCTGGACAACGGGACAGACTTCCGTTATCCGGGCCATGGCGCACGCATGGTTGAACCGACTCCCTTCATATTCGTTCCTCAGATCCGAATGAGCGTCGAGCTGAAGTACCGTAAGGCCCGGATGACGTTCCGCCGCGGCCCAGACGGCTCCGGGACTGACGGAATGCTCGCCGCCGATGATGATGGGCATCGTACCGAGATCCATCAGGTGCGCGGTTTCGGTGCGCACGGAGTCGGTCATGGTCTCGGGATTCGTAAAATTCAGTATCGGTCGATATGTCGCGATGCCGGAGTTCCAGGCTTCCGATCCGGTGGGAATATCGTAGAGTTCCAGGTTGGCGGAGGCGGCTATCAGGGCTTCGGGACCCCGATCCGAACCTTTCATGTATGTACTTGTCCCATCAAAGGGTGCGAGCATCAGGGTATATCGGGCTTCGTGCGGTCGTATCGGTCCGCTTTCCAAATCCAGGAAGTCCATAAGCCCCCCTTTCCGTACTTTTTTTGGTGCCGAAACGGAATATAGGCGTCGAAGAGGCTGTTGTCAATCGTCTCACAATCCCAAGTCCGACAATCTCCCAGGGACTTGCGCGGAGGGTTGTTTTCGCTGTATATCATCACCGCCGACACATGGAGGTGGCAAGATGGCCGGTTCCTCAATGGAGCATTGGGACTTCGCTCAAAGCGAAGAATTGTACGGTGTCCGAAACTGGGGCGAAGGTTTCTTTCGCACCACCGAGGCCGGGGAAGTCGCTGTCAATCTGAATGGTCCCGACGGTGTGATTCCGGTGAGCCTGCATGATGTCGCAATGGAACTGTCGGACCGGGGCATTCCCATGCCGGTTCTGCTGCGATTCCCCGATATTCTTGCCAAACGGCTGGAAACTCTCAATACCGCCTTTCGCTCCCAAATGACCGAATTGGGCTATAAAGGGGAGTACCGCGGTGTCTTTCCCATCAAGGTCAATCAACAGCAGCAGGTGATTGAAGAGGTGGTGACTCACGGCGCCGCGTGGCACCATGGGCTTGAAGCCGGAAGCAAGCCTGAGCTCATCATTGCACTGACATATCTGAAGGATCCCGAATCTCTTATTATCTGCAACGGTTACAAAGATCAGGAGTTTATCGACCTGGCTCTGATGGGCGTCAAGGCCGGAATGAAGGTGTTTCTTGTGGTGGAACGCCCGGGCGAAATTTCCACCATCATCCGAAGAGCTCGGGAACTCGGCGTGAAGCCGCGTATCGGTATCCGGGCGAAGCTGAGCAGCACGGTGGGCGGTAAATGGGCTTCCTCGGCCGGCGATCATTCGGTTTTCGGTTTAAATCCAAGTCAAATCATTGCGGCTGTGGACAGTCTTGCGGAAGAGGGAATGCTTGGTTGTCTGGAGCTCCTTCATTATCACCTCGGCAGTCAGATCCCCGACATCCGCAGCATACGGACCGCAGCGGGTGAGGCCGCCCGGGTCTATGCCAGTTTGGTGAAAGAGGGAGCAGTGATGGGCTTTCTGGATACCGGCGGCGGACTCGCGGTGGATTATGACGGGTCCCAAACTAACTTCTATGCCAGCATGAACTACTCGCTTTCCGAATACTGCTCGGATCTGATTGATGTTGTCATGTCCGTCATGGACGAGGAGGGGATTCACCATCCGACCTTGATAAGTGAATCGGGACGAGCTGTTTCCGCTCATTCCTCGGTTCTCCTGTTCAACATATTGGATACAAACCGTCTGGTGGCCCAGGAGGATTTGGATGATGTGGATGCTCCTCCCGGTGCGAACTTAAAGAACCTCTATGAAGTCCTCGGATCGGTCACGGTGAAAAACATCCAGGAGTCTTATCACGATGCGCTGTATTATCGGGACGAGATTCGCACACTGTTCCGTACCGGCGGGGTCGATTTGAGGGAACGCGGCCTGGCCGATCAGACTTTCTGGAAGATTATGGCCAGAATTGCCAAGCTCATTCCCGATCTCCGAGCCGTCCCTGAGGAGCTGCAGAATCTCGATCGCCTGCTGGCCGATGTGTACTACGGCAATTTCAGCCTTTTTCAATCCCTTCCCGACAGTTGGGCCATAGACCAGCTCTTTCCCATTCTTCCGGTGCACAGACTGAATGAGAAGCCGGAGAACACGGCGATTATTTCGGATACCACCTGTGATTCCGACGGTAAAATCGATCATTTCATAGATATTGCCGATGTACGCAGAGCGCTTCCCCTCCATGAGCCGATTCCTGGAGAGGACTATATTATCGGAGTCTTCATGATCGGTGCGTATCAGGAAACTCTCGGCGATCTTCACAACCTTTTCGGTGACACTTATGCTTTGAGTGTTTCTCTGGATGATGAAGGCATCGTCCATTTCAAGGATGAAATTGTCGGTGATTCCGTCGCGGATGTTCTCAGCTATGTCGAATACGAACCCAAGGAGATGCGGGAATTGTTCCGGGACAAGATTGAAACCGCGGTCAGAAAAAACGTGCTCACACCGTTGGATCGGCGCCGTATCCTCGAGGCCTATGAGGAGGGTCTCCGAGGATATACCTATTTCGAATCATGAGCCGGCTGCCGTCTTCGAGAGATAAGGAACTTCGACGGCGTTACCGCTTTGACGCGGATACTCGGGCTTATCATATTGATGTGAAGGCCGATTTTTATCAGGACATCGCCAACCCCTGGGATTTTTCTCCGCTCCAAAGGAGAGATTTGGATGACGATTTGAAGGAATTCCTTTACGAGAGCATTTCTGAAATTCCAAGCCGACACCCCGTCATTCTGAATTTTCACCTGCCCCGGAACATCGAGGATCCTGATGCCGAGGGAAGAAGTGTGACAGGTATTCGCAGTTTTCTGGAGTATACCTTACGGACCAGGAAGAGCCACCTGAAAGAGATGCTTCGGACCGCCGTCGCCTATGCCCTGATGGGTGTGCTTCTGCTCATCATGGCCGTGCTCGTACAGCCCGTACTGCCTCAGGGTGTGGTGAGCAAAGTCGTTCCTGAGGGGCTTTACGTCGGAGGCTGGGTGATGATCTGGGAGTTTTTTTCGGTCATCTTTTTTCGCATTATCGAAATCCGGCGGGAGATAGGACGCTACCGGAGGCTCCTGAAGTCTCCGATTCAATACCGATACCATAACCTCGCCGCGGCGCCTGTCGGCAGTCCATTCGCCTGATAAAGGGACTTGATCAATCCACCAAGGCCGGTGATAGTCTCTTCATGACTCAGAAAGCCCTTGTACACGACGGACATCTCATCGATTCGGGCATCCTCACCAATATCCTGAATCTCATCATCGACGAGGGAGGGGACTACGAAATCTCCCGGTTTGACGTCGGTAAAACCCCCGATGACGAATCCCATCTCCGCATCCTTCTGAAAGCACAGGACAGCGATAGCCTGGAGGCTCTGGCGGATAAGCTCAGTGTCCTGGGTATGCGGGGTCTTGGGGAGACCGAGGCGGTCTGGGGGAAGGTGACAAGGGACAAGGCCGCTCCTGAAAACTTCTATTCGACAACGAATCACCGCACGGAAGTGTTTTATGAGGGCAAATGGCGTCCGGTAGCCCGGCAGCGCATGGATGCGGCCATCGTGAAAACAAGCAGCGGCCCCGAATGCGTCAAACTCCGGGATCTGAAAGTCGATGATGATGTTCTCCTCGGTTCCTCCTCGGTGACGGTGCATCCCCCGGTGGCCGAGACCGGCGGTACGGACGGCTTTGCCTTTATGGACAACGAGGTCTCCTCGGAACGCAACGCCACGCTTGCCGCCGAAACGGTGGCATCGGAGATGCGCGATATTCGTCAACGCGGCGGCAAAATCGTTACGGTGGCCGGACCGGTGGTTATTCATACCGGCGGTGGCGATGCGCTGGCGAAACTGGTGTCCGGAGGCTGGATACAGGGCTTCCTGGGCGGCAATGCCATTGCCGTGCACGATCTGGAATCCCGCCTCTTCGGCACCTCTCTGGGTGTCGACCTCACCACAGGCCGGCCCACCCATGAAGGCCACAAGAATCACATGATGGCCATCAACGAGGTGTATTCCCACGGATCCATCGCCGAGATGATTGCCTCGGGCGGTTTGGAAGGCGGTTTGATGCACGCTGTAATCGGCTCCGGAATCCCATTCTGTCTGGCCGGATCGATTCGGGATGACGGCCCTCTGCCGGAGACAGAGATGGATATGATTGCCGCTCAGAAAGCCTATGCGGAAATCATTGCCGATGCCGAGATGATTCTGATGCTCTCCACCATGCTGCATTCCATCGGAACCGGGAACATGACGCCCAGCTGGGTGAAGACGGTCTGTGTGGATATCAATCCCGCCGTCGTGACAAAACTGTCCGACAGAGGAAGCGCCCAGGCGGTGGGCATCGTCAGCGATGTGGGTCTGTTCCTCAGAGCTCTGGCTTCCTTTTTGGATGGCTGATCGGCAGGGAAACAACTTGGCCGTTTCGGCCTGCAACGGTTTGTATTAGAAGATCTGCACCATATCCGGGACCGGGAGGCGCAGAACCTCGTCCAATCGGCAGACCAGATCCGCCGGCGCCTGAATCTCTCCGGTGGCCGACAGCCAACGGGGAGTCGCCGCACCGAAGACCAGGCGCGTCAAGGCATTGACCGACGTTCTCATCACCGGCAGCTCCCCATCGGATCCTCTCACCGCCCCGGAGCTCTCCTCGTCCAGGGTGACGATCCATTCCCCGCCGAGGCCCCTCCAGGCTGAACCGACGGGAAGAAAATCTTCAATGGGATCGATCATATCCAGGTTGAAGCGAATTTTTCCCGCCGGAAGACGGAGGGCCGATAAGACCTTGCCCATGTTCAGGATACGGGCCTGTTTGGTGGATTCGGCGCTGACGGATGTGGCGAATTCGCCTCCGGTGCTGATATCTCTCGTCCGGAATGGCCTTTTTACCAGATCCTGGATCTGAATGCCCCAGGGTTCGCGGAATTTGAAGGAATTCACCTGATCTCCGAGATTGCGTATGAGGGACAGGAGTTCTATGAGCCCCTCGTAGTCCCGGTAGACCATCCACCAGACTTCGTATGGCCCGTGGGGTCCATTCGACTTGGCCCATAAATGATGGGAAAGGCGGCCGTCATTGTCTTCGAACCCCAATCCGAAGCAGTCGTCGGACTGTTCCACCATGAGCCTCATGAAGCCCTCCGGCGGAATCTTGACAAGTCCGTGATGATTGAAGCGTGATGAGGTATTCTCGATCATCCGAGATATGTCTTTCTTCGTGAGCCGGATCGGCGGCCGTTTGAGTTCCGGGACGATGAGGGTGAGGGGATCCACGGTGACCGTTCGGGAGTAAGGAAAGTTGCCGAAACCGAGTTTGTCATAGAAACCCTGATCGAAAATGCCCAATCCGGATACTGCGAATCCCTCCTCCGCCGCCCGGGAAACGACCATGGCGGTGAGTTCTCCCGCCCCTCCCATTCTCCTCATGGGCCGCCCGACGGTGACACTGGTGACGGCTTGGAACGAAAGGGCGGTATCGAGCATGGTGATGCTGCCCGGGTGAGAGGTGACAAGGCTCTCGGCCTCTCCGCGGAACTCGACAACATCCGCCGTTCCGCAGCTCACCCAATCGCGGAAAGCCACCCGATTCTTCTTGCTCTTCTTCAAGTCCGGCCACCCGCATTCCTGCCAGATTCGAATAACCGCTTTCTCGTCCCTTTCCGAGTCGTATGGTCGATAGATCATGGTATTACGCTATCATGCGGGGAGGGTGGGGGAAAGGGTATGGCAGACAGCTTGAACCTCCCGGCCTCGGAGGTCATCATCCACATATGGCGAAAACGGACTTTGATTTCGAGATGCGAATCGACCGGCGAGACACCTCAAGCATCAAATGGGACTGGGACAGGAAACTGACCGGTCGGGACAACTTGCTTCCTTTCTGGGTGGCGGACATGGATTTCCGCAGTGCCGAACCGGTGATGGAGGCCTTGCAGGCCCGGCTGGATCACGGCATCTTCGGCTATACGGCCCGGCCTTCGAGTCTGGATGACGCCCTGATGAGCTGGTTCTCTCGGCGCCACGGATGGGTTATCAACTCGGAAAGTATTCTCGAAGCCCCGGGCATCGTACCGTTCATCCACATGGCGGTTCGGGAACTCACCGAACCCGGCGAATCGGTGGTGATACAGGAACCGGTCTACTATCCCTTCCGACTGGCCTTGGAACGAAACCGTCGCCGTGTGGCGGCCAATCCCCTGGACGTGGATTCTATGGGCCGCTGGAGTATGAATCCGGCGCAGCTTGAGATGGAGCTTGACGGGAGCGGGGCGAAACTGCTCATTCTTTGCAGTCCTCATAATCCGGTGGGGAGGGTTTGGCGGCGGGATGAGCTGCTCACCCTGGCCGATATCTGCCGGGAGCGGGGAGTCACGGTGATATCCGATGAGATTCACGCCGATCTGGTTCATTCCCCTCATCGATTCGTCCCATGGCTCAGTTTGCCGAAGGACCGCCTTCCCCCGTCTATTGCTCTGGTTTCCGCTACCAAGTCCTTCAATCTTCCCGGACTGACAACGGCGTATGCCGTTGTGGACAACCCCGAATTGCGTCAACGTATCTCCGGCATGCTTGAGGCTTTGGGGATGGGACTGGGGAGTTCCTCTCCGCTTTCCTATACGGCGGCGGAAGCCGCCTGGACAAGGGGCGAAGCATGGCTCGAAGCACTGCTCGGCGTTTTATCGGAGAACGACGCCTTGCTGCGGGACCTTTTGGCACAGCGACTGCCGGAAATCACAGTTGCACCGCTGGAAGGGACTTATCTGGAGTGGCTGAATATGGCCGCTCTAGGCATGACTCTCGATAAGGTATGGGAACGACTGCTCGACGCGGGGATATGGCTCAGCAAAGGCTCTCAATTCGGAGCGGGAGGAAAAGATTATCTGAGAATGAACATCGCCGCTCCCGCCTCTCAGCTCGAAGAGGGTCTGGAAAAAATGACGGCGGCATTAACTTCGTGATTCGTCCGAGCCAAATTTCGGCAATACAGCAGCAGGAGAAACTCGTCCGACAGACTCTCAGTAGCGTTCAAATCCTTCGGCGGCCTCACGGGCAAAATGAAGCATCAGGGGCATATCTTTCGTACGGCTGGCTTCAAGCAATCGCCGGGTTTCGGCGTAATCGGGTTCACGGGCGAGGATCTGATTGAAGTTCAAAGGATTTTCCTGCCGGGTCCGGTTGTGAATTCGGGCGATGATTTCCGGCGTAAACTCCAGCCATGTGTGGATGGCGACCGCGACGGGGTGAATGTCCTTCTCTTCAACACCGGCGGGAATATCATTCCGGGTTTTCAGCAAGGTGCGTCCCAGGGTGAGAATCAGTTCTCTGAGTGTGTCTGCGTCAGGATCGTTTTCGAAGGCAATCCTGGCCTGATACAAGCCCTGTGCGACCAGCAGTGAGTATCCTTCGAGGTGCAGCGCCACGCTCTGCATCTGGTCTTTTTCAAAACTGTCCATTATGAACAATTCATAAGGAGTCAGGAGATAGCCAAGGGGCAGCAATCGGTCTCGAATAAGTTCCGCCTGGGAACCATATCCGTCCATGGTCAGGAATAATCGCTCCATCGGATCGGATTGGGATCGTCCCCAGGCTTGAGGATCCAGGAAGAAGTTGGCCGCTTCTCTGACGGCCCGGTTGAATACCGAATAGACCAGGGAGGGTCTTTCTTCCCACACATCCAGCAGTCGGGCGGAAATGACGATGTGAGTGACGGAACTGTCACGGACGGCGTTGAAACGGGCACCGTCCAGGAGTCTTTGACTCTCCGGATCGACGGTGAAACGCAGGTATCCTTCGGAAATGGCCCGGCCGGCGAGTGCCCAGGATTTCCCCGGGATATCTTCAACACCCTCATCGAAATTTTCGAGCATCAGGTTCTGATAACCCTCAAGTACCCGGACAAGCAGCGCATCGTAGTCTTTTCCGGCGGTTTGAGCCGGGAGTGGTGACAGGACGGCGAGAAAAGCGAGAACGAGACCGAGAAGGCGGAGAGTTTTATGGGACAGTGACATGAGTTCCTCCGAAGGGTCAGCATAACTCGTCGGCCATGGGCTCGTCAGTCCCAGGATGATGACAATATGGACAGAATTCCGCAATACGACTCTACTTGACCCCCGACCCGCCAATCTCCAATAATGCCCTCATGACCGCTTTGAGTGTGTATTCGCTCTTTACCGACTCCTATTTTACCGACACGTCTGTCGGAGGGAATGTCGCGCGGTAGTCTTCACAGACACGATATCGTACGCAGCGGACCCTCCCATCGGAGGGTCTTTTTTTTACCGCCGACTCGTCGGCGAAGAGGTGGAGAACCATGACGGACAAATTGAAGAGCCTGGAAGCTTCTTTCGAAGAGGCCTTGAAGGGAATCGACACGGACGCCAAGCTGGCCGATCTGAAAGCACGGTTTCTGGGAAAAAAGGGTGAACTCAGCACCATCCTGAAATCCCTTGGACAGGCCGATCCCGAGGAGCGCAAGACCATCGGTCAGGCGGCCAATGAGCTCAAAGGCCGGCTGACGGCGCGACTGGACGATGCGCGAAGCTCCATCGAGCGGGCCGCCATCGACGCTAAGCTGGCCGCCGAATGGACGGACATCACCCTCACCGAATCTCTGCGGGCCGGAGGAGTGAAGGAATCGGGACTTCATCCGGTGTCCATCGTTCAGAGGGAGCTGGAAGACATCTTTCTGTCCATGGGGTTCGATATCCTCGACGGACCACATATCGAGGATGACTGGCATAACTTCACGGCCTTGAACATCCCCGAAACCCATCCGGCCAGGGACATGCAGGACACATTCTGGTTCAAAGATATGAAGCATCTCCTGCGCACCCACACCTCCACCATTCAGGTGAGGGGCATGGAGGAGAAGGGTACGCCGCCGTTCAAGTTCGTCGCCCCCGGCAAGGTGTTCAGATCCGAGGCCACAGACGCATCTCACGAG
>JARGFR010000050.1 GCA_029210985.1 Spirochaetaceae bacterium | reverse complement strand
CCGCGCTGACACCGATATCAATCCGCGCCTCGTGGTACATTCGCGCCGTCTGCACCGTTTCCAGGAGGGCTTCATCCAATGTACTGCGAAACTCGACGCCGGTTTTCTCGATAATGAAAACAATCCCTTCCTGATAAGTGAAATGATGAAACGGCAGGCCCCTTCTGATCAGAAGATCTTTCACACTGGTGCGAACCGATATTTTTCGCTTTTCCCTTTTGAATACATCCGGGTCGCCTTCATCACGTTCCACGTGGATATACAGCAGGCGGGAGACCTTGTTGAGAACGACGCCATGACCGATGAGGAATTGGATTTCGTCCGAGTCGCCGGACGTGGCGTTGGAGAGAAACAGAGAAAAGCTGTTGTCTATCAACAGCGGCAGACTGTCCTCATAGCGGGACTTCATCAACTCATGCTGAATATTGGCGCGAAACTCTTCATCCAGCTCGCCTTTTAGTGTCGTCAGGAAATCCGAGACATCATTCTGGGTCAGCGGTTTGGTCAGATAGCTACGGACCCCCAGATTGATGGCTTCCTTTGCATAATCGAACTCGTCGTAACCGGTAATAAAGGCGACGCGTATTGTCGGATATTCTCTCTTGATGGTTCCGGCCAGTTCCAGACCATCCACATAGGGCATGCGTATATCGGTAATGACGACGTGGGGCGAATGTTTGTCGATCAGATCCAGGGCGTCATGGCCGTTTCCGGCGGTTCCGACGACTTTGAAGCCGCTTTCTTTGGATATCTTTGAAGAGATCCGACCGCGAACCTCGTCTTCATCATCAACAAGAATGAGTTTGTAGTAATCCGCTTTTTCGGTCAAATCGGTCTCCGGGTTACCTACATTACCAGACCCGAGGTGGGTGGGAAAGAGTTTGACTACCCGGCCGAATCACCAACGCTCGTCAGAATTCCGGTTGCTATTGAGTGGGCAGGCAAGTCAAATCCGTACTTCCGGCCATCAATGTCCCAACTCACCGCCATTTGATCATCAGACTCGTTCATGGCGACGCATACAAGACTTCCATCAGGATTGACAGCAGCGAGATGGTGCAGTCCCGCCGCCGTTTCTTCATTTCGGGAATCGATGCGTACCGCACCGGGCCTGATAAACCGGCTGAAATGACCGATGTAGTAATAGGAACTCTGATGATGAATCTCCCCGGAACTCGTATCGGCGATAATGGGGGCGTCACAGTAGTTCCCCACGTGATTCGGTCCGCCCTGCTCGTCCAGAACCAGATTCCAATCCATCCAGCCCTCCACCCAGTTGCGCAGATCCCCGATGATGTTCCTGCCGTAGCGTTCTCCGGTATGCCACACACCATCGTGGACACCCCCTTCCTGACACCCTTCGGTGAATATCAGGTGAGTGTCTGGAAACATGTTGTGGACCCTGGATAAATTCTCAAACTCTTCCGAAACATACCAATGATGCCCGACGCCCCAGGCGTAGGCCGCGGCATCGGGATCACTTAGAATAACCCGGGAGCGTTCGACGATCAGGTCTCTATTATGGTCCCAAATCAGTATGCGCACATCACCCAGACCGGCGTTCTCCAGGGCCGGGCCCAAGTCATACTTTAGAAAATCACGTTCTTCCTGGGCCGTATAGATGCAGGAATCCCAGGTCTGGACGGCCGCAGGTTCGTTCTGGATCGAGATGGTTCCAATCTCGATTCCCTCGGCCGCCATGGCCTTGATGTAGCGGACATAGTACTCGGCCCACAGCGCCCGAAATTCCGGTTTCAGACCGCCGCCCCGGTTCATCGACCCATTCGTTTTCATCCAAGGGGGGGGGCTCCAGGGCGAAGTCACAGGAATGGATATGAGTCCGTCCCATGACATATCCATGCCCCTCTGTCGGACTGAAGTAATCCCTGAGGACTCCGGCTCGAGCTTCTCCCGGGATTCGATCCAGAGTGTAAGCGGCGGCTTCGGTGAACGCCCCGCCGAAGCCGATTATGGTCTGAAATCTCGTTGAGGAATCCACCGATATGGTGATTTCTCCGGAACCCATCCCGGCGTCAACCGTTTCTTCCCGGGAGAGACGTCGATCGTCAGCCCGGCAAGTGCGCACTATCTTCATTCTTGGAAACTACTGACCGGCTTTCACGGCCTGGGCCCAGGTTCGATCCAGAGTCTCGATGATCTGATCCTGAGACACGTCATTCAGACAATAGCTTTGGAGCAGTTTGGCCGTCTCACCGGTCACCGCGCCGGGAATGGACAGGTCGAGATAGGCTCTGCCTTCGGCGACATAGGTCATGGCCTCTTCGATCCAGGGGAATATTTCATAGTCATGGAAAGAGGCCACAGGATTGAACTTGAGCTCCTCAAACAGAGAGCCGGAGTCCTCGGCATCCAGAATGTAGTTCAGCAGATCCATGGCGACTTCTTTTTCTGCCGTTGTCGGGGACACCGCCAGAGACGTCGATGTGGCCAGATTGATCATCGTGCTCTCCCGGCTGTTGTTCACCGGAAGCGGAGCGACACCGAATTTCATATCGGGATTCACTTCCAGGATGGATTCGGCCATCCACGGTCCCTGCACCCACATAGCCCCCTCGCCGTTGGCGAACATTGTGGAACCGGCAACGCTTCCCGCCTCGAAAGGTCGATCCGTGCCGTTGGCCATGATAATGTCGATGATGTCGAACACCTGAGCCACATCGGCGTAAGAGGCCTCACCGGCGTTCATCGCGTCGACAAAATCTGTCTCGACGGAACTCACCAAACCGCCCAGGGACAAGGCCATCATCAGTTGGGGGATCCAGGATTCCTGGAATGCCAGAACAAACGGGGTTTCACCGGCGGCATTCAGCTCGGCGACGGCCTGCTCCATTTCGGTAATCGTCTGAGGCGGGGTCAGTCCCACCCGGTCGAAGATATCCTTATTGTAGAGATAGCCCCAGGACAGGCTCTCCAAGGGGAGCGCGACCACTTGTCCGTCGTAGGTGACGGTACGGCGGACACCGTCAAACAGATCATCTGCGAAAGGCTGGTCCGACAAATCCGTCAAATAACCGGCTTTGTAGAACGTGGGGATATGGGCGATGGCATGCAGGGTGTAGAGATCCGGTGCGTCGTTGGATGCCAGACGGCTTCTCAGAATCTGATTGGCCTGATCTGCGTTGGGCATTTCCAGTTTAATCCTGACATCGATATTTTTTTCCTTCAGCTCCTTTTCCCGGAACTGTTCAAAATACCTCTCGAACTGTTCCTGGAACCTTGGGAAACTCAAAAACACTTTCAGTTCCACTTCTCTGGGTGCATCGTTTTCTACGTCTTCACTGCTTCCGGCGGCGGCGGCCTGACCGGTAAACACAAGTGCAAACAACAGCGACAGGGTCAGAATCGTGAGTTTTTTCACGTTGACTCCCTCCTTCAATTTGTATGATTCATTGTGTCGGACCGACTGAGACGTCGTCTTTCGCGGATGTTAGCATCGTCTATTGCACATTATTGATCAGTCTTCGTCATCCCTCGGGCCTGCCCGGGGGTGATTCCGTGGAATTTCTTGAACACTCGATAGAAATAGGCCAGATCGCTGTATCCTGTCATCGCCGCGGCATCTTTGATTTCCAGATCTTCCGCCGAAATGAGCTGACGAGCCCGTTCCATGCGCCGGGCGGTGATGTACTCATTGATTGTGGATCCGAAGGACTTTCGAAACACCCGACTCAAATGCTCTTTGCTTACCAGAAACATACGGGCGACGGATTCCAACGAAATGGGATCTCGGAAATGACGGTCGATGTGCTCCCTGACGTCGTCGGGATTCAAGTGATCCTGCTGCTTTCGATCCGAAACAACTCCCTCGATGGCTTTCCTGTATAAACGCCGCAGCCCCTCGCACAAATCCGATATCTCCGTAACGACGGATGTCTCGTGATCGGGCTCGGCAATGACTCATCCGCGGCTGTTCAGCGAAAGGAACTCCACAAGCATACGAGTGTAATCGGCGGCGATATGCCTGATGGCGTGAGATCCGGAAACGGCAGTCGTCGATTTCCGGAGAAAGTCCGCCAGCGCGTCCAGACTCTGATCAACCGATTTGATGTCCAACTCAAGCAGATGGCCGAATACCAGGCGACGAATCACCAGGTACTCTTCGAGAAGTTCAACCTTGTCGAAAATTACGGTGGTTTTGAGAGAAACAGGACGTAGATCCTCCCTGGTATCGGCATCCTCCAGACATGTTTCGAGAATCCGATTCAGCTCGGCCGGGTCCAGGAGTTTGAGTAGATAATCCATGACGTTGGATTTGAGTGCCTGGCGAATCAGGGGATAATCGTCGTAGCCGCTCATCACCAGGATTCGGATTTGAGGGAATTCCGACCTGAGTTTCTCCAGGAGTTCGGTTCCTTCCATCCCGGGCATCCGCATATCCGTAATCACGATATCCGGATGAACCCGACCGATCAGTTCCAGACCGCTCTGACCATCTTCAGCCTCGCCGGCCAACTCCAGACCGAGGCGTTCCCATTCAATCAAGGAATGCACCACTTTTCGCGACCAGGGTTCATCCTCGAGAATCACAACCTTAACCAAGTACTCTCTCCTTATTGGTGACCGCGGGAATATTGAGGATGATCGTCGTACCCTCTCCGGCTTCGCTGAAAACTCTGAGCCCTCGCCGATGACCGAAATGAAGACGCAGCCGGGCGTCGACATTCCTCAGGCCGATATGAGATTCCGAAGTCTCCGACATCTCCGCGGGAGATCGAAGCATCTGCCGAACGTACCGGAGTTTTTCCCGTGACATCCCGACACCGTCGTCCCGGACCGCCGCAAGCACACCCCTGGAACGGCCGGCAATGCGTATGGAAATTTCCCAGGAACCGGACTTGGGCTGAAGTCCGTGTTCGAAGGCATTTTCCACAATGGGCTGGAGGGTGAATCGGGGTATGAGAATCCCATTCAATTCAGGGTCGGCATCGACGGACCATGTCAACCGGTCAACAAAGCGGTTCTGCTGAATCAGCAGATAGTTGCGGGTGTGCTCCAGTTCATCGGCCATGGTCACCAGATCGCCCTCCGATCCGTTGGCGTATCGAAACAGATCGCCCACCGCTCTGGTGATTTCATATATTTCCGGAGCGTGCCTTGCCAGAGCCATACCGCCGATCATATGCAGCGTATTATTGAGAAAATGGGGATTGATCTGGGCCTGCAGGGCCCTCAGACGAGCCCCCTTCAACTGGATTTCCCGGACATACTCCTGATCGATCAGCTCCTTGTTGCGGCCCATGAGTGTGTTGAACCGTTCTTCCAGATATCCCAGTTCATCCCGGCCCTTAACTTCCCGGGGAACGAAATCCGGCAGTGTCGTCCGGTTCATCATCCGGGCCAGATCCACAATCGATGTATTGTCTGGGCACACTCTGAAGCCCCGCGATGTAAATCACCATCAGATAACCGACACCGGCCCAGAGAGACACCACAAGAATCGCGTAGAACGACCATGTCGGATCGCCTATCCAAGACCGATTAAGAAACCCCGGGAGCAGCGAACCGCTGAGCTGGGGGATCACCTTGGTGAACACGAACATCCACATAAATCCGGCGATGAGCATGCCGATCATGTTGGGCATGAAGAAGATCGTCCGGAACATCCCTTTGCTTTTCGAGGAGCTCTCAATCAGGACGGCCAGCAGCAGGGCCAACCCGTTCTGCAGCACCACCATAAACACCACGAATCTCAAGGTGAACAGGATGGAGTCCAGAAAGTAGGAATCCTCACTCGGCGCTTCGACATAATTGCTGAGTCCGACAAAGCGGAAATCGGGATTAATTCCGTTCCAGTCGGTCAGGGAATACCAGAACCCGCCCGACGCCGGAAGGAGGACAAAGATGCTGTAAATCAGGAGGGCTGGAAAGACAAAGAAAATAAAAGTCCGGCCGTTTTGTCCGTTTAGTCGGCTTTGCACGAAAATCACTCCATAAAAGGATGGTGAAATCATGCCCGATGGCCGTTGATGAGTCTTTACACAGATTTAGCGGTGAGTTATGGACAATATTGATATTGGGGGTGTCAGCTTTCGGCGGGATTCAATTCAACTTCCCGGTGTTAATGGTCGTAATGAAGTGACACTTAGGTCTAAGCATGATACCGATATTACATAGACAAACCTATCAGGCGGTAAACTAAATTGAGGTGATGCTTTTTTTTACCGCCCGCCCCACCCGGTGGAAATGGCATACGAGTAGAGAGCCATGATGGAGAGCCGGTTCGTGAGGAACTCATAGTCGGTTGTGGGGAAACCATAGCCTACAGGGAGCTGATCTTCGAGATTGCCCAGGGAGGTTCCTATGAACTTGGCCTGGACCGTCAGATTGTCCTGAACGCGCCAGCCGAACCAGACCGCGTAGTTCCCCGGAAAGTCGAAATAGGGATCGATTCCCTTCACCTCGTCGGTATCGGTCCAGATGGTTCCGCCGGTGGCGAAACCCAGGAGGATGCCCAGCTCCATGTTGTAGCGGGGCCGGCCCACTACGCCGAAGAGGGCGTATGAAGACTCGGCATAGTCAAGCAAGTTGTCGAAGACCATCCCGAAGGCGCCGCCGAAACCGACGAATGGTATGGGATTCACCATCGCGCCGAACTCCACTCCTTTGAGGCCGCCCAAGGGGGTTCCGTCGATCCAGCCGAGAACCCAGCGGGAATTGTACCGAAGGGATACGGAAACACCGACGCCGCCGTAGTCCATATTGTCGAAGCCGTAACTCAGACCGCCCCCCACTTCCAGACGGGGATCTTCCCGACGCGCCAAATCTTCGCGGATTTCCCATTCCGCCCGGTCGATATCACTGAGATTCGCGGCCAGGATTGTCGCTTCGGTTTCCAAGTCCGCCAGTGAGGCGGCCCGAACCGAGGCGGTTTTCAGCACTTCGGCGGTCCGAACATTGATGATACGGCCGGTGAGGGAGATTTCATCGCCGATTTTCATCACCGATCCGGTCAGTATGGCATCTACGCCGTAGATTTCTCCAATCTGAGGCACCTGTTCGGCATCGATAACACCCGAAAGCATCAGGTTCTGCTCTTCGAGAACCTCTTCGAGGAAAAGCCTTTCCTCCACATCATAGAGTCCGGTCCGCTTGACCTCGGTGACCACCCACTCGGCGATGATGACCCCGGCGTTCTGTAGACCGATGTCGTTCTTTTCTTCGAATTCCACGACGCCGACTCGGACCGGCTCGGCGGCGAAAAGGCTGCCGGCGGCCGCCAGGGTCAGGGCGAGCAAAAGACCAATCGTCTTTCGATGGCAAGTCATATCATACCTCTCTGATCTTAGATTGAAATACTAACATATATCTGGGCAGATTTCCCGGTCTGAGTTGATTCAGGACCCTCGAAAATTGTTTCAGAGATCCAGGGCCCGAACCGAGTCTGCGTTGCTGGAGAGAAGATGATCGGTAACCCAGGCTCCCGTGGTGGTGGCGGCGACGACGGGGTTGGGATCACCGCCGATGCGATATGGTTTGCCCACCTGATAGAAGCCGGCCTCCAGAGGTGAGCAATGAGGGCATCTGATCGCTGACGTTTACATAATGGTGAAAGGATCGGCCCGGCACCGTCCGGATCGACCATGTAGGGCCGGTAAAAGCCGGCATGCACCCGAACCCTGTCAACCGAATCGGTCCATGCGGGTTCCTTCCAATGAACGAAATCATTATAAGTATCCAGGGGGTTGTCGGTTCCGAAGAAGCAGATATACAGATGCTCATCTTGATACTGAACGACGTATTTCACCGAATTGACCTGCTTGAAGTCATCCGGTGAGGAAAAACTTGAAATTGCAGTGTGAGAAGGCAAGGACAAAACGACGGAGAAAAGACTGTAACGGGACCGTTCCGGAGGTCATATTAAAAACCAATTCCCACAATCAAGTTCGGATAAAGCAATCCCGCCATACGCCTGTGCTACCTTTTTCAAGGTTTCCCGAAGGACCGGATGCCGTGTATCCTGGAAAGAAAATGACGCCAAGCCCGGTGGATTACAGACTGATGGTGCCATGCGCATTTCCGGATCCGGTCAAACCAAGGAACATGACATAGCGATCGGCAAGCCATGGAGTGTAGACGCGTTCGTTACCAAGGCCGATTTCACGAATTCTGCATATGATTTTGTTGCATGGAAAAACACCATGGAGTGCGTCAATCCCATTGAACCGCCGAAGAACGCCCATCCTCGGCGATACGGAATATTGCCAATATGACGGAAATGATCAAAGCCTCCGGTCTACTATTGAGACGGCCGGCCCTGCCATAGGTGAGGTTCGTTCAAGATCCGTCCTATTGCCCTTTCCCTTAGACATCCCTAATATTGAGTAATCAGGAATCAAGGAGAAAAGTCTGATTTCGCGAGAATTCTCACAACACGTCGTAATAGGATCCGGAGGTGCCATCGCCCAATCTTTGGTGCCGCAGCTCATCAGCGACGGAAAGCAAGTGACCTTGGTATCCCGCAGCGGCCGCACAGTCTCCGGTACCAAAGCGATTGCGGCCGACGCTCTGAACTATCACGATCTGTTAAAAGCGTTACCTGAAGGAAGTGCCGTTTACGTTCTTGTCGGCTTGCCCTACCAAAGGTCCGTGTGGCGTGCCCAGTGGCCGCTGCTTATCAAAAACATCATTCAAATATGCGCCGAGAGGCGGGCATTTCTGCTCTTTTTCGACAATGTCTACATGTATGGACCTGTGAACGGTGCGATGACGGAAACGGCGCCGCACCGGCCGACAAGTGAGAAAGGAAAGGTTCGCTCCCAAGTTGCAGATGCACTGTTGGACGCCTTCTCGAGCGGGAAGGTGAATGGTGTGATTGCCCGGAGCGCGGATTTTTATGGCCCCGGCGCCGATTTGAACGGAATACCTAATCTCGTTATCCTAAAAAGACTCATGGCCGAAAAGTCCGCTCAGTGGATTATCGATGCGGACAAAGTGCACAGCCTGACCTACACACCTGACTGCGGACGGGCCCTCCCGTTGTTGACGGCGGATGAGAGCTCATACAACCAGGTTTGGCATTTACCGACCGCCCATCCGCCGATGACCATGCGCCGCTTCGCCGAAATCGGTACGCAAGCACGTATGTCGGTGCTTCCGATGTGGATGCTCAAACTGGCCGGACTCTTCGACAAAACGATGCGGGAACTGCCTGAGATGGGCTATCAGAACGATCGGGATTACATCTTCGATTCGAGTAAATTTGAACGGCACTTTGATTTCAAACCGACCTCATACAAACAGGGAATCCGTAAAACAATCGACAACTATCGGCAGAAAAAACAACATTGATTTGAAACTTGGTGGTACGACCCTGGCGACGAGTCGGGGGTATGGCTCTACGAAGTCGCAACCTTCCCGCGTTCGCGCCCTCGATGCTGCCGGTATTCTTTGGGTGTGAGGCCTTCACGTTTCTTGAATAGATAGCTCAGGTAGTTCGGTTCGTTATAGCCGACACTGAATGCGATACTGACGATCTTCTCATCCGTGGATGCAAGCATTTCCTTGACCTTCTCAATACGCACGCTGGTGAGATACTCAATGAATGTCACCGACATCTCCTGAGAAAAGACAGTGCTGAAGTGGGTTGGGCTCAGAGCCACATGGGCGGCGACGGTATTCAGGGAGATATCGGGTTCACTGAAATTCTCCAGAATGTACTCACAGGCGCGGCGTACGATCTTCACATGATGGCTGCTGTTGCCGCTGTCCCGGAGTTCAATGGCCTTATAGCAGATCTTTGTAGAGAGCTCTGAGAATTCCTCCTCAGACATGGAGGACTGGAACACCTGCCTGAGGCCCGCGAAGTTCTCGGCAATCCCGGCGGGATCGGTGTCGGGATTGAAGTCTCGAATGATCCGTATGGCGGTGTTGGTCAGGTCCATGAGGATATAGTAGCGGTACAGCACGCTGTGCATTTCGTTACTGGTGAGGTCCCTGGTGAGGCCCTCGACGATAACGGGAACGTCTTCATTGATCGCGAACTTGAGCTGATTCTCGATGTTAAGATTGAAGAAGCTGTCGTCAGACACCGTGACGGGATTCTCCAGCCGGTCGATGTCCCCGGCACAGAACACCCGGCCATGGTTGGTCTCGCCGAAGGTCTTCAACAAAATGCATGCCTCGTGAAAGGCGTCGCGAATGGCGCTGATACGAACGCAAACGCTGCTGATGCTGATGGTCAGCACTGTATCCCGGTCATCCTCAATTTCATGCTTAAGCGTCTGGGCTGTATGGTACGCCTTTTCTGTAACATCGACATCCTCTGACCCCTTGATGATGTGCACCAGATGATCTAAGCCGCTGAAGAAATAGAGCACGTCGGTTTCATCCATCAGCATGAACTTGACCTTGGAGGTAATTTGCTGACGGTCCGGTAATCCGCCCTTTCCCTCGTACTGCGTAACGAGCACCACGTATCTCTTGCTCAGGATGTCCATTCCCAATTCATCTGCGCGCCGAAGCGTCTCGTCAGCGGTGATTTCGCCGGCGCAGAGCTGCTCCAACAGAGTGCTTACCAGGGCGTATTTCATCGACTTTTCGTCAGATGCTTCGTTCATGAGTAAGACTCTGTTTCTCTTATGTTCCATGATCTGCTCGCCGGCCCTTTCCAGGGCCTCCGTGAGATCCGGACCCGCCACGGGTTTCAGGATAAACTGGTCTACGCCCACGGAGATGGCCTGCCGGGCCAGTTCAAATTCATCGTACCCGCTGACGATGATGATCCGCAGCCACGGGATGATTGCCTTTGCGTGGCGTGCGAGCGTCAGTCCGTCCATGAACGGCATCTTGATGTCGGTGATCAGGATGTCGGGCCTCAGATCCCGAATCATCGAGAGTGCGAGTTCCCCGTCGGCCGCTTCACCAATGCAGGTGTACGGCCCGGCACTTTTCTCGATGGCCTTGCGAATGTTCTGCCGAATTAGAGGTTCGTCCTCGACCAGGAACACCGTATGCACGCATCATCCCCCTTCCACCGAAGCCGCCTGCAGCTCGACTGGCATTGGAGTAGCCATCATGGGTAGGCGCAGGGTGACCCTACTCCCTTGTTTATAGACGCTTTCCATCTTGAGTCCGTTGTCGATTTCATAATAGAGCTGAATGCGTTTGAATACGTTGTAGAGCCCGAATCCCATCTCGTGATTGGACACATCGTAGTGTGACAAGCTTTCCCGCAGTTTCTTCAGTTCCCCATTGGTCATTCCCAGGCCGTTGTCCTCCACCGTGAGGACCAGGCACCTGTCCTGAAGTCCGCCCGTCACCCTGACCAGCCCGGGGCGGCGGGTCATCTTGATTCCGTGGTAGATCGCGTTTTCGACCAGGGGCTGAAGAAGGATCTTGAGCATGGACTGGGAAAGGACATTTTCCGCTATATCGATTTCGTATTCCAGGATGGCACCGTACCGCATTTTCTGTATGGCGAGGTAGCTCTCCACATGGGATTTCTCCTCCGCGACCGACACCCAGTCCCGGCCCTTGGCCAGGGAAAGACGGAAGAAACTGGAAAGCGCGAGGGTCGTTGTGACGACATCCTCGTTCCGCCCGTCCTGTGCCAGGGACAGGATGGTATCAAGAGTGTTGTACATGAAGTGAGGAGCTATCTGCGCCTGAAGCGTCTTCATCTCCGCCTTCTGCAGATTCTGCTGCTTCTGCATATTCTGTTCGATCAGCTCGTCCAGCTTTCCGGCCATCGTATTGAGACTGTCGGTCAACTCATCCAGCTCACTGATCTCAGGCTTATCCACCCGGATGGACAGGTCACCTTGGGCAATTCTGAATGCCATCGATTTCAGCCTGTATATTGGATCGTTGATGCTGCGGTTCAACTGTCTGTAGTTTCGGAAGAGAAATGCGAGGATCGCCGCGAGAAGTATGATCTGGAACAACGTCATCAGATCAATGGACCGCTGTATTCTGGTATTCTGGAAGTGGGCGATCTCCATCTCCGCCGCGACGAATTCCTGGATGACATCGTAGAGCAGTTCGGACACCGAGCTGATTTCTCCGAGTATCTGCTCGTTCACACGGACCGGCCCGTTATTCGCGATGTTCTCACCAACCTGATCCACATAGCCCTCAATGGTTTCCAGGGTGTTGCGTGCAACCTGGATCAGATAACTGTTATCCTCGCTGTTGGCGTTCCTCTGCAGCTCATCCAGTCGGTCCCTGATCCTGTCCATAAGCTCGTATTGGAGGTTGTGCTCAAACCTGTTCTTGCCCGAAACGACATTCCACATTGTGGTGTAGATTTCGCCCTGCAGCCGGCTCGATAGGCTATTGGCCCTGGAGACGTTTTCAATAATCCGATCGTATTTATTGAGCGTGATGCTGTAGTACAGCGTACTGATCAGGAGAGGAACGAGAGCCGCGAGGATGATGACGCTGTTTGTCACCTGCAGTGTTCGGCGTATACTGTTCGTGCGCACTCTTCTCGTATCAGTATCCTCTGTCCGCAATTGCGTCGAAATCTGTGTACTCGTCAAACACCATCTCTTCTATATAGAGGTGCTTTGGGACCTCCTCGCCCAAGACAATCCGCTTGGCGAGGTCCATCACCCGCGGACCGCTGTTGGGATTGCACTCGATGACGTAATTCACAACACCTTCCCGGAGATAATTGATACTTCGCTGGGTCGCATCAACAGAGATGATCACAATGTCCACTCCTGGCCGAATCCCCGCATCCCGCATTATCTCAATGGCGCCAAAAGTCATGTCGTCATTGTGGGAATACAGAACATCTATCTCCGTCGCGTCATATTCCTCCAGAACTTGCTGCATGATCTCCCTGCCCTTGCTGAGCATGAAGTCTCCGTCCTCGCTGAAGATCACCCGAAACCGGGGATACTCGGAAATGACGTCTCTGAACCCCTCATAACGACCGATGGCGGGAGTGGAGTCCGCGGTGCCGCCGAGTTCCACAATATTGACGGGTTTTTCCGAGTCCTCGAATTCCCTGACCAGGAACTCTCCGGCGCGTCGTCCTTCCAGATCGAAATCAGAACCGAGTGCGCACGTATACAGGCTGTCGTCTGACGTGTTGATCATCCTATCTACAATAATTACGGGGATTCCGGCTGCCCGGGCCTCGCCCAGCACGGTGTCCCAGCCCGTCTCCACCAGCGGAGAGAACGCAATCACATCGACTTTGTACGCGATGAACGAGCGTATCGCCTTGATCTGGTTATCCGGGTCCTGCATGGCATTCTCGAACATGATCTTGATGCCCGCCTCGTCGGCGGCATTGATGATGGAACGGCTGTTCTGGCTCCGCCACGTACTCTCATCCCCGAGCTGGGAATACCCCAGCACAATCGGGCTTGCTTCGCTCTCGTCGCTGCGACCGTAGCCGCATCCGTAGAACATGACGATGCAGAGGATGAGAACAATAGCTCGGACCAACGGATTCATTAAAGGAACTCCCAGCATGTGCATTATGGTAATGCATCAATTCTACCATGGATGGTTCACAGCAGCAGCGGAAACTGCTCGCGAGGCGAAGGTTCGAAAGAAATCACGGTATTGCCTAATAAAAACATAGGAACCTGAATGCACCCGTGTTTTTCTCCAAAAGGATTCTCACAAGACCGAAAGAATGCCTGTAGCGCCGGGCGGGACCTTCCCTGTTTACTGATACCAGAAAGCGCGGCATTGCCGCAAATTGAATGGAGGTACGGGATGACATTTCGAACAAAGACGCACAGGGAACTTGGCATGTCCAAGACGATCGGCCTGGTTCTCTCACTTGTCCTGGTGGTGGCTGGAATGGCGAGTGCGGCCGGATCCGGCGAAGCCGGAGATGTGAGCTCGCTGATCAGTGTCGGTATCGTAAATCTGCCGCCGGAAGAGTCCGGGTATCGCCAGGCTAATGTGGAGGACATGAACAATGTCTTCTCCGAGGCAAACGGATACAATGCAAGGCAGACAAACACCGGAGACAACAGCGAGCAGATTGCGGCAGCCCAGGGCTATATCCGCGACGGCGTCGATTATCTCCTTATCTCGGCGGCGAATGCCTCCGGATGGGACAACGTTCTGGAATCAGCCAAGACCGCCGGCGTCACCGTTTTCCTGTTTGACAGGCTCATCGATACCGACGAGTCCAACTTCCAGGCGGCGCTCGTTTCCGATATGTATGCCCAGGGAACGAACACGGTGAACTGGCTTCTGGATCAGGGGCTGAGCGAGTACAATGTGATACTCATTCGTGGCCAGTTAGGTTCCGCTGCCGAGATCGGCCGCAGCGCTGCGGTCCTTGCGGCTGAAGAAGACGGGAACCTCGACATTGTTGCTGACGGAACCGGCGGCGACAGCTGGAGTCTCGAGGAAGCGCGTAAAGTCGTCGAAGCGGCGATCACGGCAGGCAAGGACTTCAATGTCATCTACGCCCAGAACGATGGCATGGCTCAGGGTGCCGTGCAGGCTCTCGATGCGGCCGGAATTTCCCACGGTGCGGACGGCGACGTCATTATCATCGGATTTGACTTCAACCGCTTTGCGCTTCGAAACGTCCAGGCCGGCTACTGGAACTACGACCAGCAGTCGAGCCCGCGGCAGGCAGCCGAGATCTCCAAGTGGATCAAGGCTCGCGAAGACGGCAAGTCGATTCCCAGCGGGATCGTCTATATTGACGAGCTCGGCGTCGATACCAAGACTGTGACCAACGAGATTATTGCGAACCACGGTATCAATGACGATCCGGGCGAAGGCGTCTTCACTCGGTAGGGATGGTTTTGGATTGATTTCCAGATCCATTTGGTGATTTGCGCGGTACGGTGTTTGGATTTTATCCGGCGCATCGTACCGCGTTTCGTTGTGAGAAAGTCCGAGGAGCTATCAATTGCAGTCGCAGAATGTACTGGAAATGAGTGGCATACATAAGTCATTTCCTGGGGTAAAGGCGCTACACGATGTTCGATTTAGCCTCCGCAAGGGCGAGGTCCATTCGCTCATGGGTGAGAACGGGGCCGGCAAATCGACACTCATCAAGGTGATGACCGGTTTATACGAGAAAGATGCCGGTCAGATAACGATCGACGGAGAGGCCATACACTTCAGATCGCCTCAGGATGCTCAGAACTTCGGAATCGGCACCGTCTACCAGGAAATATCACTTTGCCCCAATCTTTCCGTTGCCGAAAACACGTTCATTGGCCGCGGCAAGTACGCCTTCGTTAACTGGAAGGAGATGAATACCAGGACGGAGGAACTGCTCGATTCTCTGGGGATTCCAGCAAGACCAACGCAGCAGCTCTCGAGCTGCTCTCTTGCGGTTCAACAGATGATTGCGATCGCCCGCGCGATCGATATGGATTGCAGAATCCTCGTCCTGGACGAGCCGACATCTTCCCTCGATGAGGATGAGGTTCAGAAACTCTTCACTCTCATGCGGGAACTGAAGTCAAGAGGCGTGGGGATTATATTCGTGACACACTTCCTTGACCAGGTATATGAAATCAGCGACAGGATCACCGTACTTCGAAACGGTAAGTTCATCGGTGAGTACGAAGCTTCCAAACTGCCCCAGTTAGATCTGGTCTCTAAAATGATGGGGAAGGCGTTGGATGACATCGCCGATTTCAAGATACACGAGCCCAGCGGAAAAGATGAAAGTGTGCCTGTCTTCGAAGCGAAAGCGCTCTCCAGTGCCGCGGGCGTACGGCCCTTCGACTTCAAGATACGAAAAGGCGAGGTGAACGGTTTCGCTGGTTTGCTTGGTTCGGGCCGCAGCGAGAGCGCCCGGGCGATCTTCGCCGCAGACAAGGTCACCGGCGGATATGTCCGCATCAAGGGGAAAAAGGTCAAGCTGACAAAACCGATACAAGCCATGAAGCACGGTATCGGGTATCTGCCTGAAGACCGGAAGGGTGACGGCATCATCTCCGAGCTCTCAGTGCGTGAAAACATCATCCTGGCACTACAAGTGATGAAAGGTTTCTTCAAGCCCTTTTCACGGAAACAGGCGGAGGAATTCGCGGACAAGTACATCGACACGCTGAATATTAAGACACCGACATCCAGTACACCGATTGAGTCACTTTCCGGCGGGAATCAACAGAAGGTGGTTCTGGCCCGATGGCTGCTCACCCACCCTGATTACCTCATCCTCGACGAGCCGACGCGGGGTATTGACGTCGGGACAAAGGTGGAGATCCAGAAGCTTGTTCTGAAGCTGGCTGAAGACGGAGTGAGCGTGACGTTCATTTCGTCCGAGATTGAGGAGATGCTTCGGACCTGTTCTCGAATGATCGTCATGAAAGACCGCGAGATCGTCGGTGAGCTCTCGGGTAAGAATCTGACCGAAAGCGACGTCATGCACGTGATCGCCAGGGGGAGAGAGTAACGATGGTCGGCATCAGAGCAAAAGCAACATTATCACATCTTTTCCTGCCTCTCTCCGTTCTGGGGCTGCTGATCATCATCAACCTGATCAAAGGCGCCGACTACTTCAGCGTCTCCATTATCAACGGGGCGCTGTACGGCAACATTCCCAACATTCTGTTCGGCGCGTCGGAACTGGTCATCATCTCGATTGGAATGACCCTCGTCACGGCATCCTCCGGCGGACAGGATATCAGCGTCGGGGTCGCCGCCACGATTGCCTCTGCGGTGTTCGTGCAATTCGTCATCAACTCCAGCGAAGCCACACTGTTGTCGATACTCGCGGGATTCCTGGTGAGCTGCGGCATCGGGATACTCATCGGAGCGTTCAACGGTTCCCTGGTGGCGATTTTTAAAGTGCAGCCCATGGTGGCCACGCTCATTCTGTTCACAGGGGGCCGTTCGATTGCCTTTCTCATCGACGGCAAACTCTCCCCGGTACTCGCCAACGACCTGACCAATCAAATCGGCGGCGTCATCCCCGGTGTTCCGATTCAGACCCCGATAATCCTGACCGTTCTCTTCATCGGGATCGTGGTGCTCGTTCTTAAGTTCACCAACCTCAAGCTCTATGCCGAGTCCGTGGGTGTCAACGAAAAGGCGGCGCGACTGAACGGCATAGATCCCGTCAAAGTGAAGTTTATGACCTACATGATCATGGGTATCTGTACCGCCGTGGCTGGCTTCATTGCCGTCACCAAGGCGGGGCGTCATGACAGCGTCAATCTCCTCAAGTTCATTGAGCTGGATGCAATCCTCGCGGTTGCGATCGGGGGAAACGTCCTGAGCGGCGGGAAATTCAGCATCACCGGCTCGATCATCGGTGCGTACACGATCGAAGTTCTCAACAGAACCCTGCTCAGACTCGAGGTGAATACCGAGGCAATCAAGGCCTTCAAGGCGGTTTTCATCATCGTCCTCATGGCGGTTTCATCGCCTGTCGTGCGGGAGATTGCCAGGAAACTCGCCAATCGCGTGCGGGAAAAGACCGACAAAGGGACCTTGGGACAGCAGTCGCCAACCGAGATGGAGGAACCGGCGATTCCGGGATCCGACACTTCCACCAAGAAGGAGATGTAGGGTGCAATCCACGACAGGCATCAAGACAAAAGAAACGATATCCAACTCAAACCTGCTGTTCTACATCGCAGCGGGAATATTCACGCTGATGTACGGCTTCGCTATAATCAGCTACCCGGCCAGTTTCCTGCAGTTCCAGACCTTCTTTGACCTGTTCAGCTTGAACGCTCCCTTTATCATCGTCACGCTGGGCATGAGCATCGTGATGATGGGAGGCGGTATCGATATCTCGGTCGGCTCGGTCACCGGTCTCGTGACGATGTCCTGCGCCGTCTTGCTGGAACTTCACGGCGGAAGCATCGGCGGCGCTATCGTTCTCGCCCTGGCAATCGGACTCGCATTCGGCCTCCTCCAAGGCTTCCTCATCGCATACCTCGATATTCAGCCGTTTATCATTACGCTTGCAGGCTTGTTTCTCGGAGCAGGACTTCTGACGACCATTCACAAGGACCCGCTCAATATCACCTTGCCCGAGTTCGTCGCACTCCGGGACTTTGAGCTCGTCATTCCATGGCTCGGCACCACCAATCGCCTGGGGAACTTCATCCCGTTGGAAATCAAGCCCGGCGCCATCGTCGTTTTCTTGATGGTGGCCCTTCTGGTGAGTGTCATGCGCTGGTCCCGTTTTGGGCGCAACCTCTACGCCGTCGGGGGCAACAGCCAGAGCGCCCTGATGCTCGGCATCAACGTCAAGCGAACCAAGTTCTTCTCCTATTTGCTGAGCGGCATGCTCGCGGGGATCGCCGGATTTGTCTTCATCATGACCACCGGTGCGGGCAACGTCGGCAATGCGGCCGGAATGGAGATGAAA
>JARGFR010000004.1 GCA_029210985.1 Spirochaetaceae bacterium | reverse complement strand
CTTTATATGCTGGCGCTGCCCTGGATAATGTTCTTCATTCGGGTCCGTAAGGCGTTCCGGTCAACAAAAGAACTGATGAACGGGCAATCGATTGAATTCAAATCCGGTCAAATCATCCTGCGAATCGGTTCTTATCCCGAAAAGAAGGTGAAACACCTGAGCGATATCACCGTGACGCGGAACTATCTCATTCTGACGGTGGCCGGATCCAACTATATTCAAGTCAAACGGAGCACTCTGGATGATAAAGGTGAGCGGTTTGTCCTGGCTGCTGCGGCCGGGATCGTGACGGCTGAGGAAGGCTGAGTTTCTATTGCGTCATTCACCTCGACGGCCCTACACTCAGCGTAAGGGGGAGCCGAACTCATGGCTGAGAAAGATTGGATCGAAGAAATCAAAGTTCGCGGAACCGAAGCTGTTGAACGAATCAAAGAACTGGTGGAAGAAGGCAATATCAGAAAAATTGTCTTGAAGAAAGAAAACGGTGATGTTCTGTTTGAACTGCCCATGACAGCCGGAGTTCTGGCCGGAGGCGCCGTCACACTGGTGGCGCCGGTGATTGCCGCCATCGGAGCGGCGGCCGCCTTTCTGGCTCATGTGAAAATAGAGGTTCATAGAAGCGGTGATTCCGACAACTAAGGAGAAATCCATGTCTCAACGCTACATTGCCGTGTCGGCTATGGGCCGTGATCGAGTCGGATTGGCCGACGATATAGCCGCCTGGATCGAGAGTGCCGGGGGCAACGTCGAAGAGAGTAAAATGGCCGTGCTGGGTGGTGAATTCGCGGTGATTATGCTCGTCAGCGGCAATTCGGCCGCCGTTGAGTCTCTCACCTCCGGTGCCGAGGATTGCGGGAGAGAATTGAAGATTCGCCTTGTCGCCGCCGAAACGACGGCACCCCATGCGGCGGCCGGCGGCAGGCCGTATTCGGTGGAGTCTGTTTCCCTGGACAGCCCTGGCATCGTTCATGCGGTGACGCGGGAAATCCGGTCCATGGGAATCAGCATTGAAGACCTGGAGACCTCCTCATCCGCGGCTCCGTGGACCGGTGCACCGTTATTCCGAATGCACGCTCGAGTCATTCTGCCCGCGGATCTTCCCGTCGTGGATTTCAAGGAGCATATGGATAAGCTTGCTCACGAACGGGATCTGGACATTCGGCTTGAACCGGTATGATTTCTGGCGGTTTTTCGGCCCCCTCCCCAAACCGCCGGAAGCGGCGTACGTCCGAGACCCGGATAGAGCCCTCTCGGCCCTGATCGCCGAATACCGAACCCAACCCGGGGAACGCCGCACCCTTCACAACATGGTGTCTTTTGCTTTCATCTTCTGCCGGTTGGACTCGCTGAGCGATGTGATGTCCCATGACGATTGGGATAGTCAGCCCTCCGGTCTGCTCTTCAGAGCCTGGCTGAGATACTACCGGGCCTTGGCGGAAAACCCGGAATCACCTGATTCGGCAAGCCTGGACAAGGCGGCGGCGGATCTGGACGTTGCTCGGGGCTTCGACGAATCGTATTTTGACGCTCAGGCCGGCCTGGTTCGGATTATGTGCCTCAAAGAGGGAATCAAGGCCGCGAAGAGGTTGTTGAAGCCAATGGAAATCAGCGCCTGGACGAGGTATAGAAGAGCCGGTCTGCCGGATGCCGCAGGCGCCAGACTGTTCCTGGCCGATTTCCCCGGTGTGTCTCAATCCGGAAAACGACGCCACCTGAGGCACGCCCGCCGTATGCTGTTCGGGGCTCTATCTGTTATCCCGCGCTCCGGAAACTCGGATGAAAGAGAAGAACTCACTCTCATCCTGGCCGAAGTGGAGACACGGCTGGGGCGCGGGAAGGCCGCTCTCCATCACCTGGTTCAGCTTTCCAGACAAGGTTCACTAGAAGCGCAATGCCTTCTCCTTGGGCATGATGTGGAAGAAAATTCAGATGGTCCGGCGTCGAATCTACTGGAGAAACTGGCCGAATACCGAAAACAACGTCCCTCGGATCCTCGGTCTTTCCTTTTCGAAGGGGATTTGATGGTGTCGACGGATCCCGATACGGCCCGGATGGCGTGGAGAAGCGCCTTGGTGATGGACAACCGAAGTGTTCAGGCGTGGCTTCGTTTAGGCGATCTCTACAAGGAAGTCTGGGACAGGGGAGAGGAAGCTCATCGGGATACCTGGCTGGAGGCGGCGAGCGATTCCTACCTCAAGGCCGTGAGCCTCGATCCTCTGGACCCCGACTGCCGTCTGCGGCTGGGAATCGTCGAGAGGGAAGCCGGTC
This sequence comes from Spirochaetaceae bacterium, assembly GCA_029210985.1. GTDB lineage: Bacteria > Spirochaetota > Spirochaetia > DSM-2461 > DSM-2461 > UBA2779. The sequence continues at coordinate 49,563 of JARGFR010000004.1, read as the reverse complement.
GCCCCGCTCGGGCCGCGGTGACCCTGCAGGGTGCTATGGCTCTGGTGTCGGATGATTCGGATATCCGGCGATGGCTGGCACTCAGCTGGACCGATATGGCCTATTACGACGACTTATCCTCTCATGCCCGAACGGCCGCCGCAGGACGGGCGAGGGAAGAATGGGAGCGGCTCATCGATGCATCGGGCAGGAATCTTTTCGATGTTCTGGGACTGCTGCGATCCCGCGTACTGGAAAGCGCCGGGGAGGCGGATTCGGCCGGTGAACATCGTCCTCAAATCGATAGTTTATTGACCGAAATCATTGCCGGTTCCACAGAGGACATGTCCGAGGACCTGCTGGAACTCACCGAGGATTTTCTTCGGCAGGGACTATACGACCAGGCTTCGCGAATTCTGGATCGGATCGAAGGTTTTATACCCGATCATCCGGGTTACCTGACATCCCGGGCGGTGTTGGAATTGGATGAGAATCCGGAAGCCGCCGTGTCTCTTTTTTTACGCGCCGCCGAAGTCCGGGAGCCCTGCGAACCCGCCTATGTGGACTGTCTGCTTGGGGCGGCGGATGCCTTGAGGCGAACAGACCGGAGTGAAGAAGCGAAAGGAATCCTGCTGAAGGGCCTGAATATCTGCCCGGCGAATCGGAACATGGTTCGGGCTCTGGCCGATCTCCACACCTCCGAAGGTGATTTCGAAGAGGCCCTGGGTGTCTACGAGAATGCCGCTTCCATCGAATCCGGGAGCACCGGCCTACTTGAGGACGGGATCTGGTTCTCTCGGGACATTGGTTTTCCCTCTTATGGGGAGAAATGGCTCAAAGGAGCATTGAGCAGAAACCCTGATAACTCTCATCTCTGGAATCAGCTTGGCGTGCACTATATGGAAATCGGATGGGATGAAACCAGCGGTTCTCCGGAAAAGGAAATGCTGCGGAAAGCACTTGATGCCTATCGCCGTGCGGTGGAAATCGATCCGGAGAACGCGGTGTTTCTGGGCAATCTCGGGGATGCTCTCCGACAGGCCGGAAAATGGATCGAAGCCGACGAAGTGCTGGGCAGGGCGCTGCAAAACAACGATATGAGTGATGAGGGAGTTTTTGCACTGAACTCCATGGCTCGACTGCTGGATGAACGGTCCTATGCCTCGGAGGGGACCGATGCGGCGGCGGATGACTGGGTCGATTGCGGGGATTACTATCACAAAGCCGCGTTGCGGGGTAAAGGGAATACCGATTACATTCGTGATTATGCGTGGTGGCTCTATCGGGAAAGACGGCTTGAAGAGGCCATTGAGCAATATCGTCGAGGAGCGGTCATCGATCCCACCGATGAGGCCATTCACTACGGCGAATCAATGTGCTGGAGAGAGCTTGGTGAAATCAAACAAGCCCTCTCGGCGATGGGCCGGGCCTTGACTCTCAAGCCGTCGGATATGCATATCATGGCGGAAATGGCGGATTTGCTGGGGGAAGACGGAAGTCCGGGTGACGGGGAACACATCTATGCTGAGCTGCTGCGTTCCACCGGCGAAGAGACATGGGTCTGGGAGCGTCTGGCGTCTTTTCGAGACAGACTTGCCGAGGAAGCCGAAGGCCCGCAGATTCACTCAACTCTCCCCATGGAGGGCGATGTTCCACTGGAGTTCACCTTTCTGGTATCGAGAGGACGCAGCCGAACATCAGATCATTGGCGAAATCTGGCCCTGAAAGCATGGGAGAGGGCATCTGAAACCGATCCCGACAATAAAGCGTACTATGCACGAATCGGTGCGGTATGGATGGACTTGGGATATCCCGAAAAAGCCCGGGAATTCCTCCAAAAGTCTCTGATTCACACTGTCGGTGATTCTGAAACATTAAATCGCCTGGGGCGACTTCATCTTGCCTCGGGCGACGTGGCTTCAGCATTGCGCCGCTTGGAAGATGCGGCGGATTCATCGCCTCTTAACGCCGCCTACTGGGCCGATTTAGGATATGCCCGGTTTCTGAATGACGAATTCAAAACAGCCGGTGATGCATTTCGGCAAGCCCTGGAACGAGATCCGGAAAATGGAACATTCGCCGCCAACATCGGAATCGCCCTGTATCGCGGAGGCGATGCCGATGAAGCGCTCACCTTCCTGTACCGCGCCGTAAAAACCGGCGGAGGAAATGGAGAATGGCGGAATGCACTGGGGCTGGTTCTGCTGGCCACGGGCGCTCATGGCGAAGCCCTGGACGCATTTCAGGCGGCTTGTGTCGCCGAACCGTCCAACGATATATTTGCCGCAAACCTTAAACTGGCTTACGCGACCCTTCACGCCCCTGGAGGTCTGCTTCAATAATGCGAACCCGACGTTCCTGACTGAGCACGACTCCCGACAACACAACGACACCGCCGGCGACCTGATAGATATTCAACACCTCGCCGAGGAATAGCCATGCCCCGAATGCCGCCACCACCGGAATCAGATTGATGAACGACGAAGCCCTTGCCGCCGGGATTCTGCCCATTCCCCAGTTGTAGAGACCGAAGGCTCCCAATGAGGCGCCTACACCGAGGTACACCACGGGAATCCATGGTATTTCCCCCGGCGATATGCCGGAGCGGGCGACGATGACGATTCCCGGCAGGAAAAAGACCGCCCCGGCGGCGATCTGCATCGCGGTGATCAGCCAGGTGCCGTATCGGTGGCTCAAACCCCGAACTGCGACAAGATTTCCGGCCGCGCAGATCATGGCACCCATCTCCAAACCGTTCCCGAGAAGAGGGCGGGCGGCCGATGCGTCGGATCCTCCCGTGAACGTGATGACGGCGATGCCCGAGAACGCCATGAGTGTGCCGATGACGATGCGGCCTCCGAAGGCTTCCTTGAGGAATATCCAGGCGCCCAGGGCGGTGAGGATGGGTACGGTGGCCGAAATGACTCCGGCCTGGGACGCGGTTGTGAATCTCAGGGCGTTTGATTCAAAAAGAAAATACAGACATGGCTGGAGGAGGACGGTCAGGAAGAGCAGGGGGCCGTCGCCGGGACGAAATGTGGCTTTCAGCTGTCTAAGGAACCGAGGAATGAAGGGAAGGATGGCCGCCAGAGCCGCCAGAGACCGTAATCCCATCAGTCCGAAAGCACCGATTTCCCCGATGGCGCTGCGCATGGCGGCAAAGGATCCTCCCCAGAGAAATACGGCGGCGACGATGGCGATGTAGGGCAGTGCCGTACGTTCTGGTGTTCCATGAGCTGAGCGCATGATGAGATTATGGACGAGATAACCCCGAGAAGGAAATCCCCCGGGAATATCTGTGATAGTATGAACTGGTTTTTGACGTATGAACGGAAACCGTCAAAAATAAGGAGCTGTTCATTGCCCGAATACTTCGACATCATCCTGAATCCCACGGCCGGTCAAGGGACCGCAGCCGCACGAATCCACGCGATTCGGCGAGCCTTTGATTCCGACGGCCGACCGTTCCGAATCCATCTTACTGATGAACCGGGCCACGCGGTCCAACTGGCCGAGGATCTTGCGGCGAATCCGGAAACCGTCGTCATCGCCGCCGGGGGAGACGGTACCTGCAATGAAGTCATCAACGGACTGATGTCCATGGTGTCCCGGGACGGCAATCACCATCATCGTCCGCTTTTCGGTGTCTTGCCCATCGGCCGGGGCAACGATTTCGCTTTCGGCGTCGGTGTTCCCGATGATATGGAATTGGCAATCGCCGGGATTCTCGAAGGCAAATTACGATCCTTGGACATCGGGCGGGTATCCGGCGGGAATTTCCCCGACGGTCGGTGGTTCGGCAACGGCATCGGCATCGGTTTTGACGCCATCGTCGGCTTCGAAGCGAATCGGATGAAACGTCTGCATGGATCGGCGGCCTACACCATCGGGGCGTTGAAGACCCTGGTGAAATACCCTGCGGCACCGGAAATCGAGTTTCGGACAGATGATGCGACAGTCCGAATCCGTCCGGCCCTGGTATCCATCATGAACGGCAGACGCATGGGCGGTTCCTTCTTCATGGCTCCGGATGCCGAATCCAATGACGGTTTATTGAACTGGTGCCGAACCGATCAGGGTTCCCGGATGAAGCTTCTGGCGGCGATGATGTCCTACACCAAAGGCTCGCAGTCCTCACGGTCCGATACGGAAACGGGAAGAGCATCCAGTTTTACCGTCGAAGCCATCAGAGGAACCCTGGCGGTGCATGCCGACGGTGAAACCATCTGCGAGCGGGGGCGGTATCTGTCGGTGAGCGTCAGCCCGGCCGCTCTGAGAATTGTCGGGAGTCTCCAGGCTTGAGAGCTCTTATCGCCGGAATCATCGGGATGTGTTTAAGGCTTACTATTCGCATCATCGCCAAGGCGGATACACGAGAGTTTCGAAACATACCCGATACCGGCCCCCTTATCATCGTCTTCAATCACGTCAATTTTCTCGAAGTGCCCTTGCTCTACCTGCGGCTTCGTCCCAGATCCGTTCACTATCTGGCCAAGAAAGAAACATGGGACAAACCGCTGCGGGCCTGGATGGCCGATCGTTGGGGCTCGGTGAATGTCGATCGCGGAGGGAATCCTCTGGGGGCCTTGAAACAGGCCGGAGCCCTTCTGGATGAGGGACGAATCCTTCTGGTGTCTCCCGAAGGAACCCGTTCCGAGGACGGTGTGCTTCGGAATGCCCGGTGCGGTGTGGTTCTGCTGGCTCTGGAACATCAAGCGACCATTCTTCCGGTGGCTCACACCGGCGCGGAAATGATAAATCACAACCTTAAACGGCTGCGGCGAACCAAGGTTCACTATCGCGTCGGCCGTCCGTTTCGCCTGATGGGGGAGGGGCATCCGAAAAAACCGGTCCGGGAAGATTTGCTGCAGGCGGTTATGGGTGAATTGGCTGCTTTGCTGCCCGAACATCAGCGGGGAATTTACGGGAACGGGGTCGTGGACGAAACAATTCTGGAATATTTGTGAATTGCCGCCGGTCGGTTCGTTGTCTCTTGCATGGTGACGGTATTCGGCTCTATCATAATGAACGATGTTCTTATATAGGGATATGCAGCCATGGTGAATACCGTTTCAAGAGCCGTTCTTATTTTGGAGCACCTCGCCGATCATGACGATCAGGGTGTGAGCGATATCGCCAAAATTCTGGAGATGCCAAAGAGCAGTACGCATTCCATATTATCGACTCTGGAACATTATAGCCTGGTGGAAAAGGACGAGAGATCCGGCCGATATCACCTGGGGCTCAAATTGGTGGAACTCGGCTACCGAGCCCAGGGAGAACTGGGATTGGTGCGGGTTGGCCGGCCATTCATTCAGGGGCTCAACAGGGACACCGACGAAACTGTTCATCTGACGGTACTGGACCACCGGGAAGTGCTATATGTGGACTGTGTTGAATCACGGTTGAGACTCCGAACATATTCAGTTATCGGGGTCAGGGCACCGTTGTATTGTACTTCCGTGGGAAAAGCGCTTCTTGCATGGCAGGACGACACCTATATCGCCGCCTACCTGGCCGAAACGGATTTTAAACCGGAAACCAGCCGGACAATCACCGATACTGCGGCTCTGAGAATCGAAATCGAGAAAATTCGCTCCCAGGGATATGCCATCGACGACAGGGAGCACGAAGACCATCTGCGCTGCATCGGCGCCCCGATCAGGAACTCTCGGGGCGAAGTGTTTGCATCGGTGAGTGTTTCCGGTCCCGAAGTTCGCATGACGCCCGAACGGGTGAAAGAGCTTTCCGCCCGTGTCATCGGCGTCGCCGCCGATATCTCCCGCAAACTCGGTTTCAGGGATTAACAAACCCGCGCCGCAAAAAACCTTGACGCGGCTGAATCGGCAGTTTAACATATTCACAAACAAGAACAACGTTCCTATATAGGAACGATAGCCAGAAATGGCGAACCGTAGGAGGTTTGTATGAAAAAGGTTCTCATGATCCTGCTGACCCTTTCCCTGGCGATGGGCACTCTCATGGCCAACGGCGGATCCGACTCCGGGGCGACTGTTGAAGTTCGTAAACCGGTGAAACTCACCTGGTCTTCTGTCAGCGTACCCAACGACGCCCATACCAAAGCCATGCAGGTGTTCAAACTCGAACTCGAGCGGATATCCGGCGGCGAAATGGAAGTCGAGGTGTATCACTCAGGGCAGCTTTTTACCCAGGAGGGCGCCCAGGCCGCCGTCCAGAGAGGCACTTTGGATATGGTGTATTCCGATGCTGCATGGGTAGCACAGCAGCTTCCGTACGTCTCCATGCTCGGTGCCGTCTACACCTTTACAGGCTATGACCATATGACCAATGTGATGAATGGGCCCATCGGCCAGGAAATCTTTGATGATGTTGTCGAGAGTGTCGGAATTCGCCCGCTCGGAGCCTTCTACCTGGGAACCAGACAACTCAATCTCAGGGACATCGGCCGTGAGGTTCGAACGCCTCAGGACATGAAGGGCGTCAAACTCCGCACTCCCAACAGTCCAGCATGGATCGCATTGGGCAAGGCTCTGGGCGGAAATCCCACTCCGATGAGCTTCACGGAAGTCTACATGGCCTTGAAAACCGGTACAGCTGACGGTCAGGACAATCCCCTTCCCACCGACAAGAACGCCAAGTTCTATGAAGTCACGAAGTACATCATCCTGACCGACCATGTCGTGGGAGCCATCTGGCCGTCTATCAACGAGGAAAAATGGCAAAGTCTCACTGCACAGCAGCAGCAGTGGGTGATGGAAGCTCTGGATGAGGCACGCAAAGTCTGCGACGAAACCAACCTGGCTGCCGAGGCCGAACTGGTGGAATTCTTCCGAAGCGAGGGGCTCACGGTTATTGAGAATCCCGATCGGGACGCATTCGCCGAATATGCACGTTGGTCTTACGAGAATGAAAGCCCCGATGTCTCCGAATCCTGGGACTGGGACCTGTACGACCGAATCCAGGCCGCCAAATAAGTTATCCGAACCATTTCGGACTGTACTATTAAGACATTGGACCCGGTCTTGCGGCCGGGTCCCCAACTTCAACAACCCGGAGGTGTCGAATGGCGTCGATTCCCCGCAGAGTCGGTGGATTCCTGCTGGATTTAATAGAAATATATATCCCCAGCGTCAGTTTTGCTATGATGTTCATTTCGTTCATCATCCAGATTTTCAGTCGCTATGTTCTGAATGATCCTCAAGTATGGACGTATGAACTCACCATTTTCGGCTTCATCTGGACGGCACTGCTGGGAGCACTCTACGCCAAGCGGCTTTCGTCCCATGTGAAATTCACCCTGCTGTATGACAGCTACAAGCCCAGAACTCAAATATGGGTTCGGGTGGCGGGAAATTCACTCATTTGTATTGCCTTCATCATCGGTTTCTGGCCGGCTTTGGATTATGTGCTCTTCATGGGTTTTAAAAAATCCACCATTCTCGGCATCTCATATGACATTGCATTCTTTCCGTTTATCATTTTCATAGCTGTGATGATCGGTCGTTTTGCCGTGGATGTCTGGAAAGACATGCGACTGTTGACCCATCGGGACGAGGCGGACTTATGAACTGGGCTCTCTTGGTCTTCTTCGCCGGATTCATTGCCATCTTCGTTCTTCGGCTCCCCATCGCCCCAGGAATGTTGATGACCAGCATTTTCTACCTCTTGGCGGCACCGGGTGCCGGAGCTGATATTTCCATGTTCGCTGAAAAAGTGCTGACCAATCTGGAAGCGAAGTACATCATCATTGCGGTTCCGCTCTTCGTCTTTATGGCTCAGGTGATGAATTCAGGAAAAATCACCGACATGATATTCCGATTCGCCAATGTCCTGGTGGGTCGGAGGAAGGGCGGCCTGGGACATGTGAATGTCGTCGCATCCATCATCTTCTCCGGCATGACCGGTTCGGCGGTGGCCGATGCGTCCGGCTTGGGCTTGATGGAAATTAAAGCCATGAAGGAGCACGGCTACGAGGAAGACTTCAGCTGTGCGGTCACCGCGGCCAGCGCCACTATAGGCCCCGTTTTCCCTCCAAGTATTCCCATGATTTTCTACGCCATGCTCTCGGGAGCATCTATCGGAAACCTTTTTCTGGGTGGAATGATTCCCGGATTGCTTATCGGTGCAGCCCTGATGATCTACATCGCTTGGGTAGCCAATAAACGCAACTATCCCAAAGGTGAGAAACTCATCCTCAGGGACATGATCGCCGTCACCATCAAGGCATTTCCGGCACTCTTCTCGGTAATAGTTCTTTTGGGAGGAATCTATTCGGGTATCGTCACGCCCACCGAAGCCGGTGCACTAGCGTCCCTCTACGCCATCATCGTCGCCGCTTTCATTTACAGGGCATTGGGGCCCAAATCTCTGTGGCGGGCGGTTCGAGATACAGTGAAGACAACCGGAACCCTTTCTCTGATTGTCGGATGTGCCTTTACGTTCTCTTTCATCGTTGCAAGAGAGCACATACCTCAGATAGCCGCCAACTTTCTGCTGTCGGTCACCTCCAGCAGGGCCCTTCTTCTTCTGCTCATCAACATCGTATTCCTGCTGCTGGGAATGTTCATCGACACCTCCACCATCACCGTTGTATTCATCCCCATGGTACTGCCTCTTGTTCAGGGGCTGGGTATTGATTTGATTCATTTCGGTGTCGTCGTGGTTCTGAATATGATGATTGGTTTATCGACACCGCCCTTCGGGATGCTGCTCTTCATTGTCTCGGGAATTTCCGGCGCCCCCATCAGGGGGATTATAAAAGAAATCTTCCCCATGCTTATTGCGATGCTGATTGTTTTGGTTTTGGTGACCTTCGTGCCCGACATCGTGTTGATCCTGCCGCGGCTGATCGGTCGATACTGATGGACGCGCCGAAAGGGGGAGAGCGCCCCAACATCCTGATGATAATGACAGATCAGCAGCGTTGGGATTCTCTCAGCGTCACCGGTGCTCAGGGATATGAAACGCCCAATCTGGATCGCCTGGCCGCCGAGGGGGTTCTGTTCGACACCTGCTACTGCGATAATCCTATCTGTACTCCTTCCCGGGCGAGTCTTTTTACCGGTAAAGCATTGCCCGGTCACGGCGTATATCGTCTGCATGATCTTCTTCCGGAGGATCAGACTCCTTTTCCCTACCTGCTGAGGGAGGCCGGTTATTCGACAGCGCTGTTCGGCAAATGGCATCTGTCGGGGCGAATCGAGGAAGAGACGAGGCGACATCCCAGGGATGGATTTGACATCTATGAATGGTGTATGGAAGCCGCCGTTTCCCTGGACTCGCCTCTGAACGGCTACGGCCGATGGTTGAAGAACAAAGCCCCGGATTTCTATGCCCGCCTGCAAACAAAAGGGCGGGATATTGGGGTTATGCCCCAGGAATACAGCTTCACCCGCTGGGCTGCCGAGAGGACGATGTCCTTTCTGGACAGCCAGGGCCGGAACGAATCGCCGTGGTTCTGTCTAATGAGTGTATTCGATCCTCACAATCCGTACGACGATGCACCTCCCGGCTTCCGGGAGAGAGTAGGAAGTCCGGCGGTTCCCATTGCCGATCCTGGCCTGCTCGACACGAATATCCCGGGCATTCGAGCCGAACTGGAGCATTCCTATCTGGGTGCATCCGCCAATTTGACAGACCAAGATGTTGAAGACATGCGCAGGGGATATGCCGCCAGCCTTGTGCTTCTGGACGATGAAGTTGGTAGAGTTCTGAGTGTTCTTGAAGAATCAGGACAGGCAGACCAAACCCTGGTCATCTTCACCAGCGACCACGGTGACATGCTGGGCGATCATGGACTCTATGTGAAAGGGGCATTCTTCTACGAACCCAGCGTCCGAGTGCCCCTCATCCTCCGGTGGCCGGGGTTTTTGGATCCCGGAAAACGAATTGACGCACCGGTACAGCTGCGTGATCTGGCCATGACCGTCATGAACGCGGCTGGAGGCGCCGACTCCCTGACCGACGAGGAGGACGTGGACTCCAGGGATCTGGCGGCCCTGGCTCAAGGGAGGCAGGCATCCCGGGAGAGGGTCACCTGTCTCTATCGAAACACCGGAATCAACGACCGGGGTGAATACTGGGACCCGCCCATTCATGCCACGATGATTCGTCGGGGGGATTGGAAGCTGAACTGGTATCACCGTCGGCAGGGCGATTCGGCATCGCTCCCTAGCATCCAGCTCTTCAATCTGGCCGATGATCCGAATGAATTGTGCAACCTGGCAGACGATGCCGCCGCGGCTGGTATCAGGCGAAAGCTCACGGAAGAATTACTGGATGAGATCGCCCGCGCTGAAATGAACCTCGGATCACGCGGGGGCGATGCACGGCCATTGGAAAGTCAGAAAATCAACAATTTCCGGAGGCCGACCCAATGAATATACCGGGACTGAGAAATCATATTCCGCTCGGTGCTCCCGCAACACGGGAGCCCTGTGACGGATCCGAATCATCAATGCGGGTCTCACTCGGGTTCACACCCCGATGGTTTAGAGACCGGCTTGGAATTGATTTTTCCGAATCCTGGCATCAGGACGCCGATGTGCGATTTCATTCTCTCACGGCGATGAAGGCCCACCTTCATGAATGCTTTCCCGAGGTTCCATTTTTTGTGCCTTCCGGAGATCCTGATCCATCCTGCGTCACCATCAGCGGTGTGTATGGGATAATGCTCATTTCAGGTTTGTTCGGATTGGAATTGGATTATCGTGTGGACGATTGGCCGGATGCCGCCGGCGGTCGTAAGCTTTCCAAAGATGAAATCTCCGCAACGCCGGTTCCTCTGCCGAACGGGGATTACGATGTATTTCTCGATCAACACAAGCTCTATATAGACCTGATGAAGCAGATGGATCGATTGGAAGAGAAGTTCGGCATCATTCCCGGTTATCTTAACTATCAAGGCATATTAAATGTGGCCATGAAGCTCGGAGGGCAGGACATTTTTCTCGATCTCTACGACGACCCGGAATTCACCAGGATATTCTTTCGCCGTATCGCCGGGCTGATCGGTGCCGTCTCTAAACGAATCCAGGCGCGGCAGCGCTCATCCGGCTTTCACATCAATCTTTTGTCGATGAGCAATTGCGTCATCAACATGCTCAGGCCCGAGCAGTATGCCGAATTCCTGCTTCCTCTGGATCAGGCTCTCTCCAGAGAGTACAAGCGGTTTGGTATTCATACATGCAATTGGGATGCTTCACCTTATGCGGAATATCTCACGGGGATAGAGAACATGGGATACTTTGATACAGGACCTGCTGCCGATCTGGCCGGAATTCGATCACTGTTTCCCGAAACCCGTCGAGCCGTCCTCTACAGCCCGGTATGGCTGGTGGAAAAAAATGAAAACGAAATTGCAGCCGACTTGGAACGCATCGCAAGAGATTTTGCCCCGTGCGATGTCGTCCTGGCCGATGAAAATGTCTTGTCTGGAAGGAGTGATAGATGAGCCGCAACACCTTGGCAAACGGAGTATGGCCCACAGCTGTCACTCCATTCCGTGATGACGGTACGATCGACATCCAAGCATTAAAAGCTCTGATTGACTACTATGCTCAAGCCGGGGTCGCCGGTGTATTCGGCGTATGTCAATCCAGCGAGATGTTTTATCTCAACCGCCAAGAACGGAATGAATTGGCCGAGGCCACCATGGAAGCGGCTGACGGGAAAATTCCGGTAATTCTTTCCGGCCATGTCAGCGATGGTTTTGACGATCAGGTGGATGAACTGACGGCTATGGCCGATCTGAACCCCAAAGCCGTCGTCCTGGTGACAAATCGCATCGCCGCCGCTGACGAGGATGACGATATCTGGTTTGATAATCTGGAGAAACTGGTTTCTCAACTTCCAGACGACATTCCTCTGGGATTCTATGAGTGTCCGTATCCATATAAACGACTCTTTACGCCGGAACTCCTAGCACGCTGCGCCCAAACCGGACGCTACAGCTTCCTCAAGGATACCTGCTGCGATCCGGATCAGATTACCGCTCGTCTGACGGCCGTCAAAGGGACAAGATTAAAGCTGTACAACGCCAATGCCCCGACTCTGCTTGGTTCACTGCGTGCCGGCGCGGCAGGTTACAGCGGAGTTATGGCGAATTTCCATCCGCATCTGTATGTGAGCCTCTGCCGGGATTGGGTCATCGACGATGAGCGGGCCGAGAGACTGATGGATTTTCTAGGTCTTGCATCGGTGATCGAGCTGCAATGTTACCCGGTCAATGCCAAATATCATTTAAATCTTGAGGGAGTCCCATTCGGTCTGACAACCCGATCCCGGAACCCGGAAAGTTTCATGAAATATCATCGTCTTGAGGTGGAGCAGCTGCATAGACTGGCCGCTCGTTTCCGCTGATGAGCGGCAGGAATACCATAGCCGTAGTTCCAATGCCGGGTTTGCTGTGGATGGTGATGCCGCCTTTGTGCTGGCGGATGATACCATAGACTCTCGTGAGGCCCAAACCGCGATTTTGTCCGAATTCCTGGGTTGTAAAGAAGGGTTCAAAAACTCTATCCACAATCTCGGGCGGCATCCCGCAACCGTTGTCCTGCACGGTGATGGAAGCATGCGGTTCATTATAAAAGGGAATAACACCGGACATCACCCGACCCGGGGTTTTTCTGGCGGTGAGTATGGTGATTTTGCCGGTACTTTTGCCCTTGCTGTGTACGGCCTGAGCCGCGTTTTGAAGGAGTTCGGTCAGAACAAATGTTATTTGCTCCGCACTCACCCGAACGCAAAGAGGTTCGGACGAGAGGAATGTTGTCTGTTCGATCGATTTTCCTTCGATATGGGGTAAGGTGTCCAGTACCGACATGACAATGGTGTTGATGTCCGCGATGATCGGGTCTTCCGGCGGATCTCCGGCGGCAGCCAGCAAGCCTTCGACGTAGGAATTGGCCCGGTCTATGGCTCCATCGAAATAGTCCAGATCGGAGGTGTTCGAACCGGCCTTGTCATTGATTCGACAAACGTTAATGCGGAGTTTCATGGCTGCCAGGATGTTGTTGAATTCGTGAGCCAAACCGCCGGCGAGCTTTCCGACTGTATCCATACGCAAAGATCGGGAGGCCAGCTTGTCGATGATTTCCTCTTCGATTTCCCGGTTTTTCTCTTCGGTAATATCTTCGATCGCTCCTTCAAAATACCGAGTGTCGGATTGTGTTTCCAATACTGCATGAGTGGTGATGCGTGCCCAAATCGATGATCCGGAATAACGCCTGAGTTTCGTTTCTTTCACGACCATACCGTCGGCGGATTCCAGCAGACCGATCAATTCTTCTCTGTCTCGTTCATCTTCGAAGAGTTTAAAGGTCGGGGTGGTGAGCAGTGTCGATACGTCCGGGAAACCGAGAATATCGGCAAGGCGGCTATTGGCTTCAACGAGCAGGCCCTCTTTGGTGGACTGGTAGAGTCCTATGGGGATGCTGTGGAAGAGGTTGTGGTAGCGGGTACGGGATTCTTTAAGAGCCTGTTCGATTTTGACCCGATTGCTGATGTCGGTGAAACTGAGAACGGCCAGCTGATGTTTATGTGATTCCAGCTGCGCCATGGACGCGAGTATGGTGATAACCGATCCGCTTTCGGTGGAATATTGCAATTCGGACTGATGGAACGGCAGCTCGTTCTCCGGCCATCGGATATCATGAAATAGCTCTCGAATGTCGGTACCGATCAGGGCGTCTCGGGCTATTCCGAGAATGATGGATGATACCGTATTGGCGTCGATAATGTGGAAGTGAAATCTGTCGAATACAAGATAGCCGGTCAGGTTCGAATCGTTAATTCCCTGATAGTAGGTTATCCGTTCTTCCAGCTGGCGAATCATGGTTCGGCCGCTGCGTTCTTGGCTGTCGAAATGGTGAATGATATATCGGCTGCCAAATACGATGAGTGCTGTGGAAATCACAAAAAAGCCCAGTCCCAGCACGATTCTTATATTCCGTGATATTGGGGATGTTTCGTTGAACGAAATTGTCGACAGAAGAAGAATGATAATCAGCAGAACCGCAGCGATTGAAACGATGTTCTTTCTCTTGTCCACCATCGGGACCTCATCCTTATGTATGGCGTCGTGGATACAACGACGCCATACATTTGATTGTACTACCTATGACAATCGATAAGAATGATAAAATCTGATGGGCTCCTAAATCTCCGTTTCTTTTCAGAAGTTGCCGAAATCGTCATCATCCAGATGTATCGATGCGGATGCAGGCGATTTGGATTTCATTTCAATACCGATAGGACTCCGAGTCGACGGACGATTCATAGCTGTGACGGCAGGTCTGGCCAACGGAGATGTCGGCGCTGCCGACGATTTGGGAGTCACCCGGCTCTCCAAAAGGAACTGACCGATCATCGCGGACAGCTGATTCGCCTGGGACGCCAGTTCTTCAGACGCCGCGGCACTCTCTTCCGCACTGGCCGAGTTATCCTGGGTCACTTTCTCAATCTGTTCCAATCCGCTGGAAATCTCACCGACTCCTTTTGACTGCTGGCGGCTGGCCATTGAAATTTCCGCGAGCATGCTTGAGACACTGTCCACTCCGTCAACAATTTCCTTCAGTGACTTTGCGGTAATCTCAGCCATTTCATTTCCGGTCGTTATTGCGGATTTGCTTTCTTCCACCATAGCGGCAGTCTCTTTGACGGCATCCGCACTTCGTGTCGCGAGGGTCCGGACCTCCTCGGCCACGACTGCAAATCCCTTTCCGTATTTGCCTGCCCGGGCCGCTTCGACATTGGCATTGAGTGCCAGGAGGTTGATCTGGAAGGCAATGTCGTCGATCACTTTGACGATTTTATTAATCTCATCACTCGACGTATTGATTCTTCCCATGGCCGACACCAGCTGCTGCATGAAATCATTGCCTTCTCTGGCCTTTGCGACAGCTGTTGAAGCGATATCCGTGGCGTCGGCTGCGCTCTTGGCATTCTCATCCGACTGGCTGTTCACCTCGGTGACCGATGCGCTGATCTGTTCGACGCTGGCCGCCTGCTCAACCGCCCCCTGACTGAGCTGCTGACTGGTCTGGGAAATCTGATTGCTCCCGACATTCACCTGTTCGGATGCTGTGGCAACCTGGCCCAGCAGATCGTTCAGATTCCTTTTCATGGTCACCAGGCTATTACCGAGGACATCCTCATCACTGGCCACGACGATATCCACGGTCAGGTCGCGTTCGGCCATTCGTTCTACCGAAGCAACTTTCTCTTTCAGAGCATTCAGCATGCGGATGACCGAAGCGTAAACTCCCTTGGGATTCTTGCTGTCGTTATTGGCTAAATCGAGCTTACCCTTTGCGACATCTTCCATAATGGATTTCAGCATCGCCGGATCAGCACCGAGTTGTTTCAGGATGCTGGTGATGGTAATCAGTGCGACGATGATACCCAAAATAACGGCAGCAATACTTAATCCGGTCACCATGGTGATGGTACGGGAGTTCTCCGCCTGCAGACGCGGGCCAAGAACATCTTGATCGGCCATCACCGACAGCTTGACATCCTCGACATCTTGAGCAATTTCAGGACCCAGAACATCAAGCGTACCGGTAATATCCGAATCACGCTCCAGTATAATTTTTTCAACGTAATTGAAGGTAGACAGATAGGCGGCGGTCAGTTCCTGGGCCTCGCCCAGGAGGTTCCGTCGATTCTGGTTCTGCAGCTGTTCATTCAGTGTCCTGTAATAACCCTCAACCAGTTGGAATTCCTCTCCCACTCTTTTGGCTGCATCCTTATCGCTGGTGCTGATAAATTTCGCCGAATAGAGTCGGGCCAGCAGCAGGGAACGGAGAGCATGGGAGGCATTGTATGCCGCAGCCATGTCTCCGTCGGCTTCCGCCGAACTGATGATTGCTGTCAGTTTACGCTCATTTTCAGGGCCGACAACATCCAAGGTTTCCGCTTGAAGTCGGGATATCTCATGGATGTCGGCGAGAACTTCTTGAAACGCCTCCCTATATTTTTTCACCAGTTCGTCGGCTTCGTCAATGAGGGCCGCTCGTTCCGGATTCTGGATATCCCGCTGCGCTTCGGCCATGAATTCAGTCATCAAATCATAGTAGTCGTTAAATTGATCGAGATCCTGATCGCTGCCTGTGATGATGAAATCTTTGGCATTCATACGAACCATCAGCATATTGGCTTGAAGGCGTCCGGCCAGGTTTGTATCTCTGGCAAGTCCCCGATATTCGTTAAACCCCGCCGATGCGCTGTTGAGGGAGATGATGCTCATCACCACCGCGATCAGGAAAACGACGATGATACTCACGAATCCCAGAGAAATTTTTGCTCGCATTGTCATTTTGTGTGTGACTCCTAATAAATGGTTTCGGATACTCTTTACACTCCAACAGCAAATATCGTGCCGTACCTCTTAGTGGTGATGATCGGGTCTAGGGAGGAAATAGGGGGGTGTCGCCA
Source organism: Spirochaetaceae bacterium (assembly GCA_029210985.1). Taxonomy (GTDB): domain Bacteria; phylum Spirochaetota; class Spirochaetia; order DSM-2461; family DSM-2461; genus UBA2779. The sequence continues at coordinate 33,165 of JARGFR010000004.1, read as the reverse complement.
TATCTTTGGTTAGCGGCACTATGATAATAATTATAGAATACTTCCTGCGATGGCCGGGTAGAGCAGCATGATGCAGTCCGGGCAGAGGCCGTGACTCACCTCCGCCGGCAAACCTGCAACAAAATCAGCAGTGACTTCCACCCAATCGTTCGTCCCGTGACGAAGACGTCCGCATTCGGCGCAGACACTGACAGGAACGCCGCCGGCATTCGGCAGGACCAGCCGAATCGCCCGAATCACGGCATCATCATGTGCCTTCTCGCGCAGCTCCGGCCCAAGGTCGAGTACGATTCCGCGGAGGAAAAGAGGACGGCCTGCCGAATCCCATTCGAGTACGGCTCCGCGGTCCATATACCAGGTGTACTCACCCGATTTCCGTCTGATCCGGTAATCTGTCTCATACAACGTTGCCCGCCCGTTCAGATGCCGGCGCATGGCGTCCATGGCCCGCACATAGTCTTCCGGATGGAGTAGATCCGTGTAGGCCTGGTATCCGGCGCCTTCAAAGTCCACGGGGTCGTACCCGAGCATCGACACCTTCTGCGGGCCGGCGATCACGCGATTCTTCATAATGTCCCACTCCCACCAGGGAAGCTGAGAGGTTGTCGGAACCGCCGCTATGAGATCGCGAATCGCTTTGGTTGGTCTCTGTTTATTCATGAGTTTTCATCTCCTTAACACCCGGCAGATAGAGTGTGACGGCTGTTCCGTGTCCCGTTTCAGACTCAATGGAGATGGCGCCGCCATGCTGCCGGGCAATCCCGGCCGCCGCGGACAGTCCTAAACCGCGTCCGAGAAACCGAGCCGAATAAAAGGGATCGAAGACGCGCTCCCTATGCGGAAGATGAATACCTTCTCCGTTGTCCTTCACACTGATCGCCGTGTATGTACCGGCGGCAATCTCGTCGGACCAGTAACCTTCGGGTGAATCCTTGATACGGGCTTCTCGAATTGCCAGAACAATGCGGCCGCCTGGGATGTGGGTTGCCTCGCCGGCATTTTTCCACCAGTTTTCGAATCGCACTGATAATCAGACGCACCTCTCCGGTCACCGGAAGAGACTCCGAACCCGCATCGATGACCAATTCTGCGTCCTCGCCCACCAGTTTCCGGAGACGCGGCTCGTGTGCGGCGATAGCCTCGACCACGTCGACGGTTGATACCGCCATCGGGGTATGCCCCGCCGCGAAGAGCATCTGTTCGCTAAGTTTCGAGGTACGGCGCGCCGCCTGTTGGATGCTCTTGAGTACGTCGGTATCGCCGGCGGGTAAGGATTCAAGCAGCTGAGAATTCCCAAGGACAACCATCATCCTGTTGTTGATGTCGTGAGCCAGACCGCCGGCAAGGGCACGCAGCCCTTCAAGGCGATTGATCTTGGCCTCCTGTTCGCGTGTACGACTTGCCGCCAGTTCTGTGTCGGCGCGTCGCTTACGCTCTTCAGCCGTACGAATCCATGTACTTGCGCTTATAATGGTAACACTGAGAAGCAAGGCGCTTCCCAGAATAATCACCAAATGTGCCCGCCACGGTTCGAGTATCATCCCTTTCGACGTCGCTATTACAATCCGATAAGCGAAACCGGGGAGCTGGAACATCGCCAAAACGGCGTTTTCCGTTTCCAGCGACAGTAATCCGCCCGAAATCAGTTCTGACTCAGGAACGCCGGCCAGCAGCGGCTCGGCGCAAATTTCTTGTGTCGCTTCCAGAACAGGCCACCGCACCAGAACCTCCTGTTCCTCGTCGTAGAGGGCGATCATCTCGGCGTTCACCGTTCCATAGGAGCGAAATCGGGATGTGAAATAGTCCACGGGCACGGTCGCGGCGAGCACACCGGCGAACAGCCCTTGCTCATCGTCGAGACGAATCCCGAGTGTCAGGAAATTTCGTTCTTCAGCCGACGGGATAATCGAGAATCCAAGCAGTTCATCACGATGCCGCATCAGGAGTGCCTCGCGGGGGAAGCCGGCCTCGACACGGCCGTGCAGTGAGCAGTATATCGATCCGTCCGCCGTCATTATTACCGCGTTATCCAAGCCGGGAATATCGAGCATAGTGCGGCGAAGACTTGGGCAACCGCCGCCGCCATGGTTCGCCGGAGCCGTATCCTCTATTCCGGTCCACGGGTAGGCCCGAAGGCCGAGTTCGATCTGCCGAAAAAGCGCTGCGGTATGTTCGGCGAGAATCTGCACCTGCATCTTTGAGGATGCTTTGGCAAACGCAAGCTGCTCCCGCCTGTCTCGAACGAGATACCAGCCGGTGAGTGCCCAGATGAATAGGATGATCAGGGCCATTAACCCGATCCACCAGCGCTGTACCGGGTGTGCATCGCTCATGGCGAGGGTATGAAGGAGACTATCTCGGAATCGAGTCCGAGGCGCTCAATCATCTCCGGCTGTTTTTCGGCGAGCCGGCCGCGCGCCGCGGTGAGATTGTCCTGGGAGGGAACGACGATTGTGACGCCGTGACTCCGCAGTGTTTCCTTTGCGCGTGCCTGTGCCTGTGCGGCATCTTCACGTGCGAGTTCCACGTGTTCGTCCCATGTGTCTGAGATAACTTGGCGCAGACTCTCCGGGATTCGCCGCCAGAACCCGGCGCTCACCAGAGGGACATACCGGCCGAAGTACTGAGAGTCTTCGAACGCGTAGCGGATTCCCTCTTCCCACAGTGACGCACTCGCCACGGATTCGTAGGAGGTGAGTACACCGTCCACCGTGCCGGAACACAGGTGCTCGGGGAAATCGGGCCAGGCAATCAGACGCGGATCGGCTCCCAGGGCGGCGAGACGAAGCTCATTCACAACTCCGCCGGCGTATCGGATTCGGAGTCCGGCGATGTCAGAATGATTCCGAATCGGGGTGTTTACCGTGAAAAGATGAATTGGTCCTAAGTTGATCCAATCGTCCAGAACCACAGTCCCGGTGCTCGCCTCGATACGTCGGCCGATTTCATTTCCGAATTCACCGTCGATCCTCTCGTCCTAGAACGGGGCCGGACGGCCGTAGAAGGCCGGGAGCAGCAGTGTTCCCACGGATGGTTCGAAGCGGTCGAGCTGCCATGTTCCGGGTACCGCCATTTCCACCTTTCCGTCGTAGAGCGCCCTCACCACGTCACGGTCGCGGAATAGCCGAGCGTCGGTGTACACCTCAACACGAAGTTCTCCCGATGTTCGTTCGGCCAGCGCGTCGGCGAAGCGCTGAACAGCGATGGCCTGGACATGGTTTTCCGCATTCTCCAGTGAAATTCGGAATAGAGGCTGGGCCGCAGCATGACCGGCAGCCGCCCAGATGAATGAGAGAAACAGGAAGACCCTCCGGCCGGTGCGGATTTTAAAGTGTGCTCTTGTCATCAGTCCTCTCCGTTAGATGTCGGGCCGGCGGCCGGGGCGCTCAGGAATGTTTCCGAGATTTTTTGTGCCAGCTCTTCCCGCGAAAACGGTTTCGGGAGGTAGTGGATATCGTCATCGAGTACTCCGTGATCGCTTACCGTGCCGGCGGGATATCCGGAGGTGTAGAGTACGGGAACTTCGGGCATCACCTTTCGCAATTCTTCCACAAGTTCCGGACCGTTCAGGCCCGGCATCACAACATCCGATACAATGAGGTCTACGGGCCCGATGCCCTGCCGCACGAGCTCAAGGGCGTAGATCGGGTCGCCGGTGGCGGTGACACGGTGCCCAAGATCGGTGAGTAATCGCTCCGTGATACGGAGTACCGCTTCGTCGTCCTCCACGAGCAGAACACGCCTGGCCTCTTCGGATTGAACCCTTGGACTCTTTTCCTGTTTCATACCAGGTGACGGATTATACCGCCGAAGCAGTACGGTAAAAATGGAACCTTTCCTCAGTTCGCTTTCGACGGAAACCCATCCATGATTTTGACGAACGATTCCGAATACAGTGGCGAGTCCCAGTCCGCTTCCTATACCGCGTTCCTTGGTGGAGAAGAATGGTTCAAATACCCGGTCGAGGGCGTCCGGGTCGATACCTGTGCCCGTATCCCGTACGGTGATGGCGACATAGTCGCCGGGTAAGAGATCGATGTGGTCCGCCGATTGTATGGAACGATTCATCGCCCGCACATCGATTCGGCCGGAGCCGGCAATCGCATCCCGAGCATTGATGACCAGGTTGGCCACGATGGAATCGAGCTGGGCCGGGTCGACTTCAACGTCCCATGTCTCGGGAGCCACCTCGCATGTCAGCGTCACCTGTTCTTCCACAATCCGGGTGAGAAGCTTGACGATACCGGGCAGCGCCTCCTCAACCTTTACCGGCTTGGGTTCAAGAGGCTGGATTCGGGCGAAGGCAAGGAGTTGGCGAGTCAGATTGGCGGAGCGTTTAGCGGCCTCCATAATCATCAACAGCCAACCCGGAACTTCCAATGAGGGGCCAATTTCGTCTATCGCCAGCGCCGCGTACCCCAGGATGACCTGCAGCATGTTGTTGAAATCGTGGGCCACACCCCCGGCGAGCCGCCCCACGGCTTCGAGTTTTTGGGACTGGCGGAGCTGGGCCTCGAGTCTCCGGTGTTCGGTCATGTCCGAAGCGATGCTGATGGCGCAACGGCGTCCGTCCGGCAGCTGGCCGAGGGGGGTGGACCGGAACGCCCAAATCCGCATCGAACCGTCGGCGCAGGTGATGGTAAATTCCCCTTCGTCCCGGGGGTCGGTTCCTTCATAGGTTTGGGAAATTGTCTCCTGCGTATCCGGTGTGCTCCTGCCGTAGGCGTGCTCGGCCCATGTGCGCGTTGAAGTGAGTTCACTCCGATCGTAGCCGGTCAGCTGAAGCCAGATGTCGCTGATAGTCATGATTTCACCGTCCTCGGCATGAATCATCACCGGAACCGGAGCCGCGATGACGGCACGGCGGAATCTCGCCTCGCTCTCCCGCAGAGAAATTTCCGCGAGTGCCTTTTCCTCGGCGAGATGATGAAAATGAAGTATCGCCTCGATTGAAGCCGGAAGGCGGGAGATGGATTTCGGACTCTTGAAGATATAGTCGGCCGCGCCGCTTTTCATCGCCGCTACCGCTATCTCCTCACTGCCGGTTCCCGTGACGATTATCACCGGGAGCTTGGGATAGCGTTCATGCACACGCGCGAGGACTTGCAGTCCTTTGAATCCGCAGATATCGAAGTCGGTGAGAACCACATCGAATCGGGTCTCGTTCAGTGCCGCTTCAAATTCCTGTGCGGAGGAAGCCTCAATCAGTTCGTAATCCCGTTCCGCGTGGGTGAGCGCGTCCCTAATGAGTTCACGATCGAGACGATTGTCATCCACGTATAGGACTCGAGGTTTTTCCCGGATCATGCGGCGCTCTCCGGAGGCCTGCGATTGTCCCCGGCCCAGTAGCGGTGAATCCGTTCGGCGAGTTCTGAGAGTTCGGCGAAGGTTCCCGGTTTGACAAGATAGCTGTTGGCTCCCGCGTCGTAACAGGCTTCAACATCCGGCGGCTCGAGCGATGTGGTCAGGATAACCACCGGAACGCGTCGGAATTCCGGTGTTTCCTTAATCCGCTTTAGCAGCTCAATCCCACTTATACCGGGGAGATTCAAGTCCAGCAGCACCGCCGCCAGCTCCGAGACTCTTCTATCAGTGCGTACTCTTTCGAGGAAAGACCAGGCCGTCTCAGCCGACTTCGCATGCTCCACATGGGTGCATGAACCGGTGTCGTCAAGGGCGGCGAGCATCAGTTCGGCATCCATTGGGTCGTCTTCCACCATGAGTATAAAAGGGCTCTTCATCGAGGGGCCTCCTGAAGGGTGAGAATAAAGGTTGTTCCCACATCGGGTATGGATGTCAGGGATAGTGAGCCGCCCAGGAGCTCGGCGGCTCGGCGGGCGAGTGCGAGCCCGATGCCCGTTCCCTCCTCATCGTCGTTCTGCAAGCGCTGAAAGAGTGAAAAAATGCGCTCGTGATGTTCGGGCGGTATTCCAATTCCATTGTCCGCAACGGCAATTTCCACACCGCCATCGGTATGGGCTGCCTCTATCGATATGACCGGCGGGCGCGTGGGGGAGCGGTAGCGAATGGCGTTTTCCAGGAGGTTTGAGAGGATTTGCTCCAACAGCGAGTGTTCGGCCCGCACATGAAGATGGCCGGCGGCGCAATGCAGGGAGCCGGAGAGCGGCTCCAGAGTGGGCGTAAATTCGGAAGAAAGCCCCTCCAGCAGCGGTTCCAGAGCGAGAGGAACAATCTCCAGCGATGTCGAACCGAGTCGGGCATACCGCAGAAGATCATCGATCAGCCGGTTCATCCTGTTTCCTGCCGCGGTGATATTATTTAGGTAGTGCCGTGCTTCATCCGGAAGAGTGGTTCCATGGCGGCGGGCAATAATCTCCGAGAAACCGGTGATGGCGCGAACCGGTGCACGCAGATCGTGGGAAATCGAATAGGAGAACGAGGCGAGGTCGCTGTTCCTTGTTTCGAGCTCACGGTTGCGTTCGGTGAGCTCCCGGTTGAGTGACTCGATATCCTCACGCGCTTCAAGCAGCTCCGTCATGTCGAACATATTGGAGCGTGACATAATGTACTTTCCCTCTTCATCACGGATGGCGGTGGCGTTCAGGAGGATGGGCAGCTTGCTGCCGTCCCGGCGCCGAAGTATGAATTCCAGATTTTCAACCTCGCCGGTGAGCATGAAACCAGGGAAGTTTTGCTTAAAAATACGCAAAGATTCGGGTTCGAGATAATCGGAGAAGCGGGTTCCCAGGAGCTCCTCCCGACTATACCCCAGCCACTCGATTTCGCAGTCGTTCACCCGGACGAATCGGCCTTCCGAATCGAGGGAGTGATATCCGCAGGGTGCGCGGTGATAGAGATCCGAGAGCTCGGCCGTGCGGGCGGCGATGTGCTGTTCGAGTTCCGCGTTATGGCGCTGAGTGCGCCGCGTGGAGGAGCGGACAAGAAGGTAAACCAGGATTCCGGAAGCCGCCACGAAAAAGAAGCCCTTCGCGAGCTGCAGTTTTTCCACCGTGAGTGTGGAAGAACCGGAGGCGATTGTGTGAACCAGCGAATCGGAAAAGACGATCCAGAGGGCACCGACTGTCATGTAGATGAGTGCCGCGATTAATTCCGGTCTCTTGTTCATCAATAGCCCCCCGCCTCCCGGCAGTTTATCATGCAGCCCCTGCACTCGCCACCGCGAGCGCCTCTTCCAATTCGGTTCGGCTGAAAGGTTTTCGCAGAACGGCATTGACACCGAGCAGCTCGGTGGCATGCAGGAATAGAACTCCGGTGGGGTTTCCGGACATCGCAATCACCGATGGTTTTTCTTTGCATCGGGTGAGGTGGAGGATGAGCTCCATTCCTTCCCCATCCGGCATCACAATATCGGTAATGATAATATCAGGTTTTATCTGCGGCAGAAGGCCGACGGCGCTTCGTGCGCCGGAAGCCGCCGTCGTTTTGTATCCGATGGAAGCCAACATTTCCACCACGACGGCCAATACGCCGGGGTCGTCATCAACCACAAGAACATGTTCGGTATTCATGCCACAAACCCCTGGGTGCCCAGCTCGAGGCTGAGAAAGCACCCAACGACGGTTGGATCGAAGTGTGTTCCCGCCGACCGCGCTACCTCCTCTCGTACCTCCTGGAGGGTGAGCGCCGACTGATAAACCCGTCCGCCGATCAGGACATCCACCGCGTCTGTTACCGCGAATATCCGAGCGAGGAGGGGAATCTCTTCACCTGTCAGTCCGTCGGGATACCCGGTGCCGTCATACCGTTCGTGGTGGTGGCGCACGATTGTGATGGCCCCGGAGAGGAAGTCGATCTCCCCGATCAGACGGGCGCCGAGTACCGGATGTGTGTTCACGATTTTCCGTTCTTCCGCCGTGAGCGGACCCGGCTTGCGGAGAATTGCATCCGGTATGCCGATCTTCCCGATATCGTGCAGGAGAGCGCCCCACCGCAGATCGCGCAGGGTGAGCGGGTCATTAATCCCATATGCCGAAGCAATCCGGAGCGACATCTCCGCCACGTTCCGGCAGTGCTGCTCGGTTTCCGTATCTCTCAGATCCAGCGCGGCCCCGAGTGCCTCGATTGTCCTGTCGTAGGCCTCCTCCACCGCGCCAAAAGCGGTGGAAAGCTCCTCGGTCCGTTCGCGGACGAGGAATTCGAGTTCCAGGCGACGCTCCTGTTCGGCGAGTTCTCGATTGCGCCTGTTTTTCGCGTCGTTCACCGCTCTTAACAGCTCCTCCGACGAAAACGGCTTCGCGACGAAATCAAATGCACCACGGTGAATCACGTCCATTGCGACAGGCAGGTCGGCCGAACCGCTCATCACAACGACGGCGACACGATCGTTCCGAACGCGTTCGTGGTCAATCAGAACCATGCCCGATTCACTATCCAGGTTGATATCGCAAACCAGAACGTCCGTATTTGCCTGTTCCAGCACCTTTTCCGCCGATTTGATATCGTTAACCACAGTCGTCTCGAAATGGCGGTTTGCCAGAGCTCCGCTTACCAGAGCGCCGATCATCGGTTCATCATCAACAACGAGTACTCGTGTCATGTCAGTTCTCCTTTTTTGGACGCACCGAGCGGTTTGACGACGATACTGCCTGTTTTCCGGTCGAGTCGGATCGCACATTGGCTCACCGTTCGCTCAATAAGCAGCGATCGGTGGCAGATCTCGACATACGTTCCCGCATGGATCGTGCCGTGAACGACGAGTGATGCCTCTTCGTTGCGGTCGAGGTGAGACACGAGTTCTCCGGCTTCTTCCGCAAGGGTGGCGATGGCGGCTTGGAGATCGTGCTCCAGCCCAACCAATTGAGGCGTCTGTTCTTCCCGGGAGAGAGCGAGGCGGACATCGCGCAGTTTCTCGCTCAGTGCGAGTGTATGATCGCGGATTGTCGCCAGCCGCTCATCCACACCGAAGTCGATGCCGAGATAGATTTCCGAGGCTGCGGCGCCGGGGCTGCCGACATTGAAAACTTCCGCCCCGAGCCCGGCCCGGATCGTTGAGCCAACCACGCTGCTTCCGTGGGCGAGTTCGACGTAATTGTGTGCTTTAATACGGGATTTCAGCGCACTGTGTGCAACCCGAAGGGTGCCGCCGACGTTGATAGACGCATTCTGAATAAAGCGCAGCGACGCATCGGCGGCCACATCAACGGCCGCATCAACGTGTCCGATGAGTCCCTGCGAGCTGGTCAGCGTATTGCAGGAAATACCGAACGAATCGATGGTCACAGACGAGGCGAGCGTACCTGTGCAGCTGACCGTAAACCCGTCCGCGATCCGATCGCTGATTATCACATCGCCTTGAAAATCGATGTTGCCCGTGTGATAACCAACTCCCTTAGAGAGGGGGAGAGTCGGTGAAACGGAGATAACCGATTCTTTCAGGTGGAGAAGGCCGGATATTTCCGCTACAATCTTATTGTCCACCAACGTCACATTATCGCCTGTTTTGAGTTGCGGAATCGTGCGTGTCCGATGTTCGAGAATCCTGCCGGTTATGGTGATTCCGTCCCGGCCGACAACTTCCGGCTCGACAACCGCGAGCGTCTCTCCCGCTTCCGCGAGTGAAAGACTGCTGCGGACACGGTGGTCCACAGCTTCCTTGTCGGACGTCTCGACACTCTCTTTGTTGTGTTCGACTATTCGCAAATGCTTCGGCTTACTATGGATTGGTGTGGTACCGAATGCGACTTCCACGGAGTGGAGCGGTGTTCGCTCGGTATTACATGTAAAAAGCGCCGTTTCCACCAGTTTGCTTCGGACACCATGGGACACACCGGATTCGCAAAGCCGGGCATAGACATCGGAGGTTTTCAGGGGCTGGCCGAAGCCTTGCGGCGGATAGAGAGATATATATCCAATCATCTCGTCGTCCGAGAGGGTAACCCTGGCACAGCCGTCCACATGATCCTCAATGGCACGCCGGCGGATTTCCCCCTCATCGACCATACCCGGGGCGTCGCGGAGCCATTTTTTTTCCGTGACTGTGGAACGCTCTACACGAATTGAGTCGATCAGATCTCGGGATTCGTTGATTAATCTCTGTTCTACCATCATTTCTCCCTCCTTTGGCTCACTGCCTGGTTGAGGTGAGCGAGAATCTTCCCGATTTCAAACGGTTTTTTAACCAGCGCGACGGCGCCGGCGCGGAGCGCCTGGGCTGCAATCGGGTCTCCGGGGAATGCCGTCATGATGAGGACTCGGGCCTCAGGGTGTATACGCATCACCGCCTCGGTCAGTTCCGCTCCATTCGGGTCGGGCATGCGCAGATCGAATAGGTAGAGATCGTAGGTGTTTTCGATAAGATCGAGCGCCTCGGCCGAGTTCGTCCGGGTGGTGACCGTATGGCCATATGTGGTGAGCAGAGTTGTCAGGACATCCGCTACCATCGGTTCGTCATCGACAATCAGTATCGTACTCATATTATCTCCTTAAGCAGGACGTTTCGAAGCACATCCGCGAGCTTGTCCGTTTCGAGCGGCTTGTGGAGCAGGCGGGTAATGCCGGCCGCCGCCGCTTGTGTTTCATTCACTTCTGCCGAATAGTCTGTGTAAGCCACAATTGGGATTCTCGGCCGGACCGAGTGGATTCGCTCTGCGAGTCGATCGCCTCGCAAAGCCGGCATCGTGATGTCGGTGAGGACCAGTGAGAATTGGGACGGATCTTCGGCAAAGTAATCGTATGCGGCGAGCGGGTCGGTGAATCCCGCCACGCGATAACCGCGACGTTTGAGCAACGTACTGAGCATCTCGACCAGTGCCGGTTTATCGTCCACGATCATGATGAGTTCATTGTTTGCAGAGAGTTGACCTTCGGACGCTTCAATCCCGTCCGGCTTATCTCTGTTTTCGGAATTTCCACCCTCCTTCGACGGGTGTTCAATGAAGGCCGGCAGGGTCAGCACGAAACTTGTTCCCTCACCTACTGTTGAGGTGACGTGAATAGTCCCGCCGGCGGCGGACATCATCCCGTGCACCACCGCGAGACCCATACCGGTTCCTTTGCCCACCGGCCGGGTGCTGAAGAACGGCTCGAATATCCGCGCACGAGTCTTATCGTCCATGCCTATCCCGTCATCAGTGACTGTCAATACCAGATCCGGATGCCGCGCCTGTACCGTGCGACTGGTAATTGTGATGTGTCCGCCCGAGTCAGGGAGCATCGCTGCAACCGCGTTCAAACCGAGATTCATGACAATCTGGACAATTCCCGTCCGCCCGACGCAGACGCGGTAAGGCGTTATTTCCTGATCGACTGAGATGGCTATCGTGGTGGGTGTCGTCGCACGGAGCAGCGCGACGGCTTCGGATACCGCTTCCGCTAAGTCAGTTGGGCCGCTGCCGCTGCCGCCGCTGCCGCCGCGGCTGAAGGTGAGCAGCTGATCGGCCAGATCACGTGCCCGGTTCGCTGCCGTTCGAATGGAATCGAGCTGTCGCGCGAGAGTTGAATCGTTCATAGCGTCGGTTCGAGCAAGTTCGGTATAGCCCATGATAGCCATAAGGATGTTATTGAAGTCGTGGGCGATACCACCGGCGAGCGTACCCACCGCCTGGAGTTTCTGGCTGGTCTGCAGATATTCCTGCAGCTCCAGCTCATGTGTGATATCCCTCTTCACTCCGATGTAACCGGTAATGATACCGTTCTCATCGTACACCGGCGATATCGACCCTTCTTCGGAGTAAAGCGTTCCATCCTTTCGTCGGTTTCGTAAGACGCCCTTCCATTCTCTGCCCGACGAGATTTGTGCCCAAAGTGCTTCGTAGAAATCTTGGTTGTGCTCGCCGCTCTGTAGAATGCGGGGATTCCGTCCGATGACCTCTTTCTCCGAGTAACCGGTAACACGGGTGAATGCCGGGTTGATATATCGGATTGCCGAATCCGCATCGGTGATGACGACACTCTCATGGGCTTGGGTGACCGCTTTGATGAGAAATGTATACTCACTGTTCAAGCGCCGCTTTTCGGAGAGGTCGACAATACTCAGCAGAGCACCGCCCACTCCATCATTATGGGAGTCAAGGGGACCGCCGGTGACTCGAACGTAAGCTGCCGAACCATCGGCGCGGGTGAGAGTTGTATCCAGAGAAACAGGTGCGTTTAAGGCGTCGATACCGACCGGGAGAAAATCGCTGATCCGTCTTCCAATCAGTTTCGCCGAAGGAACAGCAAGGGTTTTTAGGAGGTGTGAGTTCACATAGAGAGTCCGGCCTTTCGAATCTATCCACCAGATACCTTCCTGGAGGTTTTCCAAGAGCAGACGGTGGATAGTTTCATTCCGATAGAGCGCGGCTTCCCCGGCGAGACGATCGGTCAGATCGATGCCCACGGCGACGGCGATTTTCTGATCCGCTACCCCGGGATCCGGAAGAAAATCGATGGACCACTCTATCATGCGATTAGCCCCCGCACGTGTGACAACGGGTGTTCTGATTTGACTGACCCGCTCGCCGACTTCACCGAGCCCGGTAAAAATGGAAAGCATATGTGTGCGTTCCGTCGGGTCGGGTATGAGCAGACCGGCAAGTTCCGGGAGAGTCGAAAAATCCGACTGATCGTAACCGCTGACTCGTCGTGCGATGGTGTTCCATGCGGTTATCGTCAGATCGGAACTCACCGTGATGAGCCATGCGTCGGCATGGTTGAGCATAAATTCGAGCAATTCGGATGTGGTGGCATGGTGCTCTTGCATGAGACAAGGATAACTTCGCCGAGTCGGAACGTATGTCGGCGGATGCGTGAAAGACATGTCGTTGTTTCAACGACAGAAGGAGTGGTGGGTTTCCTTTAAACCAGCCCGTGGTGTGCCGCGTACCGGATGATTTCCGCGGTGGATTGGAGTCTGAGTTTTTCCAGAATCCTCCCGCGATAAGTGCTGACTGTACTCGCCGAGAGTGCGAGCTCATCGGCTATTTCGGTGACGCTCCGGCCCGCGGCCAGACGTTCGAATACGATGGTTTCGCGATGTGAAAGCCGCTGATGCGGCAGATCCGAACCGTGTTCGGCGAATTCGGCAAGCAGCTCGGCGATTCGGGGCGTGATGAAGCGTTTGCCTGAGGCGACCGACCGGACCGCTTCCTCAAGAAGCCCCGGTTCGCTGGCCTTGGGAATGTAGCCTGAAGCGCCGGCGCGGATCGCGCGGATGCCGTACTCTTCTTCCGGCATGCTGCTCACCATAATCACCCGTACCGGGGATTCTCCGTGATTCGAAGTCCGGCGGACGATTTCTTCGAGCGCATCGATACCGCCTCGGCCGCCGAGCTGAACATCGAGCAGGAGTACGTCAATCGCTCCCGAGCCGGCAAGCTCGATGGCTTCGGCCGCCGTCGATACGGTCGATACCACAATTAAGCCGGTTCGGCTTGCGAGCAGCGCCGCAATACCGTCTCGAACGAGGTCTTCATCGTCTGCAATACCAACCCTGATCAACAAACACATATCCTTAAGTGTGATTCTAAAGGCATGTGTACATAAGCCCTCATCACGCCACTATCATATTCCGGAGTCTACTGATCAACCACCGAATCGGCCAAAATGGCCACAGTCTCCGGCTTGAGGATGACCAGTGACCTCTTCTCAAGCCGAATAATGCCCTGATCCGCCAAATCCCGGCATACCCGGGATAAAGAAGGACGGTTGACGCCGAATGTTTCTGCCAGATGTTCTTTGTTGACCGTGATACTCGTCCTGCCCAGGGCCAGCTGTTCAGACAGAAACACCGCCAGTTTTTGGCGAATAGACGAAAAGGCCTGGAATCGAAGCTTGTTTGCCAGAAACGCGGCCCGTGCTCCCATATCGAGTAGAAGACTGGATAGAACAGGCTGATACCGAGAACAAAGCCAGAGCAGCGATTTACGCGAAATGGCATAGATTCGACAGGTTTCCCTCACTTTCAGTGTGACCGGTATCCGAGACTCCGGGGAGAACATAATCGCCGTTGCCACAGCTTCCGGTGGTTTTAGCGTCTCGACGATGAAATTGTGTCCGGCGCGGTCTTCCTGTATGGCTTCCAGGACACCGGATAGGATGATGATCAGATCGTCGTAGAGGTCATTTCTCGTCATAATGATGTTCCCGATATTGTGTGTGGTCATCCGATAAGGCAGCGACTCCAGATCACGAGGCAGTGCCGGATCGTCAACCGATTTGAATAGCGGGCATGTCAGTATCACAGCCAGATCATTTCTGTTCATTTCTCATGGGAATTGTACCATATGGTACCGCACGCCGACCGGATTTCTCCAACAATCATGGTATCGAGAACTTCCGGAGGTAAATTGTGGCGGAAATCAAAGGAAACTCAACTCAAGGGCTCATCGGGGCAACTCTCGGTTTCTTCATCGGCTTCGCGGCAGTATCCCTATTCGGTCCAACCGTCGGTTTCCTAAAAGAAGGCGCCGGCGTGACACCGGCTCTCGCGGGGCTGCTGATTTCTATACCGAATCTATCCGGATCACTCCTCCGGATACCTTTTTCCGCGATGGTCGATACCACAGGGGGGCGTAAACCTTTTCTGATACTTCTGCTGATCTCCCTCTCCGGTATTCTGGGCCTTGCGGTTCTTATTTCATTGGCGGGTGAGGATATCGGGCGCTTCTATCCCTGGCTGCTGGCCTTCGGGATTCTGGCCGGCTGCGGCAGCGCCACGTTCTCGGTCGGAATCTCTCAGACCTCTTATTGGTTTCCTCAATCCAGGCAGGGGACGGCCCTCGGAATCTACGCCGGGGTCGGAAACCTGGCGCCCGGACTGTTCGCGCTGATGCTTTCCGCCGTCACACTGCCGCTCGTCGGACTTGCCGGATCCTATTTCATCTGGATGATTCTTTTGGCGCTGGGAATTATCGGGTATGCCTACTTCGGAAAGAACGCCTGGTATTTTCAGCTCCTGAAAGCCGGACGTTCATCGGAAGATGCCAGAAGGGAAGCCAGGGACTCATTTGGTCAGGAACTGTTTCCCAAAGCCAGAATATCGGAAAGCCTGAGTCACTCGGCCGGAACCTGGCAGACCTGGGCCCTGGTTGCCGTCTATTTCTGCACTTTCGGCGGGTTCATGGCTCTGACCGGCTGGCTTCCGAAGTACTGGATGTCCTTCCACGGTACCTCTCTGGCACTTGCCGGCGGACTGACGGCGATGTACTCGCTGTCGGCTTCGCTGCTCCGAGTCGCCGGAGGTCCCATCGCGGACCGCATCGGCGGATCCGCGGCAGCCTTGTTTTCTCTTGTTTTGACGGGTCTTGGAGCCGTACTTGTGGTGGCGGCGACCTCTCTGTCTCTCGCGGTTCCCGGCATCATTCTGATGGCCGTCGGCATGGGTGTCTGCAACGCCGCCGTCTTCAAACTCGTTCCTCAGGAGATTCCCGATGCCATCGGCGGCGCAGCCGGCTGGGTGGGTGGTCTCGGTGCTTTCGGAGGATTTGTCATCCCGAACCTCATGGCGTGGTTCGTCACCCGTTCCGGTTCCAACATCGGCTACGCCCGGGGGTTCACGGTGTTTATCGTCCTCCCGGTGTTTTCGGCTCTGATGATACTTCTGGTGATGATGCGGGGTTCGATGTCGAGAAAATTAAGGAGTGCATGATGAAAGAAGTTATACGGACCACGTGCAGTTATTGTTCCGTCGGATGCAATTTCGATGCGACAATCGAAGACGGGCATCTCCTGTCGTTCCTTCCCAACAAAACCTACCCGGTAAATCTCGGTAAATCCTGTCCCAAAGGCTTCAATCTGATGAAAGCGTTCGAGTCGGACGAACGCGCCTTGACACCGATGCTGCGTACCGGCGCGGGGACTCTCGAACCTGTCGGCTGGGAGAAGGCGCTGGAGGTGTTTGTTGATCGATTCAAAGGAATCAGAGATGAACACGGACCTGAATCCGTCGCGTTTCTCAGCACCGGGCAGATGCCCATGGAGGAGATGGCGCTCCTTGGGGCAGTCTTTAAATTCGGCATGGGGTTTCTTCATGCCGACGGCAACACCAGGCAGTGCATGGCCACGGCAGCGGTGGCCTATAAACAGGCCTTCGGTTTTGATGCCCCGCCGTTTTCCTATAAAGATTTCGAAGAATCGGATCTGCTGATCTTCGTCGGCGCCAACCCGGTGATCGCGCACCCTGTCATGTGGAACAGGGTGAAAATGAACAAGAAGAATCCTCGAATCATTGTCATCGATCCACGTAAGACCAAAACGGCAGGGGAGGCCGCACTGCACCTGCCGGTGAAACCCAAAGGAGACTTAGACCTGCTCTATGCTGTTGCCCATGTCCTGTTGGAGAGGAACTGGATTGATCGGGATTTCATCGACCGGCATACCTCGGGATTTGCCGACTTTTCAAACCATCTCCGAGATTTCTCACCGAAGTCGGTTGAAAGCAGGACAGGTATCCCTCCCGCTCTCGTGGAGGAACTGGCTCGGATGATCCATGAATCCTCGGCTGTTTCTCTGTGGTGGACAATGGGAGTGAACCAGAGCCACCAGGGTGTGAGGACGGCTCAGGCTATCATCAACATCGCTCTGATGACCGGTAATATCGGTCGTCCGGGTACCGGCCCGAACTCGATTACCGGACAGGCGAATGCGATGGGTTCGCGGCTCTTCAGCAACACCACCAGCCTGTTCGCCGGTTATGACACAACCAACGACGAACACCGAAGAACGATCGCCGAACTTCTGAATATCGACACAGATTTCATCCCAGACCGTAACGGCATGCCCTACCATAAAATTCTGGAAGCCGTCGATGCCGGTTCCATTAAGGGGCTGTGGGTTATCGCAACAAATCCCGCCCACTCCTGGATAGACCGGAACTCGCTCTACGGCAAGCTGGATAAACTGGATTTCCTGGTGGTTCAGGACCTCTACACCACGACAGAGACCGCCCGTCACGCAGATCTGATTCTCCCCGCCGCAGGCAGCGGGGAAAAAACCGGTACCTTCATCAATTCCGAGAGACGCCTGGGGATTGTCGATAAAATCACCGATCCTCCCGGCGAAGCGATGAGCGATTTCGACATATTCAGGCATATTGCCGATGCCTGGGGCTGTGGGGACATGTTCTCCGGGTGGACGCATCCCGAAGCGGCGTTCAATATCCTGCAGCATTCGACGGAAGGCCGACCCTGCGATATCACCGGTATAGCCGGGTACGATCAGCTTCGCGCCGCCGGCGGGATTCAATGGCCCTACCCGAAGACCGGACGGGACGATAAGACGGAACGCCGGCTTTTTGCCGATGGGCGGTTCTATACTTCCGACGGACGGGCGAGATTCCTTTTCGAGCAGTCCCACGACGTGCCGGAACCCGCCGATGAAGAATATCCGGTGGAACTGCTGTCCGGACGAGGCTCGGTCGCTCAGTTTCATACCCAGACGAGAACCGGCAAAGTCGCCATGCTCAATAAAATCAGTCCGCAGAAGTGTTATGTGGAAATCAACCCGGATGATGCTGAAGCTCTGGGACTGGCCGACGGAGACGATGTGGAAGTCGCCTCACGCCGAGGTTCTGTGATTGTATCCGCTGTCATATCAGACGGCCTTGTCCCAGGGCAGGTGTTCATGCCGATGCATTTCGAGGAAACCAACCGGCTGACATATCCCGCATTCGATCCCTACAGTGCCGAGCCTTCTTATAAGCATTCAGCCGTGCGTTTGAGCGTCGCACACTTAAAGAGGGAAACATGAAACCGCTCTGCGGACTGGTTCTGGCCGGAGGCCGGAGTCGGAGGATGGGACGTCCGAAGGAAACCTTCTCCTATCATGACAGGCCGGAAACCGATCGGATTTTTCAGATGCTGCAGAAACTCACCGAGAAAACCTTCTATTCTATCCGACCGGATCAGGCACGGAGCCCGCTCTTCGATACGAGATCCCGCATCATCGATCGGATATCGGGGTGCGGCCCTCTGGGGGCTCTCTGGACAGCCTTTCGTTCATACCCGGGAGTCAGCTGGCTGTTCGTTCCCATCGATATGCCATTTTTGGAACATGCCGACCTGAAGCGCCTGACGGACGCCCGGGAAGATCGATACGGTATCGTCGCTTATCACGGGGGCAAGAGCGGATTCCTGCCGCTGCCTGCCGTGTATGAAGCCGATCTGACCGATGCGGCGATGGAACTAATGGGATCGGGTCTCAGAGCCATACTGGAACTTGGTGCGTACACCGAAGTACAGGCCTTGCCGGCACTCCATCCGGATCACCTGTCCAATATCAATACAAGTCGGGAAAAAGAACATGCACTGGAGGTGCTTCATGGTTGAATCGGATCGTCGTAATGGATTTGGGTATATCGTACTCTTTTACGGAGGCATCTGGGGTCTGGTGGAGGCTTCTCTCGGTTACTTGCTGCATCTCCTTGGGGATTTCTTGCCGATACCCTCGCTGTCGGGAACGATTCTATTTCCTGTCGGTCTATTTTTCATGGTTCGAGCGATGCGAGCGTCCGGCCAAACCGAAGCGGTACCGTTGGTTGCGCTCGTTGCGGCGGCCATTAAGTCGGCGTCAATATTATTGCCCTTTGTTTCCCTTCGTTTCGTCCGGAACCCCGTCATGGCCATCTTGCTTGAGGGTGTGGCGGTTTGGATCGTGATCGGTATATCCGATCTGAAAGCGGATCGTTTTCTGCCTCTCAGGGCGATGGCCATGAGTTTCGGTTGGCGAGGAGCGTTCCTGTTGCTGAATCGATCGCTTGGACTGTCGGGCATCGCCTCCAAGCCGGCGGCCGTGCAGTGGAATTTCGTCATCATGGACGGCGGAATTGATGCCGTTATCATCGCGGCGGCCGTCGGCCTCACGGCACTGACGGTTCGCCGAGGGAGAGAATCGATCGACGGGTGGCGAAGTGGTTTCTCTAGACCTTTGCCGGCCCTGGCGGCCGTCCTGGCCGGTCTGGGGGGACAGGCTCTCTTCGCCGCTCTTTGACTGGAGGATTGGAGGGATCGGATATCCGGGGGATAGGTGACCGTCGGCAGTTAAGAAAGCGAACAGAGTGAAGTCGTCGTCGATTGCCCCGTTGCAAATCAGACGATGCCTACTCTGACGACTCGTCGTCCAACAGACGCTTCTCTCCCTGCAATTCACGCAAAGGCGTCAGATCCTGGCTCACCTCCAGTACACCGCGGTACACATCTTTATCAAACAGGGGAAAGTATCGAATGTGGATAAATTTGCCGCCCATCTGAATCCAGAACTCGGCTTCCGACCTCCTCCGATTCTTGAAGTCGTCGACAATTTTCTGGACGACATGAACACTCTTCGGCGGATGACAGTTCTGAACTTCCCGCCCGATGATGCCCGGAGACCGGGGGAATATCCTCTCTTTCCCCTGACTGTAATATCGGACTCTGTCATTCTCATCCACGTAGGTGACATCCAACGGCAGATTTCTCAGCATCAGATCGATCTGATCAGGAAGGAGTCTCCCGACGGACAGTTCGATGTCGTCAGTCGGGTGCCGGAGTGTTGGTTCGGTGGGAATCACATCCGGATCCCAAAGGCTGCCGGGCTTAATCCAGGCGTATCCTATCTCGTTTTCTCCCCGACGTACCTTTTTCCATGTGGCATCCGGGAGCTTTCGCAAAGCCGTCGGAAACAAAATTTTCTCTTCCATGAAAATCATGCGCTTCATCGACGTAATGAGAGATCGGCCTTTACGCCGGGTGAAATCGTCCGAGACGTTTTTCAAGAGTTCTCTGATTTCATCATGCTTTCCCCACATCACTTTGGAAGGCCCGGTAAAATCCACCTCTTCGAGATAGGGGAATAACTGGTTCTCCTTCCTGGCGTAGTGTTTTTCGACTTCCGAAATGGATTTCAGGACAGAACGTGCGGTTTCGGGATTGGAAAATGACCTCCGGAATCGTCGGAGCAGTTTTTTCAGTTCCTTGTTTTCCTTCCTGTATGTGTCGACGGGATGTCCGGTGAGAACCTTCTCCGACTTCTCTTTCTTTGCCGAATGTTTAAGAGCGTCCTCGAAAGCGGCAACATGGACTTCACAGAGTTTCTGCACCTCTTCTACCGGAACTCCTTCACTGATTAAGGCCTGTTCAGCCTCGGCAAGTTCTTCCGGGCTCAGATCATGCAGCAGCTCGGCGAAACGTTTTTTCGTGGCCGGAATATCCCCGTCTTCGTGCAGATCTTTCAGAATACCCTGCAACAGTTCCTTCCGTTCTTCTCTGTTTCTGATGTTTTCGGACATCACCGTTCCTCCTTTTCGACTGATCGACACGCCAAACGCGGTACCGTATTCCTCGAGATCCGATTGCATTCCCTCGAACCGATCTGCCGGAATCGCGTCCAGTGTAACCGGAAACAGAATTTTTTCCTCCCGGTAAATCAAGGTTCCCGTTTTGAGATACATAGATCCGAAAACACGGTTTAACGCCTTTCGATCCTTGAAGCCGTCGGTATCCGAAACGAGCCCCCGGAGCATTGCGGTGACATCGTCCTGGATCTTCCACATCAGTTTGACGCAATGGGAATGAGATTGGAACTCTTCCAGCGCCGGGAACAGGCCGTATTGGAGTTTGCGGTAGTGTGACGAGATTCCCTGCAGCTTTTGAAGTGAGGAAGAAAAATCGGCCGACGGAGGTGCATTCTCCGTTGAAAATGTTTTGAATTGTTGAGTCAGCTCGATTCGAAGGTTTTCCAGTTCGCGATTCTCCCGAATCAGCACGTCCAGGAAATGGCCATCCGGAACGGATACGGCGGCGAATCGGTCCAAACCTTTTGATGCGGCCCGGATAAAACGGGCAACGGAGAGCTCCAGCTGATCATAGTCATCTTCGTACCTCATCAGGCGATCGATGGCTGAGTTGACCGCGAACGGTGTCGCCTCTTCAAGATCGGATTCAAACTTGTTATACCAGTCCCGAGTCACCTTGCCCTGATGCAATCCTTCCAGGTACTGAAATAAACGAGTCTCGGTGGTCACTGTCACCAGTTTCTACAGTTTGGCGGCAAAGGTCAAATAGGAACATCTCGCGGCATCATCAGGTGTGAGAGCAAATATGGAGGATACGGCGAAGGGCCAATCGAGCGGCGGCCCGGCGGCTTCTCCAGCGTCGCGCTCATGTCCCGGAGGCCCTGCTCGCCGCGCCGGCCCTTATATCCAACAGTTCAATGGTCAGTGCCATCAGGCCGACAAAACCAATTGTCAGAAGCAGCCGTATCATCATAAAACGGGCACCGAGAAAACGCATCTCCACCAGTTCCTGGGGCAGTTTAATGCAAGCCCAGGTTGAAAGAAATATAACCAGATTGGCTGTCCGGGCTCTTTTTTTCTTCAGAGTGGCCGCGAGAGAAAACGCCATATATAGGGGACCGGTGGGAAGGGTACCCAGCAGAAATGCGAGTACCATTCCCCGTATTCCCGATGTATCCCCGAGATGCCGGGCGATAAACTGGTTGGAGATAAAAACAGACATCAGCCCCATCAGCACCAGAACCGCAGGGAAAATACTTATCATCTCTACGGTGTATGAGGCTATCGTTCCACCGAAGGGCTCCCGTGCTTCGGGAAAGATCCACAGAAGCAGAAGAGAAACGGCCGTGAGAAGAATGGCCGGAATCCATTGATTTATTTTGGATTTTTTCTTGTTCAAAACAGGACTCCCATCAGAAAAGCGATGGCCAGTGCGGCGGCAAAGCTGAAGCCGTTCCTCATCAGAGCAAAACGCCTGCCCATTTCCTTGATTTCCAGCGGCAGGGTTACTATCCCGATCATGGTCAGAGTGGTGATAAACGCGGCCACCACGGTCACCGAGGCTCCTTTCTCCAGGAGCGAACCTGCCAGGGGGAAGGCCAGAATGGCCGGTATATGCAGAAACGAACCGACAATCGCCGTCACCAGCGTTCCCAAAGGACCGGACTGATTCCCGAGAAAGCGCGTCAGGCTTTCCTCGGGTATAAATCCGAAGAGCAGGCTGATCAGCAGGATGATGATAATCAGCATCGGCAGGATGGAGACGAACATCTTTCCTGCCGTCCTTAATGCCCCCGCCGCCCGTTTCCGGTCTCGAATGAGAGCCGTTGCCAGGGCGGCGAGAGCGATGCCGTTCACCGTCAGAACGGTAATGCTCATATGGGTCTCGGTGTTTTTACTACGAGAACCCGGAAGGGTCCGGTACCGGTATTGTGCAGACCGTGAGGAATGTCTCGGAGGCTTTCCACAAGTGTATCCCTGCCGACCGGCCGACGTTCCTCACCGACTTCCGCTTCTCCGGTCCCCTCGAGAATGTAGAAGAATACTTCGGTCGGGGTGGTGTGCACAGGCAGCGATCTCCCTGGGGCTATTTCCAGATGAACCACATCCACTTCGTCTTTGGAAAGCAGTTTCGTCCCGACAACTCTGTTCTCGTTTAGGGTTTCTTTCCCCTCTTTCGGTGTCACAATTTTCATCTTTTCTCCTATTCTTCGGTGTCCGGTCGGCAGGCTAGAAGTACCAGCGCAGAGAAAGGTAAGCCAGGGAGTTGTCGGCGTACCGGCCGAAGGTTCCCTCCTCATCTCCCATAAAGAGCTCCGCTCCGCTTTCGATTTCCACTCCGTCTTCAATGCTCCAGGTTATTGAGGGACGCAGGAGGGCGTCCGCGGGGTCGATACCGAAGTAACCGAACAGTTGAAGGGTGAGTGTTTCCGACAGGAAGCTGTCCCGCATCCTGAATGTTATCGTCTGGGCGTAATCATCCGCCATAAGGGAATCATCCCATTGATAAATGTACTGGACGATATATTGGGAGGAAAAGTCAATTCCCACCATAGACCAGTCAAGCCCGCCGAGTGCGTGCAGCTGGTGGTGATCGGTCGTTCCAAGTGTTGCCGGGGCTACGATGCCGGTGAAAGCTCTGTCCAGATAGGCTGCCGCTTCACTCCGCAACACCACCGGGCCAAGAGTGGTGCTGAAACTACCTCCCACCACCGTCAACCGTTCATATCCCATATCGGGAGTCAGCGCGGATCCTGTCATCACCGGGAGATCGTCCCAGGTGTAGCCCGCCATCAATTCCGCGTTGAAAGCCGAACCGAAATAGCTGACTTTTCCGAATATCTCGCTGTTCTCCAGTTCGAAACCGGGAATATTCGCTCCGCTCATATCGGGCATGGAAGCGGTGTGCCAAATGGAGTCCGTATCCGGCCGGCTGGTGGGAACGAAATGGGGAAGCCAGACAGTCTCGAAGGTGAAGGGTCCTGTGTAGTAGTCCGCTTTAATCGCCGCGACTCCCATTCTGACTTCCCGGAAATCGGCCAGGATAAACGAGCGCAGATCCTGTGGACTGACGATATCCGTGATGAACGCGCCTTCCGCTTCCCCCCAGACAACGGCCTGCTTCCCGACCCGGATATCCAGTGAGGGGAGGAAAATATCGATATAAGCTTCCCGGACTCCTCCATCCACATCTCCGTTGGCGTCGACATACCCGTAGGGGTTAATCATTATCTGAGTCATGCTCCCCCAGCCTTCGAGGCTGAGGTCGATGGACTGTTCGGCGACGGGTGTATCCGCCCGGCTGAAACGGATGCCGGTGTAGCTTCTGAGCATGCCGGTCAGTTTGATATCTCCGGCATACAAGAGGCCAGGCAGAATGAGCATGATTGCCGTCAGTATCGCTGTTCCGCGTTTCATCACCTACCTCCTTGGACCGATCTTCATCTGCCGTTCTGTAAAGAAGGATTCTTCCAAGTCGACATTGAAGCTGACATCCCTCATTTCGATTCTGGTGGAATTATTCCTGTCCATATCGGTCATGGTCATATCGGTGATAATCCAGAAACCATCTATCCGGTCAAAAGCATCGATGCTGAGGTTTTTGTAGACCTGATTCTTCTCGTCGTAGTAGTTCCGCTTCAGTCCGATCCATTTGTCCTTGACGATCCAGCTGATGGTTTGACTGAAGGCATCATCGTCGCCTACGGGAACACTCTCCACGATGTAGCAATCCTCTCCGTCAATCATTTCCTCCCCGATAATGGTGTGGCGGTCTTCCGATGGGTGGCGTTCTCCCAGATCGTCATAAGTGAAATCCGACCCCATGAAGGAGTCGTTCTTACTGTCGGAGGAGATCCGTTTGACCCGCCTCAGAGCGGGAAGGTAGATCCACTGATCATCGTTCCTGCCGTCTTCCCAAGACCAAGTCATGAAACTGGTGTCCCGGACGTCGGCCGGAGCGGTGAAGAACATGATTTTGCTCTCTTTTTCCTGAGTTTCCATGCTGTACTGGATGATGCTTCTCTCCCGTGTCGAGCCTCGAGAGTTTGTGATGGTCATGACCAGATTGGCGTTCATCTCCTCCCCGGCGGGACGGTTGTACACATTCTCCATCACCTCCGTTCCGCTGATTTGAGCGGATAGTCCGGCCACCGAGATGATCGATGCCATCATCAGAGCCATTGCCGTCATTTTCTGATTCTTTTTCATTTGAGAATCCTTCCCTTACGATCGAGAGCAACAATGACAACCAGCAGGAGGGTAAGGGTTCCAATAGCACTGGTTGCCATGTTTAGAGCGATCAGGCCGCCAACCTGACGGTTCGGCGGAAAGACGCTGATCATCAGAACAGAAAAGCCGCCCATAACCGCTGCAGCGTTATAGATGATGGCTCTTCCCGTATTTCGCAGTGTTTCCGATGCTGCTTTGCCCGTGTCCATTCCTTCCATTCGACAGTTTCGATAATGCTCAATCAGGTGGATGGCGTAGTCGACGCCGATACCAATGGCAATACTTGAAATGAGTGCGGTTGCCGAACTGAGAGGAATGCCGAGAAGTCCCATGGTTCCGAAGTTGACCACGGCAGTTATGGCGATCGGAATTGTTCCCACAATTCCGATGAGGATACTTTTGAAAAGCAGCGTGAGCAGCAGCGCGACAAATCCGAAGGAAAGCAGAAGACTGATTATCTGGCCCTCCAGAAGCAGGTCGGCGAAAATGAGTGCCTTGTAGCCGCTTCCCGCGTATTGTATGCGGACACCTTGCTCTTCGAACTCGGGTCCGTATCCGTCGATGGTGTGAATCAATTCTCCCAGGAGGGCCGAACTGTCGCTTTTGAGCTGGAAGGTGAGGTTGCCGTACATATAGTCGTAATCGACTATTCTGTTGAGATTGTCCGGGTCTCCCGACATTTCGTAGAGCAGAAGATACTGAGCGATCATATCACTGGTTTCAGGAATGATGTCGAAGGCAGGATTGTCTTCATTCATTACCTTGTTCATCCGTTTCATATAGTCGGCGATGGAGAAGCTTTCACCAACCTGCGGATTCTGTTCAGCCTGATCCTGAACTTCGTCCATGAGTCGGAGTACTTCCGGCTTCTTGAACGTGTCCGGCTTCTCTGACGAGAAAATCACATTGAGAGTAGAGGTGCCGCCGAAATGATCGTTGATGAATCGGTCGGTCTGCACGATGTCGCTGTCTTTTTCAAAGTTGGCGAGGAAGCTGGTGTCGATCCAAACTCTGCCGGCACCCACGGCTGCCAATACCACAACGATCAGTGCCGCGGCGCCAACCTTGCCGGGATGTTTGAGCATGCGCGTCCTAAGGTCGGCTTTCTCTTTGTCACCGCTTTTCTTTTTACTTTCTCGAACCCTGGGCGGGCCGAAAAGGTAAATTGATACGGGAAAGAGCAGCAGGGCAAGGGCCATTTCCGTCATCACACCAAGGGACGCGAACAGACCGAAATAGCGAACCGGCAGCACTTGGCTGGTCATGAGGGAGGAGAATCCGACCGCGGTGGTAATGGCGGCCATGGAAACGGGACGTACCATTGCTTTGAGGCTGCGGGCGACAAGGTCTTCTTTGGATATTCCCGGGTATTCCCTAACCAGATGGTGAATACTGTTGTGCATGTGGATTCCGTAGGCGACACCGATGGCGATCAGCATCACCGGGATCATGGTGTCAACCGAATAGACCGGAACTCCGGTGAGCGCCATGGCTCCGAAAGCGGCCAGTGTGCCGAAGGCGACTATCACGATGTTGATGATGGTGTCTCGGAAGCTGCGGAGCAGCAGAAATAGGAGTATGAACATGACGATTATGACCAAAGGCGCCATTCTCGCCATATCCCGAGGGCCCAGTTTTCCCAGCTCGCCCTCGACGATAGGGCGGCCGGCCACATGGACGGTTTCGGGTCCTTCCCACTCCTGAGCAAACAACTTCAGCTCCTCATAGAAGCTCCCGTCGAACGCGTCGCCGCTGATTTCTGCGATGATCAGTGCCGAGGTTCCATCCCGGCTCACAATCCTTCCGTAGATCATCTCATTCTCTTCCACCGAGCGCCGTATGGCTGCGAGCTTCTCGGACGAATCGGGAGCTTCGGTATAGAAGGATTCCACCTCCAGCCCCCACTCACTTGATGTGATGTTCTCGGCAGTGAAAAGCGACGTGATGTCTCCGTCATCGATTTCTTCGAAGCGTTCGGAGAGTGCCTCGGTTATCATGGCGATTTTTTCCAGGCTCTCCGTGTTATAGATGGATACGGGGTGTTCCACCGCGAACAGTACGGCGTCTTCTATGCCGAAAAGCTCTTCTGCCTCATCACTAAAAACGAAAGCCGGATGAGTCGACGGCATGTAGGCATCCAGGTTTGTTTCCAGAACCGCGTTTTTCCCCATCGCGAAGACAAATAGGAAACTCAAGGCAATAATGGAGATAAGCACAAGAAACGGTTTCCGGGCCAGTCGGATCAGAAAGCCCCTTATTGCTCCGGTGTATTGTGAACGTTCACTAACTTCGGTTTCATTCAACATCGTTAATCCTCTTTTTATTCCACTCTTGAGGCGGGTTGTAACAGTCGAAACAGGGTTTCCGTGAGGCCTTCTTCGAGCTTGCTCAGATCTAAAGTGCCATTGCTCAGATGCCATTGGCTTATGGCCATACGAATGCTCCCCATGATGACGACCGACAATTCTGCGGCGGCGGTATCCTTCCGACAGACCTTACGATTCTGCAGAATTTCCAGCGAATCTGTAAGGACCGAAAGATTCTCCTTCATCACCCGGAACATCATCGGTCTCAGGAGAGGTTCGGCGTGAAACAGCTCCTCGGAGAAGATGAATGGGGCAAATGAGGGGTGAATTTTCAGTTCATCGAAAATTCCGTGAATAAAACCACCAAGAATACTCTTTGCTCCACCTTCATCTTGAGACAGTTTGCGGAAATGCGGCACGATTGCCGCCTGCAGATCTTCGAGCATCGCTGTCAGCAAATCGAGCTTGTTGGAGAAATGACGGTAGACAGCCGGTTCGGTTACACCGACAGCCGATGCGACGTTTCTGATGGTGAAGCCGCTGAAGCCCTTCTCGGCCACCAGCTTCATCGCCGCATCCATAAACTCTCTCTGCCGTTTAGTTCTCATGATTTTCACCCAATGAGTTGTTATCGTTAACTAACTTAATGCAGAGCTAATTATTTGTCAATATCTTTTTAAGAATCCGAACTGTAGGAACTTTGGAGCAGGCATGTTGCAAAAACAATGACGAAAGACGTAGTTTCTTAGTGGATGACTATCAATAAAAGTCCATGTCAGTACTGCTCCCATAACCTCTGTGCCGCGAAAGTTCCCATCTTTCATGGACTGGACGACGATGAGCTGCGGAAGATTATCGCACTGACCGGACACCGTACCTACGGCAAAGGTGAAACTCTCGTAAACGAAGGAATGACTTCGGAGACCCTCTACCTGATAAACGAAGGGAGAATCAAACTCTTCAAGACAAACGCCCAGGGTAAAGTCCAGATTCTTCATATCCTCGGAGACGGCGACTTCTTCGGTGAACTCAACGTCTTCAGTGAGGGGCGTGACACTAATTATGGTGCTGTCGCTGTGACCCGGGTTAAGGTTTGCTCTTTATCCAGAGAGCAGATGACGCAGGTGATGAGGGAACATCCAGGTATTGCCGTGAAGCTGGTAGGAGCCCTGAGTCAACGGGTTGCTGAGACGGAGAATCTTGCCCAAAACCTCTCCTCCGGGGACGCTGAATCACGGACGGCGTTCGTGATTCTGGAGTTGGCGGAGGATCATGGTAAAGAGACCAAAGAGGGGCTGCAAATCGACCTGCCATTGAGCCGGGAGGAATTGGCAGCCTATGCGGGGTTAACCAGAGAAACCTTAACCCGTCGTCTGATGGTGTTCGAACAACAGGGGCTTCTCCGTTTCCCCGGCACAAAGCAGATTTTACTATTGGATGCTGCAGGTCTGGTAGATCGATTGTAGAACCTCGGCCTTCAGTCTCAAGAATAATGGGTCGGATAGAAAAAAACTGACTTGTTGTGATATGGATCACAGTTTGATTTTTCTTTCAGTTGTATTCTCACATCGTAAACATACGATAAAGGAGTATGCAATGATACAAGACAAGATCCAAATCACCGACGGAGTGTTCCTCGTCGGCAAGAACGACGACCGGGACGTCCCATTCCACCGGCTCATGCTGACCAAGGGCACAACCTATAATTCTTACCTGGTTCAGGCGGACAGACTTGCGGTGATCGACACCGTAGACATTTCCTTTGGCCGGGAATACGTGCAGGCTCTCGGTGAACACATTGTATTGGAAAGCATCGACTACATCGTCATCAACCATGTGGAACCCGACCATTCCGGAGGTCTGCCGGCCTTGGCGGCCAAGGCAAAGAATGCACGTATCGTCTGTACGGAATACGCCCGCTATGAACTGCAGCGGATGTACAATCTCTATACACGGGAGTTTCTTATCGTGAAGGATGGCGACAGCCTCGATCTCGGAGGCAAAACCCTTCGATTCTTTGAGACTCCCTGGCTTCACACCGAGGAAACGATGGTCACCTACCTGGAAGAGAATAGGGTACTCTTCCCATGCGACATCTTTTCCACTCACCTGGCCAATAAAACCACTTTTGAAGACTCAGCGGGATATGACATAACTGAGGACTTTCAAGTCTATTACCAGCTCATCATGCATCCCCACCGCCGTCATGTGAGGGACATGCTGGCCAAGATAGCCGACCTGGATATACAAATCATCGCCCCTTCTCATGGATTTGTCCTGCGAGAGGATCCGCGGCGTTTCATTGATATGTACGAGAAGGCAAGCCGGGAAACTCCGGAACCGCAAAAGGCCGCAATTCTCTACGCGAGCATGACCGGTAATACCCGTAAAATTGCCCGCGGCTTGGCCGATGGACTGGAAAAGGATGGTATCCAGGTGGATATCTTCGATATGAATAAGGCTGATGACGAATCCATCATCGCCGCCGTTCAAGAGTCCAACCTGGTCCTGGTGGGCACAGCGACGAAATACGCCGATGCTATCGGCCGCACCGAAGAGGTCGTAGGCAAGCTGGCAAATCTGGATCTCTCCGGTATTACCGCCGGTGCTTTCGGATCCTACGGATGGAGCGGTGAGGGTATCGAGCACCTCCATGATTTTCTGGCAGCCACCAACATGACGTTGCTCGAGAGCTCAACCATCATCAAGACGACCGGAGTCACCGACGTACAATTTCCATTGAGGATGCGTTTTCTGCCCGAAGATGAGGCGGATCGGATCATCGACAGGACCGCCAACTTCTTAGCGGGGATTCTTCTCGACCGTAAGGAGGATGCGGCATGAGGGGGCAGATCACAACAGCCTCACGGCTGGCGGACATTGTAGCGGCGAAGCCCTCCACGGCGACAATCCTGGATGAGCTTGGCGTTGACTACTGCTGCGGCGGGAACCGCAGCTTGCTGGAAGTCTTCGGCGATGCGCCCTATAAGGCCGCTGCGTTGGCCGCTGAACTCGATGAGGTGGTTGTTCCAGAGGACCGGGACTGGCGAGGAGCATCCACCGGGGAATTGATCGAATACATCCTGGCGACCCACCATGTGTATACTCGAAAAGCGCTCGGGAGTGTCGATCCGTTGCTGCAGCAAGTGATGCAGGCACACTTTCAACACCACGGAGAGAGTCTTGCGGCGATCCACCATATGTTCAACACCCTTAAAGCAGAACTTGAGCTGCACCTCCTGAAGGAGGAAAAGCTTCTGTTCCCTGCAATCCTCTCAGGCGATGAGTCTGCCAAGAGTCTTTTGAGTGAGATGGAATATGAACACGAGGATGCCGGATCGATCCTGCACAAACTCCAGGATCAAACCAAGGATTTTACGCCACCCGACGACGCCTGCGAAAGTTACCGGGAACTCTTTCGACAATTGAAGGCATTGAGTGCCGATATTCATCGGCATGTACACCTGGAGAACTATGTACTTGCTGAAAGGGTTTCATAGATTGTGTTTCTTAAATGCGGTGGAGCAGGTGTGAGGATTCAGAACCAAACCGGACAGACTCCACACAGCAGAAAGGCGGAAGCTTTTTACGAGTCACTGCCGACGACAGCAGAAAGCCGAAGGCTTTTTGCGAGCAATTGTCGGCGCTGGGACTGCCCTATAACGAAAAAAAGGGCCGCTACTTGTTTAGCGACCCGTACTCCCCCGGACAGACTCGAACTGCCGACCTACTGCTTCACAGAAGGAAAAGGCGAAAAAACAATGTCGCATTTCTAATTTTACCTGTTATGTGGGATACCGCACGGAAACCGTCATTCATCTCGATTAAACTTAAGGTCAGTGATGAATATTCTCCTGGTTTATCCGAAAACCCCGGTCACATTCTGGAGCATGACGTATGCTCTGGATTTCGTCGGAAAACGGTCCGCCGAGCCGCCCCTCGGACTCATCACGGTCGCGGCGATGCTCCCTAAGGAATGGAACCGGCAATTGATCGATACGAACGTCACTGTACTCGAGGATGATGACATCCTCTGGGCCGACTACGTGTTCCTGAGCGGCATGGATCTTCACCGGAAATCGTTCGAAGAAATCGCATTGCGCTGCAGGCGTCTGGGGGTTAGCGTTGTCGGGGGCGGTCCCTACTGCACTCTGCATTATAAAACCATCGAAAATGTTAACCATTTTGTCCTGAATGAAGCAGAAGTGACCCTACCGGAATTCCTCGAAGATGTCGTCAATGGCCATCCTCGTCGTGTCTATACCTCGACAAACGCTCTGGATCGCTTCCCTGATCTCGCCATGACTCCGATTCCCGAATGGAAGCTATTGGACCTCTCAGCCTATGCCTCCATTGATGTCCAATACTCAAGAGGCTGCCCGTTCGACTGTGAGTTCTGCAGTATTACCATGATGTTCGGTCATAAACCGCGATGCAAGAAAACCAGCCAATTCATCGAAGAGCTGGATACGCTCTATGACTGCGGTTGGCGGGGCCCGGTGTTCATCGTGGACGATAATTTCATCGGCAACCGAAGAATGCTCAAGAATGACCTCCTGCCGGCACTGACACGATGGCAGAGCAAACACGGCATACCATTTTCCTTTACGACCGAAGTATCAATCAATCTGGTGGACGACGAGGTGCTGGTTGATGCCATCGTACAGGCTGGATTTCACACTGTCTTTGTCGGTATTGAGACACCGGAAGAATCGAATCTCCAAGAATGCGGAAAAAAGCAGAACTTGGATCGAGATCTCATCTCGGCTGTCAAATCCCTACAGCGGAAAGGCCTGGAAGTGAGTGCCGGTTTCATCGTCGGCTTTGATAATGATACCCCTCAAATGTTTAAGAGACAGATCGATTTCATCCAGGAGAGCGGAATCGTCGTCGCCATGGTTGGCCTTCTTACAGCCGAAACCGGAACGAAACTCTATGATCGGTTGGAGAGAGAAGGACGCATTGAGCACGATACATCCGGCAACAATACCGACGGCGAACTCAACTTCAAACCACGACTCGATCCGGACGTACTCCGGAGAGGATATCAGCGGATTGTCGGAACCATATATTCACCTAAAGAGTACTTCAACCGCATTCGGACGTTCTTGGCGGAGTATCGTATTCCGAAAAGCGTTCCGAAGAACCCCGACAGGAAGAACCTCGGTGCTCTTCTCAGAGTATTCTGGCGTATCGGCATCGTCGGATACAGTCGTCGATACTTCTGGAAACTCTTGATGTTCGTGTTGAGGAGACATCCCAGGGCGATCGTCGATGTTCTCCGGATGTCGGTTTACGGATTCCATTTTAGGAAAGTGGTTGAACAACTCAACGTGGTCGAAGAACCCTAGGAAGCTCTTTCGGGCATTCAAGCCGGTTGAAATCCGGGTAAGTTCGTCGGAAAGTGACGAGGGATTGGCAAAGAATCGGAACGCACTTAGTCGCCAAATATTGGAGGGAGCTGATCCCATTCGGACTCCAGAACCATTCATACCGCTTCGATATCCGGGAGCAGGCGCCGAAACTCCCGGCGGACAACTTCATAGCATTCACAGACTCGTGCTTCGAGACCTGGACGATCAAGGACAGTAATTCGACCTCTGTGATAGTGGATCAATCCGGCTTTCTGGAGTCTGCCCGCGGCCTCCGTGACCCCCTCGCGTCGAACACCGAGCATATTCGCAATCAGTTCCTGCGTCATATTCAGTTCGTTTGCCGGCAGACGATCGAGGCTCAGGAGCAGCCATCGGCACAGTTGTTGATCCACAGAATGATGACGATTGCAGACAGCGGTCTGCGCCATCTGGGTCAGCATGGCGAGGGTGTAGCGCAGCAGCAAATGCTGCAATGCCCCGCCTTGATTGAATTCCTGTTTGAGAACTCGGCCCGGCAGCCGATAGGCTTGGCCCTCGCTCTGAACCACCGCGCGATTCGGCATGGTCTCGCCACCCATGAACAACGCGACTCCCACGATTCCTTCGTTTCCGACGACAGCAATTTCTGCGGAGGCGCCGTCCATCAGGATATAGAGCAGGGACACGATAGCGGTGGTGGGAAAATAGACGTACTCCAGTTGATCTCCGGACTCATAGAGAGCATGCCCCAACGGCATGTCGACTAGGTCCATCTGAGGGAACAGCCGCAGACGTTCCGGTTCAGGGAGGACCGCGAGTAAGTGATTTTGTCGTTCATCGGGACGACCAGATTGCATGGATACCGTAGCGGATAGCGACCTCCGGCGCCATAATTAGAAATATAAACTACGGTACCATGGTACTTCAATGGACGCTCGATGCAATCGAGCGATCAGCCCTCCCATGCGAGAGGGCTGTTGCCGGAGGATTCCGATGATGGAATCACCTATGATTCTTCCCATTCCTCCCTGACAGCGTCTTTGGCCTCTTCCCACTCCTTCGTGAGTTTTGCACTCATGTTCGACTCCATGAGTAATCTATCCTTTTC
>JARGFR010000049.1 GCA_029210985.1 Spirochaetaceae bacterium | reverse complement strand
TCCTCGGACATTCTCCAGAGGATCCGTGAACTGTCCATCCAGGCCTCCAACGGCATCTACTCTTCGGAAGACCGGATGCAGATTCAGGTGGAAGTGTCCCAACTGGTGGACGAAGTCGATCGTATCGCTTCACATGCCCAATTCAACGGGATGAACATGCTCACCGGCCGGTTTGCACGCTTTACCGGTCTGAACAACGTCACCTCCTCCATGTGGCTTCACATCGGTGCCAACATGGATCAGAGGGAACAGGTTTTTATCGGGACGATGACCGCCGAGGCTCTCGGCGTCCGACAGATCGGCACGGGTGTGATTATCTCCATCTCCACACCCGAGCAGGCAAACAGGAACATCGGTATCGTCGACGAAGCACTCAAACAGGTGAACAAGCAGCGAGCCGACCTGGGTGCCTACCAGAACCGGCTGGAAATGGCCATCAAGGGTCTGGATGTGGGGGCTGAAAATCTCCAGGCTTCCGAATCTCAGATTCGGGATGCCAATATGGCAAAGGAAACCGTTGATTTTACCAAAAATCAGATACTCCACCAGGCTTCCAATGCTATGCTCGCCCAGGCAAACCAGCAGGGCCAGATGGTCCTTCAGCTGCTGCAGTAGGATTCCCACCGCGACAGTACAGTTTTCAGATGACGAGCCCGGCCGTTTCGGCCGGGTTTTTTTGAAAACCACAAAAAAGGACCTTCCAAATCCGGCCTGACGGTATGGTCGGTCAGTGGGCGGCCCCTTCTTGATTTCTCACCGGCTTGACCCTCCCCTTTCCCTCCTATAGGTTCGATTGCATGAATCGCCCGCCTGTCAACATACCCAAAGACCTGAAAACCGCCGCTCGGATTTTTGCGGACGCGGGATACCAATGCTGGCTGGTGGGCGGGGCGGTTCGGGACGGTCTACTCGGCCGCGGTTCGGAAGACTATGATCTGGCCACCGACGCACCGCCCGAAATTGTGATCAAACTCTTTCATAGAACGATTCCCACGGGCATCAAACATGGAACCGTCACGATACTGATGGGATCTCATCAATTCGAAACCACGACATTTCGAACAGAGGGGACCTACAGCGACGGCCGCAGACCCGATGAGGTGTCCTATTCCACCGATATTATGGACGACCTGGCCCGAAGGGATTTTACAATCAATGCCATTGCGTGGAATCTCATTGATGAAGAATTGCGGGATCCCCATAATGGACGGCAAGATTTGGATTCTCGAATTATCCGGGCCATCGGTGAACCGGCCGAGCGGTTCGATGAAGATGCTCTGCGGTCAATCAGAGCATGCCGTTTCGCCGCTCAGCTTGATTTCACTGTCCATCCGGCCACTATGGAAGCCATCAAAGGTGCATTATTAAAAATCCCGAACTTATCACCTGAAAGAATATGGGAAGAACTGAAGAAAATCCTGGCGGCACCGGAGCCGTCCAAGGCGTTCAACTTGTTCCGCCGAACCGGCCTTTTATCCATAATTCTGCCGGAGGTGGCGGCATGTATCGGCGTCACACAAAAAGGACGGCATGTCCTCGATGTCTTCGATCACAGCCTAAAGACCTGCGATACCGCACCAAGAAACAATTTCCCGTTGAGAGCCGCGGCATTGTTTCATGATATCGGGAAACCGCCGACCAAAACGTTGAACAGTGACGGAGAGGTGATTTTTCACGGACACGAATCCGCCGGGGCGGAATTGACGGAAGGTATACTCAGGCGATTCAAGGCGTCAAACGCCCATATCGATCGGGTCACCCGGCTGGTGCGTCATCACATGTTCCATTACACATCAGATTGGACGGATGCCGCCGTACGCCGCTTCATGGTTCGTATCGGTCTGGATATACTCGACGATCTGCTGGCCCTCAGAGTCGCCGACGCCTCGTCCATCGCTCCTGATTTACCGGAAGCGACAAGCCATCTGCTGGAGCTTCTCAGCCGTGTTGATGGGATACTTGACACCGAACAGGCCCTGAGCGTGAAAGACCTCTGTGTAAACGGTGGAATACTTATGAAAGAGCTTGGAATCGATCCCGGTCCAAAATTAGGAACTCTCCTGGACTATCTGCTGGACTGCGTTTTGGAAGATCCGAATTTCAATGAGGAAGGGAAATTGCTTGAATTGGGTCGACGCTGGCTGGAGATATACGGTTAGCATCAGCGATGCTGAGTCGGCACCGGACGGGAATTTTCAGTTCGCCGAATCTACGCCCTGCCCTTTTCCCCGACTTGCAGAGCCAAAGCCTCATAGGCCATTTTCGCGGCCTCCTGTTCGGCGGCTTTCTTATTGCCGCCCTTCCCCGGTCCGTAAGAATTACCCTGAACTACGACGTTTATCCAGAATGTCCTTTGGTGGTCGGGTCCGGTCTTCTTTTCGAGAATATACTTTGGATAGCTGTGAAAGCGTTTCTGCACGATTTCCTGCAGCAGTGTTTTGTAATCCTTTCGATGCCGGTTCGCCAGAACCGTGTCGATAGGCCCTTTTAGATAGCGAAGAATAAATTTTGCGGCCTTGTCATACCCGGCATCAAGATACCAGGCGCCGATGAGGGCTTCCATGCTGTCCGAAAGAAGTGCCTTTTTGGTTCTGCCGCCCGAAAGCTCCTCGCCTTTACCGACATGGACGATGGAGTCCAGCCCCAAAGATAAGGCGATTTCCGCAAGGGTGTCCTCGCTGACGACGTGGGATTTTATTTTGGCCAAATCTCCCTCGGGACGATCAGGCAGTAGACGAAAAAGAAAGTCCGCCACAACGATTCCCAGCACCGAATCTCCCAGAAACTCCAGACGCTCGTTGTTGTCGATCTCTTCAAAGGTTTCGTTCACGAAGGAACGATGGCAAAAAGCGAGGTCCAGAAGGTCGAACCTCCTGAACCTCAATCCTGCTTGTTTCTGGAATTGTGACAATTCCTTTCTTCTTTCTGCGTCGACTGTCGGTGTCCTCAGGGAGGGAACCTCCAGGACGCGTGAAGGCATTCTCATGACAAGTGCTCTTTCAAATGAATCATTTGGAAAAAGCCCTTGTTATTTGGCCTTCAGCTGCTCCTCGATGAAAGACAGGGCATCCTGAACTTTCTCAAATTCGGTGGCCTTCTCATCGGGAACGGACACACCCAGTTCCGAATCGATGGCATAAAGCAGCTCATAAGTGTCGAGACTGTCGGCGCCGAGATCCTCACGGAACCTTGACTCCAAACTAATCTTGTCTTTCTCAACCTCAAGCTTATCAGCGATGAGATCCTTCAGTTTCTCGAATAGATCGGTGCTCATTAAATACTCCTTAGATTGAATCGCCCCATGCTTTAGGGTACGATTATCTGATTACCTTTATAATGACCGCATTGGGGACACACTCTGTGCCGCATAACCTTGCTCCCACAGTTCGAGCAGGTAATCAGGTTGGGTACGGCAAGGCGCATGTTGATTGACCGCCTTCGGCGGCCTCTGGCTTTAGACGTTCTGTATTTGGGTACCGCCACTTTAATCCTCTCTTAGAAACATTTTGCGGAGCAATCTTATATTGGCCCCCAATTTCAGTCAAGTAGCGGAAGAATAGCAAAATTACAAATTGGGCGCAAGTGTCAAAAACGATTTTTTTCAGAGATCCAAATTATGCAGCGAGACCGCCACTGAAGAGGGCACCATAGCCGAAATATCTCCACCCAGGCGCATGAGTTCTTTGATCGTACTTGACCGCAAGACAAAGAATTTAGGCTCGGTGGGTAGAAATACGGTTTCTATCCCACTGTCGAGGTGACGGTTTAAGACTGAAAGCTCAAATTCATAGTCGAAATCAGACATGGATCGAACTCCGCGAAGCAGGACTTGCGCCTGTATCGTTTGGCAGTATTCCACCACCAATCCTTCATATGCGGCCACCCGGACCGTAGAAAGGCCCAGTTTTCCTATTTCCAGCTCCAGAAGACGCTTCTTCTCCTCAGGTGGCATCAAGGGTGTTTTACTTGAGTTCACCGCAATAACCACATCGAGAGAGTCAAAAAGGCGCGAACCTCTCTCAATGATATTCAAATGACCGAAAGTCGGCGGATCAAAAGATCCTGGAAACACGGCTTTTACCATAAGGCCATCATAGGATTACCCCGGCGTCCGGGTAAAGCACCCGGGCGGTTTTTACATTTGACGTAAATGGATGGCTCAGCATAGAATTGCATCGTATGAAAACTCTCAGTATTTTTCTGTTGGTCATCGGATTGCTGTTATTCTCGTGCACAACCTCGGAACCGGTTGTTCAGCCCGACCCGGTGCCTGAAACTGTCGATACTCCACCTGAATCGGCGCCGGAAGAGGACATCCAGGAAGAGCCTGATGTGGTGGAGGAGGCGGTTTCGGAAGAATCGGACCAATTTGAGGTATCTCAGGAGGTCTATGAACAGACTTTTGAGGAAATCGAGGCTCTGATTCAGGAACTGAGTGACGTGATTTCCAGGAATCAATATGACAAATGGCTTACCTATCTTTCCACCGATTACATCAAAACGTACAACTCCCAGGAACAACTGGACTTGATTAACGAATATCCCCAGCTTAAAGACAACGGGGTTGTGCTCAAGAATCTGAAAGACTACTTCTCCTGGGTTGTGGTTCCCAGCCGATCCAGAGCCGTACTGGGTGATATAGTCTTTGTCGGAGAGACCGAAGTCATCGCCTACTCCTCATTCGAAGGTAAAAGAGCAAAACTCTATGAACTGGAGCAATTGGACGGCGAATGGAAAATCACGGTATGGTAGGAGTTAGACATGAGTTTTTCCCAAGAACCTCTGGCTAATGCCATTTGTCGCCGATACAATAGAATAGAAGTTTTAGGCCGTTGGCGATTCATTTGCACATCGGTACAAGAATTGGGATGAAAAGGGAGCTCTGAATGAAGATCCGCGCTATCCAACTTATAATCGTATTGATTCTCATTGGCTTGCCTCTTGGGGCACAGGAATCGGAACAAACCATCGAAGAACTCTATCTTCAAAGTGCCATTAAGACTCAAATCATCAAAGCGGAGGCCGCATCTCCCGACAGGGATATGAAAATGATCGCCTTGACGGACATCGCGTTGATGGTGAACGACGGTACGGCGAACGACAATCCCGAGATTCTCGAGGTACTCGGAAACCTGGCCGGCGAGGGCATCACGAATGTCGTAAGAGAGCAGGGACATGTCCAGAACGATTTTCCGGATGTCCGAAGAGAAGCCGCTCGGGTCCTAGGCCAGCTTGGTACCGAAGAAGCCGCCCAGCAGCTGAACACCATTCTGCTCACCGATCCTGAACCGATGGTGATGTCCGAAGCGATCCTGGCCATTTCCAATATCGACGTGGAAGATAAAAACTCCAGAAATCGTTCAATGGCCGCCGCCATTTACCGTCAGACCGCAGTGAACAAGGATAACAACTTTGCTTATACCTTCCTGCAGTCCATCGAAAACGTGGCGACACGGGAAGGCGGTGTCAGCGATCCCATGATTTTTGAAGAAGTGGCAAAAATCGCCGATGCCCGCAACGGCTATAACAGAGTCGTCAGGGAACGAGCCTTCCAGCTTCTTCGCGATCTTCAAGATCTGTAGGATTTAGATTAGATAGGATGCCATAGAAAAACCGCCCGTCTCCGGGCGGTTTTTTCTTGTTGATTCGAGGCTTCAGCGGAGCTCTGTTCGAAGGTCTTTCCTCCAGGAGCTGACTTCGTCGAGTTTCTCCCAGTCCATCCTCCGAATAATCTTCAGTTTTCTCTGCTGATAGGACTTTGATTCCACGGCGGCAAAACCGCCTTTTCCCAGATAGATCACCGTCTCTCCTTCCACCGGCTTAAGTTCAGCCTCCGCGGCCTTGATCGCACATTCAAAATGCACGGGGCCGCCGTCTCTGGGATCGGCCAGCGCAGAGGTGATGTCATTGATGTCCTCTCCGCAGGCAATGCACGGGGGAGTCGGCCTTATCGGCCGTTTCGTTTGTTCGGAACGGCGCGAGCCGCCTCTACGGCGGCCGCGTCGATCTCTGTTCTTAGGTTTTGTACTCATTTTGCTTCCCATGGCGATTCACGATTTCGTCCGTCAATTTGATGGCGATTCGATCAATCGCAACCTGAAGATACCGTTGGTCGTTAATCTTGACCTTCAGCTGCTCCAGAATCACGGGGTCGGTCTGCTTAGCGATGCGTACCATTGGAGCTCCTTCTCCCTAAAACGCATTTTCCCAATGATTCAATTCTTCCATCCTCCGTGACAAAAGAATCAAATCGAAGCGGATACGACAGCCGCCGAGTTCAGGATGACGATGCAGGAAAGAAGAAGCGACCTTTCTGATCTTCCCGCGTTTCCGCGAGTCGATGGAATGTTCCAGGCTCTCCGTACCCAAAACGTCCCAGGTTTTCACCTCTATAAAGACAACAACGTCTTCCTTCCTAACTATTATATCGACCTCTCCCGGTCCTGATCTGAATCGCCTTTCAAGAATTCGATAACCCGCGCCCTCTAAATAGCGAGCAGCACGGTTTTCACCCTCCAAACCCTTGCGGCTTCGGTTCACTTTCGGCCTTAAGCCTTGGTCTTGTCTATAAGGCTCCTGATATCCAACGCCCTGGCGATGAACAGATTCCGGTTGCCCAAGAGATCGATAACAGGACCCGTGTCTCCTTTGTACTCCCGCCCGCTGCTCGCAATGAGAATAATCACTTCCGGCCTCAGGGGCGCCTCTTCGCTGGAACTGATAACTCGACCAATGCTCCCGTCGGAGAGCAGAACAAGGCTTCCCACAGGATACAAGCCCATGGCCCGTATGAAGATTTTGACGATTTCCGGGTCGAACCGCCTTTGGTTATCACTGAGAATCGACCTCATCGCCTCATATCCGATCATCGAATTGCGCCACGGCCGCTCGGAAACCATAGCTTCAAAGGCATCGGCCACCGAAACGATACGCGCCTCGAACATAATTTCCGTGCCGCTCAGACCCTGGGGATATCCCTCGCCGTCCCATCGTTCATGATGCTGAAGGGCGATTTGAGCGATTTCCTCGGACAGCTGCAGCTCTTTGTTGATGATTCGATAGGAATAGACCGGGTGAGTCTTGAGCGTTTTGAGCTCCTGGGCGTCCAAAGCCCTGTCCTGCTGGATAATGTCCTGAGGCACCCGCTGCATCCCGACATCATGGAGCAAAGCTCCGCTGCAGAGTTGGAACAGCTTATGCCGCGGCCTGTTGAGGGAAATACCGACTGTGACGGCCAATAAACCGTTGTTGACGGCGCTTTTTGCGTTGGCTTTGGCGTTGGAACTGTTGGTCAGAACCAATCTGACGGCGTCGACTTTCTTCTCTTCGACTTTCTCGATCAGTGACGAGACGACATCCTCTATTTCCTTTTCAGTGACCCGGTCCAGATTTCGGATTCTGGTCAACAGCTCATCAACGGTGTCGATGATTCGTGTATAGAAACGAAACAGTTCGTCATCCGCAGGCAGGCCCCACATGGATTGGGGTGTACCGGTAAACTCACCGACATCCTGTATGACGCCCTCGGTTTCCACTTGATCAACTCTCCAGGATCGGAGTCTCTCGAGATCCTTTTCCCTGACAGGTACGCCGGCCGGAATAAATATCGTATCATCTTCAATATAGACTGGATGCGAGAATGTCTGCCCCGGCTTAAGATCATCGACTGGTATGTAATTCATCGCTTCCTCTGGTTTCGTACACGAATTTCAGTATTTCCGCCACCGCAATCCAGTATTGCTCCGGTACGGCATCAAAAGGATCCAGTCCGGCCAAGGAATCGGCCAGCGGACCTGATTCTATCACCGGAACGTCATTTTCCGCGGCGATGCGGCAAAGAGCATCCGCCCAAAGACCACTGCCCCTGGCCAGAACCCTGGGTGCGACATCGCCGAATTCATAGTTCAATGCGGCGGCTTTCTTTCTTTTCACAGTCTCATCTCCAAATTTCTGATGACCTCACCGACGCCCGGAGTAAAACCGTCGCTCTCATTCATTGGAGAAATTGTATCATCAACATGGATATTCATCAAAGCCAGACGTTCACGAAAGGTCTTCCAGATTTCGATGGGAATCTGAGCATCATCATCGGAATACACCGCCAAACGAACCTCATCGAGTCCTTCCAGCAGGAACTCGAAGACCCGTTCGCCGTCCCGGACCGTTAAAGCCAGAGCCGGGACACGTCCCTCCCGAATCTTCCACGTCAAATCAACCTCACGGTCTCCCAGCGCCTTACGGGACTTTGCGAATACCCAACGGCCGTCCCGGCCGTCAACCGCTCCAAGGAGGTCCAGGAGAGGCTCATTGCTCCGCTCTTCCGGAGCTTGTGGTTCAAAGTACCGGGATCGTCCGCGATTGTGTTTTCCGCCGCCTCTTGAATCTTGACCAGACAGGACGGCTTCCACAGCTTCCAGAAAGCCCGCCGTGGGATCGGCGCCTTTTGAGACAAGTTCGGAGTAAAGTCGGGCCATTCGAATCCGTGGGCCGCGGGTCCTCTCAAGGAGGGCAGCCTGCCTGATTGCCTCGGTATCCCCGGAAAGGGGAAGCCCGGCCCTGAGCATCGCCGCTGAAAGAAGGGACATGAGAGAGGTGCCGCCGGAAGGTGCACCCTGTGAAACCGCAGCGCCGGTCCCTGCGTCACCTATCAGTCTGAGCATCAGAGCACCGGAGGAACCCTCCACCCGGGCCCGAATTGTCATGCCTGTTTTGAGATTGAGTTGACTTTCAGCCAGAAGACTGCGTCCGTTCCAGATGAGGCGGAAACGCCCCGCACTTTCCCGAGACACGACTCGGGCGGAAATGACATCGCCGGGGCGCAGTTTCTCCCCGGCGACGATATCAATGAGTGGGGAATTGCCGCGAATTGATTCGAGCATTTTCCCAATGGCAGCTAGCCGGCGGCCTGCTGTTTCCTGCTCTTGATGAGTTCTTTCACCTTGGTGGCCTTCTTGCCGATGCGGTTGCGCATATAGTACAGCTTGGCCCGGCGAACCTTGCCCCGGCGGGTGACTTCGAATTTTTCCACTCTCGGAGAATTGACGGGGAAGATACGCTCCACGCCAACACCGTAGGAAATCTTCCTCACGGTGACAGTCCGACCGACACCCGAATTGTTGGCGGAAATCACCAGACCTTCGTAGACCTGGACACGTTCATTCTTTCCCTCAACGATGCGGTAATGCACTTTTACGGTGTCGCCGATACGGAAACTCTCGGCTCCGTCCTTGATCTGTTCGGCCTCGATGGCTTTGATCACATCCATTGTCCTATCCTTCCGACGTCTCTCGCAGCTCGTCGCGGACTCGTCGTATTTCTTCATCTATGTCGTTCCCGGTCAAAAGATCGGGTCGATTCTGCAGGGTTTTTTCCACCCTCTTTCTCAGACGCCACGCCTCGATATTGGCATGATGGCCCCCAAGCAGAATCTCCGGTACCCGAAGATTCCTGAATTCTTCCGGACGGGTGTAATGCGGATACTCAAGAAGAGGTTGAGTAAAACTCTCCTCCTCCAGAGATTCCCGTGTAATCACACCGTCGAGAAGACGGTATATCGCATCCACCATCACCAATGCCGCAATCTCCCCTGAGGAGATGACATAGTCACCGATGGATACCTCATCATCGACATATAAATCGATGATACGCTGGTCGACACCCTCATAGCGGCCGCAAATGAAAACCAGTTCATCCTCACCGGCCAGTTCACGGGCCGTGCTTTGAGTGAACGGACGTCCGGAAGGCGTCGGAAACACCACCCTCTTCCCGGCTGCGCCAACCGCATCCAGAGCTCTGGTGAGGGGTTCGGGCTTCAAGACCATACCCGCCCCGCCTCCGTAGGGAGAGTCGTCGCAAACGCGGTGCCTATCATACGCATAATCACGTATGTTGACAAGTTCGTAGTCCACCAGGCCGCGTTTGACAGCCTTGGACATAATTGAATCGTCGAAAAATCCGCGGAGGATGCCCGGAAACAGACTTAGAATTGTGAATTTCACAATTCGTCCGCCAGCCACGAAGCGTTCAGCACCAGCACACCTTCCGACAAATTCGGTTCACCGACGAATTCCGCCCTGAAGGGAACCATGAATCGCCGTTGATCGGGACGCTCTATCTCCAACAGATCGTCCGCCGCTTCAATGACACTCACGATACGACCGTGGGACAGACCGTCGGGATCAACCACGGACATTCCGATGAGATCCTTGAGATACCATTCGCCGTCTTTCAGGGGAGCGGCGTGATCCTGATGTACCAGGATTTCAGATCCCGCCAGGCTTTTGCCCGCCTCGGGACTGTCCACGCCGGCGAATTTCATCATGCCACCGCCGTTGTGAATCCGAAAGCCCTCCACCTGGTATTCCCTGACGGATCGGCCGCTCTTCGGGCGAAGGACTACAGACCGGAGATCGGCAAAGTGAGCCCATTCTCCCGAGAAGCTCATCAGCTTCACCCATCCCTTCACGCCCCAGGCCGTTCGAACGGTCCCGATGACAATCAGCTCATCCACGGGAAACGGATCAGTCCAGGATTTCCAGGACGAATCGCTTACCGGACTGACTGGACGCGGCACTCAATATGGTCCGGACGGCCTTGGCGATGCGGCCATGTTTACCGATCACCTTGCCGATGTCGTCCTCGGCTACTTTGAGTTCCAGAATTGTCGATTTTTCACCTTCAATCATCACAACGTCCACCTGATCAGGTTCATCAACCAGAGACCGTGCGATGTACTCCACCAGGTCTTTTTCCATAACCAACCTACTTGATGGTGATGTTGTTCTTGTTCAGAAGACGCTTGACCGTGAGTGTCGGACGCGCGCCCTTGCCAAGCCACTCTTTCACCTTGTCTTCTTTCAGAGAAAGCTGCTTATCCGCGGTTTCGATGGGATGGTAGATTCCCACTTCTTCGATGGCTCTTCCGTCCCGTGGTGCCCGGGAATCCATCACGACAATACGGTAATAGGGGCGCCTTTTGGTGCCCATCCTCTTGAGTCTGATTTTGACGCTCACGAATTCAACTCCTTGGGCGACTCATTCCCAACCATGTCCTGGACAGATCGGGGTAAGCCTCCCTGATTTCCTGCTTCTATATTTTTGGGCCGGCCATGCCGCCCATGAGCTGCTGCTGCAGTTTTTTGTTCTTTGCCATCTTTTTCATCATGTTGCGCGACTTGTCGAAATTCTTCAACAATCGGTTTACCGCGGCAACGTTGGTTCCGCTTCCGGCGGCGATG
Organism: Spirochaetaceae bacterium; assembly: GCA_029210985.1. Classification (GTDB taxonomy): domain Bacteria; phylum Spirochaetota; class Spirochaetia; order DSM-2461; family DSM-2461; genus UBA2779. The sequence goes on along the minus strand of JARGFR010000049.1, from coordinate 7,076 downwards.
CGCTTACGCCGGGGCGGGCCGATTATACGGTGATTCCGTCTTTCTTCCAAGGTCATGGAGAGAATGATGGCTTCTTCTTTCTTCCATTTGGCCTCATCCAGCTTGGATTCGTCTATTTGGCCGGCCATTCCGGGTATCATTTCCATAATGGACTGCATACTGCCCATCTTCCTCATCCGGGCGAACTGCTCAAGGTAGTCCTCCAGTGTGAAGGTGGCTTTGGCCATTTTCTGCTGGAGCTTCTCCGCATCTCCGGCGTCGATGGTTTCCTGTGCCTTTTCAACAAGGGATACCACATCCCCCATACCAAGAATACGGGACGCGATTCTGTCGGGATAAAAGGGTTCAAGCTGATCGATTTTTTCACCGACGCCGATGAACTTCACCGGCTTGCCGACGACGCTCTTGAAGGAGAGCGCGGCACCCCCCCGGGCATCGGAATCGAATTTACTCAGGATGATACCGGTGAGATTCAGGGTTTCATCGAAGCTCTTGGCAATTTCGACGGCATTCTGCCCGGTCATCGCGTCGGCCACCAGAAGAACTTCGTCGGGAGAAACGGCATCTTTCACTCTGCCGATTTCCTTCATGAGTTCCTGATCCACCTGCATGCGGCCGGCTGTATCGACGATGAGAACATTGTACTGTTCTTTCTTCGCTTTCTTGAAAGCGTTTCTGGCGACTTTTTCCGGTTTGGACCCTTCTTCCCGATAGATGGCCACACCCACCTGATCGGCCAGAACGTTCAGCTGATCCGCGGCGGCGGGACGTGTCAGATCGGCCGCAGCCAGCATAACCCGCCGTCCTTCGGCTTTCAGCCTGGAGGCCAGTTTAGCGGCTGTTGTGGTCTTACCCGAGCCTTGAAGGCCGGCCATCAGCACCACGGAAACGGTATCCGGACCTTTGAGATTCAAACTCGCCGTCTCGTCACCCAGAAGAGCCGCGATTCGGTCGTGAACAATCTTGACGAACTGCTGCCCCGGATTGACGGATTTGAGAACCCGCTCTCCCAACGCGTCTTCCATGGTGCGATTCACCAATCGGCGAACGACACGCAGATTCACATCGGCTTCCAGAAGAGCTGTCTTGATTTCCTCAACGGCCTCACGGACGTTGTTTTCCGATATTTTAGAGTTTCCGGACATGCGCCTGGCAATACCGGAGAACGTTTCTGTCAATTTTTCAAGCATACAGACCGCCCCCTCGTCCGGGCGTTCACACTTTATACTGTCCATGAAGGCATCGAGTCAACGCCGGGGAGTATTCCTACCGGAGGAAAAGGACAGGTAAAGACCTATACTGGATCATTTTGCAGCTCTATCGTATTCTAAAATAGTAACGTTTCAGCCAATTGAGTCTTTCCTCGGACAGATCCCGCCATACGGTCAAAGGCCACTCCTCAATCACCTCGCCGTACAGTGCGGCGGCACGGTCGAGATTTCGCCCTTCTCCGGGCTGTTCAAGATAGTTTGCCAGACGATAAAGCCATTCGGCTCGATTCCCCTCCTCTTTCATTCCGAGGAGGGTTTCAAGTATGTCGATTTTCTGCTCGAGGTATCCGGCCTGATTTTCAAACACTTCGAGGGTTGCCGAGAGTACCTCGGGATCCGGGCCGTCGCTCAAATATTGCGGCAGCCAGTTGATCAGCGGACCGACCGCGCCGGCTCCGGCAGCGTGGAACATGATGGCCGATCGTGCCCGTTTTCCCTCCGCATCACCCCGGGATGCATCCTGCTCCCAGAGCTCAATGGCTTCACCGATACGTCCCTGATCAACGGCATTTTCAGCCGCCAGATACCGCTCATGCGGACTCTCGGGCAATGTACCCGGAATGGCCGTTTCCTCTCCCTGGGGGAGAGGTCCGAGGGATACCGACGGACCCCCGTCTTCGCCGACGACGACCGATCTTGTGGCCCTTTCACTGCCGCCGCTGGAGAGATCCTGGCGTTCAAACACCATTTCCCATCGTCCGGTTCTGTCAAAAAGAAATCTGAATCGCGTCGATTCTCCGTCCCGTTCTCTTCCTAGAAACCTCCATGCACCCGGGGTGGAAAGGTCTGATCTGAATACCCAGCCCGGGCCGTCCAGAACAACTGAGAACTCACCGGGACCATCGAGAATGCGAGATGGCGCCGCGGCCGCCTTTTCCGGATCCTCAAAGGGACGCATCGGAATGTTTTCCGCCTCGCGACTTGGAGTTTCGTCAATCCGGGGCGCGGGATCCTGTTCTTCGCTCATCGCTGATTCAACCTCGGCATCGGGAGGCCGCGGGAGTTCCCTGGGCGAGAGGGAGGAACTCACGATCTGTGGAGGAGTCGACGGCGCCGTGGCGTCGTCCGAATAGGGTCGATCTTCGGTGAGAAGAGGATTAGCCGAGGGACTCGGAGATGGGCTCGGCGAGAGGGTTTCCGAAACAGAATCGGTTGACGCCTCGGCTTTCGTCTCGGATGGAGGGTCCGTAGGAACCACGACGTCCCTGTCTTCAATTTCCAGTGGTGAGATCTGTGTGATCTCAGGCGAAGCGGCTGTTTCCCGATTGTCATCTGAAAGCTCTTCGCTTTGAGGAGTCACCGAGGGTTCAGGGGACTCAGGGGATTCTGGCGTTCCCGGCTTCTTTTTCTTGTTATTCGCCGCCGACTTTTTTACCGGCGGTTCATCTGGTTCTACAGTCTCATTGATTTCAGATTGAATCGAGGGGGCTTCCGCCGGCTCATCATATGCCGCAGTTTCGGATTCCCGAGGACTCCCGGCGCACCCGATCAATGAGAACAGGAGCAAAATCACGGTGAAACGGAAAACGAATCGTATCAAGGGTTTCCTCGGTCCGTCTCGACTCCGAGAGAATTCAGCACATCCTCGTCGTTGTCTTCGGACAGAGTATCAATACCGGCTTCCCCGGGATTGATCCAGTAAAACTCAACTTCGTCGGATGTCCATGTCCGTCGGGGTGTCCTTGCCGGATAGACGATACCAGTATCCGGTTCACGGATATCCAGATAAAAATCCTCAATTCCAAAATTCGTACTGCTGCTCAGGGCCTGCTCTTCCCTTTCCCGCCGCTCCGCCTCAGCCTCCAAGGCTTCGCGTTCCCGGATAGACATGAACGTCACAATGACAATGACAGCGGCCAAAGTGAGTATGAGCGTAATGCCGATCAGGATAACCAGTGCGCGTTTATCGACCAGCTGCAACGGGTTCTTCATCGTCTACCTGTTCTTTGCCGTCCAGTCTCAGACTGATGAGCCGGGATACACCCGACTCCTGCATGGTGACTCCCAGCAGAGACCGGGCGCCGGCGACGGTCTTTTTATTATGAGTAATCACAACGAATTGACTTTTCTCACCGAATTCCGAAAGGACATTGATAAATCTTTGAATATTGGCTTCATCCAGTGCGGCGTCAATTTCATCCAGAATACAGAACGGCGACGGCTTGACGAGGAAGGTGGCAAACATCAGGGCGACGCCGCAAAGGGATTTTTCTCCGCCCGAGAGCAGGGATATGTTCTCCAGCTTCTTCCCGGGAGGCTGTGCATAGATTTCGAGTCCCGAATTCAGAGGATCCTCATGGTCCACCAACCGGATTTCCGCCCGACCGCCGCCGAAAAGACGTCGGAACATTTCGTGAAAGTTATCCCTGATTTCCTTGTAGGTTCTCATGAAGAGCGCCGCGGATTCCTTGCGAATTTCTTCAGTCACCTGGGTGAGGTTTTCCTTGGCCTTTCTCAAATCTTCAAGCTGATTTGTGAGGAATTCGTACCTCTCGGAAACTTCAGCAAACTCCTCGGGGGCCATGAGATTCACCTGACCCAGGCTTTTCAGGTTGGACTTTGCCGTCGCAAGGTCGTTTTTTATCACCTTGGGTGTCCGATCCAGAGCATCCCTCAGATCAGCGAATTCCGTCAGATCCCGGGAGTTCCGATCACGGAAATCTTCCATCAGGAGTTTCACTTCGTCATCGACATGATCCATTTCAAGGCGAATCTTTTCTCTTTCAATTTCAATCTGCGCCCGCTTCTCGGTCAAGGATCTCAAACGGCTTTCCCGTCCGGCCATTTTTTCGTTCTCCGAACTGATCCCTGATTCCAATCCGGCCATATCCTTTCTCAGGGATTCCTGTCTCTGATCCAATTCCTCTCTTTTTGACAACAGACCCTCGACCTGGCCATCCAGGTTTTTAATCCGGGACTGTTCGGAGACGAGCTGACGGCGAATCTCACCGAGCCGAGCTTCTTCGGCTTCCGCTTCACGTGCCAGAGAGGCCAGCGAGTCTTCGCATGCGGCGGCCTGAGTCGTCGTCCGGGCTTGTCCGACACGAAGTTCCTCCAACCGCTCCTTTGTTTCCTCCAACTGCGTTCCGAGAGTTTTTTTCTCGTCCGCAAGTGCCACCATCTGCTCTTTGAGGGATTTGGTTTTACCACCGGAAGCGATAATTTTTTCGTCAAGCTCCCTTTTACGGGTAATAATACCTTCCGGAGCCAGGAACTCCTCTATGAAATCAGCGCCCGAATCTTTGTAGCGTCGAAACAGATCTGAAAGTTCTTCCAAAGCCTTGCCCAAATCAAGGAAATCCGCAGACGCGCGTTCCAGCAGTTCTGGGATTTGCTCAATTTCCGACAGGTTCTTCTGGTCTCCCAGGAGTTGTCCTCTCCCGACGGCATGGATGCGTGCTCCCTCCAGCTGATCTGATATCGATGATTCCAGAGCCTTTCGAGACGAGCGGTCATAACCGGAGTTCGTCAACCCGGCGTCCAATTGGGTGACGATATCGTCGGTCAGCTTTCGCAGATCTTCCTGGAGCGATTCCCGACGTTTTTCTTCCTCGGTCAGTTCTTCTTCCGCATTCAGGACTTCATCGGCGTTACGCTTCAGCCGCTCCTCGGCCATGGCCATAGATTTCTGGCATGAGGCAATGCTGCTTTCGGTTTCCTTCAGGCGATCCTTGAAAGACGCCAGGTCGTTTTCCCTGGATATTTGCCGTTGTTTAAGATCACCGAGGGATTCAACAGCGTTTTTCTCTCTGGTGCGGATGGCTTCCACCGTTTCTTCGGCTTCGTTTCGGCGTTCCCGGAGGCTTCGAACCTGCTCTTCCTGGTTCTCTTTTTCCAGGTCAATTCCATAGAGCTGCTTCTGACTCTCGATGAGTCGGGACTCCATTTCATTGACTGTGTCGACTTCATTGGCCAGCGCCGTCTTCATCTCTTCGATCTTCCCAAGAATCGAAGCATGTTTCTCCCGGCGATTTTTCAGTCGTTCGGCTTTTTTCTCTTTTCCCTCTTCCAGGTCGCGCCATTGATGAAGTTTCAGATCACGATCATGCTGGAAGATGGTCTCTCTCAGTCGGCGATATTCCAGTGTTTTTTCGGTCTGCCGCTTCAGCGTGTCATAATTTCGCTTCACTTCATGGAGTATGTGCTCCACCTGACTCATGTTCTCTTCAGTCCGAGCCAGTTTTCTTTCGGCTTCACCGCCCCTCATCTTATATTTCGTGATGCCCGCCGCTTCTTCAAAGATATAGCGGCGTTCTTCGGGTCTGGTGGAAAGCACCTGATCGATTCGCCCCTGCTCCATGACAGAGTATGCGGATTTTCCTACTCCGGTATCGAAGAAAAGTTCTTTAATTTCCTTGAGACGAACGGGAGTTCCGTTGAGGTGATACTCACTGTCACCATCACGGAAGAGACGCCTCTTGATGGCAATTTCCGGACGTTCTATTTCCAGAACCCCGGAATCGTTGGCTATCACCAGCGTCACCTCGGCGACGCTCAGGGCTTTGCGGCTCTCGGTTCCGCTGAAAATCACGTCTTCCATGCGCTCGGCACGCATGTTCCGAACCGATTGCTCGCCGAGGACCCACTTTATCGCATCGACAATATTGCTCTTCCCGCATCCGTTCGGACCGAGAAGTGCGGTGATGCCGTCTGTGAACTCAATGACAGTCCGGTCGGCGAATGATTTAAAGCCCAAGATTTCAATGCGTTTAAGAAACACCTTGCCTCCCGCAGCGACCATTATACTCAAGGCCTCGGGATGGAGACAACTCGTGCCCGGTTGGGATTCATGCTCACGGGTTTCCGTTGGGTATCAAGGAAATTTCCACACGGCGATTCAGTTCCTGAAGATCGGGATCCCGGGTGACGAGCCGACTGCTGCCGAGTCCCGCCGTTTGAAAGCGGGAATCGGTTTGGATTCGATCAGTCAGGAAGTCCGCGACATTTTGAGCTCTGGCCGCCGAAAGGGCCAGACGTCCCCGCTCGGTGCCGTATTCGGCGCAGTGCCCTTCAATGACGATGTCGTAATCCGATGTGATAAGAGATGCCAGCTCCTCTAATTCCGCCTTTGCCCGGAAATTGAGATCGGCGCTGTTGGGAGAAAAATAGACGGTGACGGTTTCCGGTGGTGCCGGGGTGAAAGGAACCGGTTCGTCGGAGTTCTCGGCAGTCCGGTCCGCCTCCTTCGCCACAGTTCCGGAGGGGTCCGGCAAATCGTTCTGTTCGTCAGTGTCGACCGGGTCCGGAATGCCGGTCTCCCGGGTATCGGTAGTTTCGACACCCGGGTTTTCCACCGACTCGTTGGGGATGAACCGGGGGCGGTCCGGCGCGGAACCGCTGAGGAAGTCCAAAGACGATCCGAAAAAGACCCAGGCCGCCAAAGCCGTGATAAGGGTTAGAGCCGCAGCGAAGGGCCAGATTCCGGCGCCGGTGCGAATTCGTATGTTTTGTGAAATATCCGAACCGCTCACCGAGACAACCCAAACGGCGAAAGAAATCCTGTCGGCCCTGACCCGCAGTTCCGCCTTCTGCCCCTCCCGGGCGGATAGTCCGGTGAAACGTATGGATTTCTTGATTTTCGGCCCCTGCCGTCCGAATGCGCAGAAGTCCAATTTGGCTGAGATCTGTCCGGCGTTCAGCGTTTGGAGCCTCACCGTCTTCGGGACATCCCCAAGAGTCGAATCAATTCGAATGTAGCGGCCCCCGTCGATAGCGATGCCTAACGAACTCATTAGTCGATAGCTGGCGCGGTACTGCTATAACAGCCCGTTTCCAGCACCTCCTTTCAAACCGTGCGTGCGGGTT
>JARGFR010000048.1 GCA_029210985.1 Spirochaetaceae bacterium | reverse complement strand
CACCGGACATACGGAAGAACGTGACTCCGGCTTCACCCGCGACGGCCCGAGCCAGAAGGGTTTTACCCGTTCCCGGGGGACCGACCAGAAGGGCCCCTTTGGGAATTTTCCCCCCGATGTCCGTGTATCTCTTGGGCCGTTTGAGAAAATCGACGATCTCTACCAATTCGTCCTTGGCTTCATCGCAGCCGGCCACATCGTTGAATCGGGTTTCCAAGTCCTTCTCAGCAACAATCTTGGCGTTATTCTGCCCAAAACTCATGACATTGGAGCCGCCAAGACCTCCCATCCGCTTCATCATATATCGCCAGATAACCAGCATGAGCACGATGGGAATCACCATGCGGAAAATGATTTCAAGAAAGTAGTTGTTGCGTTCAGGCACCACCAGGTAGACGACGCCTAAATCTTCCATCAGAGGCAGAAGTTCAGGATCGTCGGGCACACGCTCGGTCATCCAGGTCTGAAAATCGGACGTACCGCCTCCGAGAAGTTCAAGATATGAACCCAAATCGTTGGTATCGATGATTTCGTCCCGGACGACGGAGTAGCCGACCAAGGCGTTGCCGGTGTAATGGACTTCCTTGATTGACCCGTCTTCGATTAACTCCTTGAACTCACTGTAGGGGATGCTTTGGTCGTTACCCTGAAAGAACAGCATGTTCAATGCACTGATAAGTACAATGGCCAACAGAAGGTACCAGAGAGAGAAGCGGAATTTTCCGCCTTTAAAGGACTTTTTTCCAAAATCTCCGGCTTCTTTCTTCGCCTTCTTCAGGAGTTCCCGCCAGTCTCCGTTATCGTTGTCGCCGTTGTCTTCGTTTTTATTTTTGTCTTCGCTCATCGTTTCCTCAACCATGCTCGGTATTCGGACGTATCTGCCGTCAACCGTTTTCTGCCCGTTAAACATACGCAATTCGTCGGCAAGAGGGAAGTTTTCAATTAATGCCGCCTCTGTTTCGTCCTATACTGAGTTCATGACAGAATTCAACCAAATTACCACCCGGGGGGGCGATCGGGGCCAAACCAGCCTCGCCGACGGCTCCCGACGGCCAAAAGACGATCTGATTATCGACACCCTCGGAGAGGTGGATGAACTTCACGCTTCCCTTGGCCTTTTGAAAGCCGCCTTGGAAACAGCACCGGAAATCGATGAAATCGACTGGATCGAGCATTGTCTTCTGCGTTTGGGCGGCATGCTGGCCGTACCGCTGTCCGATCCGACTTATTCCAAGATGAATATTCTAACCGACACGGACTTGGAAAAACTCGAGGTTTGGCAAAAAGATCTCATGAACCGTGTCACCCTTCCTCGCCTCTTCATCACTTACGGAGACAGCGAACGGGGTGCCCGGGCCGATGTCGCCAGAGCCGTCTGTCGACGGGTGGAAAGACGCCTCGTCCGGCTCATCAGAGAGCGGGGAATGACCGACTTGGCTGACGGACAGAAATTTCTGAATCGACTCTCCGATTTTCTTTTCATCAAGGCCAGGGAACTGGACGCCCGGGATTAGTTTCCACCCGGTACTACAACCGGGACGCCACCGCATCACCCATTTCCGAAGTGCCGACGGTTTTCTCCACCGCCTGATAAATCCGACTCGCCGGAAAGAATGTCTCCAAACAGATTGCCGGTGACAATCACGTCAAATTGGCCGGGATTCAGGATGAGCTGCATCGCCACGTTGTCCACATACATGTGGGTCAGTTCAATCTCCGGATGCCTCTCACCCATATCTTTGGCAATCCCGCGCCACAGCATGCTGGAGCGCAGGACGTTGGACTTGTCCACGCTGCATACCCGGCGGCTCCGATGCGACGCGGCATCGAAACCGACTTTCAGGATGCGTTCAACCTCGGGTTTCCTGTAAACCATGGTATCCGATCCTTCCTCCTCGGTGAGGCTTTTGGGCTCCCCGAAGTAGATTCCGCCGGTGAGTTCCCGAACGGTAAGAATATCGACGTTCGGTTCGGCGCCCCTGAAATTCAGCGGACAGTTCGCAACAAGTTCCGGATAGAGCTTGAACGGTCGAAGATTGGCATACAGCTCCAAGGCTTTCCTGGCGGCCAATAGTCCGCCGACTTCCGGACGCTGTTCCGGGGACAGATGATCCCATTCGGGTCCGCCCACGCTGCCGAGAAACACCGCATCGGATTCCTTGCAGAGTTTTAGGGTCTCGTCGGGAAGCGGACCGTCGGTGGCATCAATGGCGGCGCCTCCGATGAGCGCTTCGGTGTAATTCAGCGTGAAGCCTTCGGATACAGCGACAGCATCCAGCACTTTTCTGGCCTCGGCCATCACTTCAGGGCCGATATGATCTCCGCTCAATACGGCTATGTTGTAACTCATGGTGTGGATATATTCCTTGATTTAGGCACTCTTTATCACGGCTGATCGGGCCTGAACACGTTCTCACTCATCATCTCCCGGCGGTTCAGAGCGTTGATGTAGGCCAGGGCCGAAGCTTCGATAATATCGGTGGACGAGGCCTTGCCGTCGGCAATCACGCCATCGAAATCCACCTGGAGCTTCACCTGGCCCTGGGCGTCCTTTCCGCTGCCCACCGCCTGGATGACATATTCGGTAAGACGGCCCTGAATACCGGTGCATTGGTCGATGGACTTGAACACGGCGTCGATGGGTCCGTCCCCCGTCTGGGTTCCCAAACATCCGTCCTCGCCTTTGAGCATTTTCACCGTTGCCGATGGAATGACTTGGTTACCGGTCCAGGTTTGAAAACTTTCAAGTCTCCAGCCGGTGGGAAGGTCACCCAAAACCCCGGACACAAGTGTAAACAAATCCTCGTCGTAGACTTCTTTCTTTTTATCCGCGATGGCGATGAACTTCTCATACAGGCTGTTCATCTGCTGATCCTGCAGGACGATGTTGTACTGCTCGAGCTTCTCCTTCAGGGCATGTTTGCCGGAATGCCGGCCCATCACCAGAGTTTCACGATTCCGTCCGATGTGGATTGGATCCATGATTTCGTATGTTTCCCGATGCTTGAGCACGCCATGCTGATGGATTCCCGATTCATGGCTGAACACATTGTCCCCGAAAATGGGCTTGTTTCTCGGCGTCACCAGACCGGTGATATTCTGCAGGAGCTTGCTGGTGGGATACAGATATTCTGTTTCTATTCCGGTCTCCACGTCCCAGAGGTCTTTGCGGACCCTCAGAGACATCACCACTTCCTCCAAAGCGGCATTTCCCGCCCTCTCTCCGATGCCGTTGAGAGTCACCTCCACCTGATCGGCGCCGGCCCGGATCGCCGCCAGGGAATTGGCCACAGCCACACCCAGATCGTTATGGCAATGGGCCGAGAGCAGCACCGTATCCCCGAGCTCGGGAATCTCTTTCTTGAGCGCCGCCATTCGTTCACCGAACTCATCCGGCATGGCATAGCCGACCGTATCCGGGATGTTCAGTGTGTTGGCTCCGGCGGCCACGGCTGTTTTGAGGGCTTTCACCATGAACGTCCACTCAGACCTTGAAGCGTCTTCCGGGGAAAATTCCACAAGGTCAAAACCCTGAGCTTTGGCATAACCCACGTGTTCGGTGATGGATGCAAGCACCTCGTCTTCACTCATACGCAGTTTATGCTTCATATGCAGGGGGCTGGTGGCGATAAAGACGTGAACCATCTTGTTTGGACAGTCCGCCAGTGAGTCCCTCACCGCGTCGATGTCGATCTTCTTGCACCGCGCCAATCCGACCACGGTGGCGCGCTTCACGGCAGCGCCGATACGTTTGACCGCATCGAATTGGACAGGGGAAGAAACCGGGAATCCGGCTTCAATACGATCCACGCCCAGACGATCGAGGGCTTCGGCCATTTCAATCTTTTGTTCAACGGTCATCGAAGCGCCCGGAGACTGCTCGCCGTCCCTCAGGGTCGTGTCGAAAATGGTGATTCTTCTGGACATTGTTACTGTTCCTCGTCTTTTTTGAGTTTGTATTCCATGGATTCAATCAGAGCGCGCCAGGATGCCTCGATGATGTTCTCCGAGACGCCGACAGTGCCCCAATGCCTCTTGCCGTCACTGCTGGTGATGAGCACTCTGGTGACGGCGGTTGTTCCCGCTTCCTCATCGAGGATGCGCACCTTATAGTCGGTGAGACGGATTTCTCCCAAAGATGGATAGAAAGTCTCCAGCGCCCGATGTAGAGCCCGGTCCATGGCTTCCACCGGACCGGCTCCCTCTCCGACTGTATGCTCGATCGAGGAAGTGTGCCCCCCTTCTCCAGCCACCGCGTCAGGAACCGAAACCTTGATGGTTGCCTCGGACCAAATTTCCCCTTTTTCGTTCTCCCAGGAGTGGACTCGAAATCCATGGACCGTAAAAAAGTCCTTTCGTCGGCCTGTCAGGTCGTCGGTGAGGAGCTCGAATGAAGCATCCGCGCCTTCAAAATGATATCCCTCAGCCTCGAGCTCTTTGACTTTGGCCACGATGGTCTTCGCATGGGCGTCACCCACCGTCATCCCCAGTTCGCTCGCTTTCTGCAGGATGTTGGATTTGCCCGCCTGATCGCTGTTGGGCACATATCTTTGATTGCCGACCGCTTCGGGAGGAAGATGCTCATAGAGTTTCGGATTTTTCCTGATCGCCGAAACGTGAATGCCGCCCTTGTGAGTAAAGGCCCGTTCTCCCACATAAGGCAGACTTTCCTGATGGGGTTTGTTCGAGAGTTCGGAAACAAGACGGCTCAATGCCGTAAGCCGGGCGATTTTATCGGCAGCCAGCGTCTTGTATCCCATTTTCAGACTCAATGTCGGTATCACGCTGCACAAGTTCGCATTGCCGCAGCGTTCTCCCAGGCCGTTGATTGTTCCCTGAACCATCCTCGCACCCAATTCCACCGCCACAAGAGTGTTGGCCAGAGACAGGTCGCCGTCATCATGGGTGTGAATACCGACCGGTGCATCCACCGCAGCTATGGCGGCCTTTGTCGCGATTCGCACCTCTTCGGGCAGCGCGCCGCCGTTGGTATCGGCCAGAACAATCCAATCCGCACCCGCGTCCACAGCGGCCTTGATGGTTTCCAGGGCATATTCGGGGTTCGCCTTGTATCCGTCGAAGTAGTGTTCGGCGTCGTAGATCACCTCGTCTCCCCGAGGCTTCAGGTAAGCCACTGTGGAGTGAATCATGGCCAGGTTTTCTTCAAGGCTGGTGCCCAACGATTCGGAAACATGCATGTCCCAGGCTTTTCCAAACAAGGTGAATATCGGGGTTTCAGCCTTAAGGAGTTCGGCCAGAATCTTGTCCTGGGCGGGGTCGGTGTTTTTCAGGCGGGTGGATGAAAATGAAGAGAGTTTGGCGTGATGCAGCGGAATTTTTTTCATCTCTTCGAAATAATGAATGTCTTTGGGATTTGATCCGGGCCATCCGCCCTCGATATATTCAAATCCCATCTCATCCAGTTCTCGAGTCAATTTGATTTTGTCTTCCACCGAGAAATGGACCCCTCGGGTTTGCCCGCCGTCCCGTAAGGTTGTGTCAAAGAGAATGATCTTCTCTCCCTTCGCCATAATCGCTCCTTTCTCCCCAGACATGAAAAAGACGACCCTGTTGAGGTCGTCCGATCCGTTTAGGAGGTTTTCATCTATGGTTTGTTCATCTCGACGCTTGTCAGGCGCTTCGGATTTGAACACCGCAGTGAGAACCCCAACCGGATCGGCGGGGAATAATAATTAGCGATAGGAGTGTCTCGAGAATGGAGAGGCGGTCAATCATCATATTCCGGCCGGCACCTGCCATTAACAGAAACTCCTTCACTTTCGCGGTGTTATTCCAGAGCGTAGCGACGGAAACCAGTTGCGTCAAGTCCCGGAAACAACTGTCGTTTTTGCCGCTATATTCATCTATGAGAAAAAAAGCTCAAAATTCTTCCTGAATTAGTACGGTAATACCGCTACATTAAGAATTAGCTATGAGCGCCCAACCCGACACTAAAGACTTACTGAAAATCATTCGCGATCTGCACCAGATCCACGACTACACGGTTCTGCTGGAGCGGATACTGCATGAGGCGCGGATATTTGCCCGAGCCGATGCCGGGACCCTCTACCTGAGGGACGGTAACAAGCTCTACTTCAACTATATCGAGAACGACACCCTTTTCCCCGACGGCAACCCGGAAAACAAATTCGCCTACACGGATCGAAGTATCCCCCTGGACCGATCCAGTCTCGCCGGCTTTGTGGCGACCACAGGGCAGCCCCTGCTGATAGACGACGTCTACGCGCTTCCGAAGCAGTTGGATTTCACATTCAACCCTGAATTCGACAGGCAAACCAACTATCACACCCAAAGCCAGCTGGTGATACCGCTGATTGGGGCGGGTCAGAAAATTCTCGGCGTCATCCAGCTTATCAACGCCAAATTCGGCGGTAAAACCGTCCCGTTTTCGGCGATGGACAAGGTCCATATATCATTCCTGGCGGATCATGCGGTCCTGGCTCTCGAGAAAGCCGAAATGGCTCGGGAAATGGTGATGCGCATGGTGAGAATCGCCGAATTGAAAGATCCCTACGAAACGGGCAACCATGCCCGGCGTGTCGGGGAATATTCCTTGGTTCTGTATGACCGTTTCGCGGCATCAAGAGGCGTGAGTCTGGCCGAACGCAATCAGAAAAAAGAAGCCTTCTGGGCGGCGGCGATACTTCACGATGTGGGCAAAGCCGGCGTCTCCGGGGATATTCTGGCCAAGGACGGCCACTATAACGAAGAAGAGAAATTGTTGATGTACCATCATACCGTTTATGGAGCCCGACTCTTTCCCTCCCCGGAATCATTGTGGGACCGGATTGCCAGGGAAGTCGTGCTGAATCATCATGAACGCTGGGACGGTTCGGGATATCCTGGAAAAATAAAGAATGTGGAAGCCGATCCTATTACCTTCGGACCAGGGAAAAAAGGCAAGGAAATACCGTTGTCGGCGCGAATCGTCGCCATCACCGATGTGTACGACGCCCTCACGTCCCACCGCTCCTATAAAGAAGCATGGGAGCCCAATACCGCCATGCATTTTATCAGAAGCAAATCCGGGAAACTCTTCGATCCCGAACTTGTGGGAATCTTCCAGAAATGTGCTGATACCCTGGACGACATCAGGCGGAATTTCGACGACGATGTTTAATCGGGTATAACCGGTTCTTCCGAATCAAACCCCTCATTACATCCCGTATCGACATAGCGGTCCCGTCCCGCGTCTTTGGCCCTGTACATCCGACAATCCGCCAGCTTGATTAAATCCGCCGACAAAGCGCGTTCGGTGTTGTCGGCCAAGCCCATGCTGGCGGTGACCGTCCAGGGAATGATGTCGAAGGTGCTGCTTCGAAACAATTGGCAGAGGCGTTCAGCCAGCACAGCGGCGTCTTTCAAGGATGTGGTGGGCAGCATCACAAGAAATTCTTCGCCACCAAAACGATAAACCCGATCCGATTCCCGCACCCCGCCGAGGAGCAGTTCCGCCGTTTTCTTGAGCGTCTCGTCGCCAACCGCATGGCCGAGACTGTCATTGACTCTCTTGAACTTATCCAAATCCAAAAGGATGATGGAAAGCGGCTGAGAGGTTCGCTTGGACAGAGCCAGCTCCTTCTCGAGTTCGGTATTCATCATCCGCCTGTTGAACAGACGTGTCAGAGGATCCCGCAGGCTCAAATCCTCGAGTTCGGATATGGTCCGATTCAGCAGCTTCTCGTTGATAAAGTTATGCATCCTTCCCTGATTGATGGAAAAATACAAACTCACTCCCAGAATGGAAAATAGAATCATCTCGACGATAAGATCGCCGGCGGGAATCGAGCCGCTGACCCCGAGGAGAAAGCCGGCGGCGACAAAAACGTTAATCAGAAATAAGAGAAGCAGATATCCGTAGAGACCGATCCAAATAGTCACGCTCAAATAGACAATGGCGCCGATAATCGCCGAATAGTCCGGCGCAACCTGCATATCAATCCATCCGAGTGCGACATAAACCAACACAATGATCGTGATATATATTCGCTGTCCAAGTACGGCATGGCGAAAAGAAGAGCGACTCTCCAGGGAAAAACTGATAATCAGATAAACACCGGAAATGGTGAGCAGGACGATGAAATTCAGTAAATAAGCCTGATGAAGGGCGATGCCACCGGCAATATCCGGAAACAAAAAAAGTCTCAGAGTCAGTATGAGACCAACGAGGATGCCGACATACGAAGCCATCCGAAGAAAGAGGCGATTATGAATCTGACGCCTTAAGCGAAAATCACCTATCAGATCCTCAGGGATCTCTCTTTCATCAAAAAAATAGAATCGACGTGCATCGTTCTCCTCAACGGCATCTTTGATTTGGTCCGACATTGAATCTCCTTATGATATTTGCAGCGCCCGTCTACCCATTATAGCCGCCTGAAAGCATTCAGGGCTTTGAGATTCCGTACAGTAAGGACTCCCGCCCATTCTTCACGAGCTTGGCTCCAGGCCGAAGGATACAATTCGCCCCAGGACCAGAAGGGTTTCCAGGAACCGTCCGGATGCTGGTTTTCCACTATGTAATCCAGATGCCTCTCGACACTGTCGCCCAAATACGGAATCCAGACGGAATCGGGTGTGGAGGCCACTTCCAGGGGCTGAAGGCCGTACTCACCCCAGCCTTCGGATTCTGTGACAACAGATTCCGGAATCAGGCGGATAATGATGTTTCGAAGCCGCACCTTCGCGCCGGGAGGCACTCCCTCGGCCGCTTCAAGCTGAAGCAGGCTGCGCAGGGTGTCCGGCGATGCCCGGCGTTCCAAACCGTCGGCAGATTCCAGCACAGCGGCTAGAATGACGTCCAACTGCTCTGCCGTATTTTGGGGCAGTATGTGTCGGCCGGGGTACAAATAGGACAGTACCCGGGCCCTGGGATTGATCAGAAATCCTCCGAAGGTGTTTTCCAAATCCTCCGTATTCCACCACGGTGCATGAGGAGCATCCTCCGGACGAGCAGGCAGATAAGGCCAGAGGAGACGCTGGGAATCCCATGGACCGTCCTTGTCGACCAGCCAATTCAGAGCGCTTTTCCCAAGGGGGTCTTCGACTGCCTTAAGTTCAAGTAAAATTGACAAAGCTTCGAGGGTGGCCAGAACACTGGATGAATTCATGCGGTGATCCGGCTCTAAAGCCCGACCGAATCCCCCCTCCTCGTTCTGGAATGCCCGGAGGCATCCGATGACCTCGTCAAGTCCGGATCGGCCGGTATGATGCAGCCAGAGCTGCCGCTCCAAGGGACGGGGGTTGTTCAATATGAAGTCGACGGCTTTCTCATACTGTTCACGACTCAAAGGAATCACACTGCCATTCTAACAGCTAACTTCAGATCCTGGACAGAAACCGATCAATATATTATTTTTTTTATACTCAAAGGAGATTTGATGTGAAGCCCCTGGACAGCTTAGATGAGATACGGCAAAACATGGAAATGGAAGGCATGTCCCTCTACTACTTTTCTCGTCCGTCCTGCGGAGTATGCGGGGCCATCAAGCCCAAAGTCAGGGAAATCCTTTCCCAGTATCCGGAAATCCGCGCCTTTGATATCAACCTGGACCAGGTGCCCAAAGCGGCCGGTCAACTCTCCATCATGACAATACCCGCGGTTCTGGTTTACGCGGAGGGCAAGGAATGGATTCGGGAAGCGCGGTACTTCTCCATGGGCGACTTATCTGAGAAAATTCGCCGCCCATACCAGATGCTGACAGTGTCCTAGGTTTCCTCTGATTTATCGGCAGGCTTCTCGACGGCCCCTGTTTGATCGAGATTTTTCGCATTCCGGCATTTTGGAAAACCGGTACACGCCAGAAAGGGCCCGCGCCTGCTCAATCGCACAATCATCGGACTGCCGCATTTTTCACATTTCGCCCCGTTCGCCTTGGGAAGAGAGACAATTTCGCCGTCCTTGACGGGCAGTTCCCGTTTACAGTCCGCATTGGGACAGACCATCACCGGACCTCGCTTTTTGGATTTGATCTCCATGGGGGTTCCGCACTCATCACAATCCATCTTCAAATCAGGCAGGAAAACCGGCTGACCGTCGGCACCCAGATTCGCCGTTGTCTTGCAGTCCGGATAACCGCTGCAGGCGTAGAATTTGCCGTAGCGGCTGGATTTCAGCAGCATGAGTTTGCCGCAGGTGGGGCAATTCACCGGTTCTCCGTCGGTTTCGCCGTCGTCAGCCCCTTCTCCAGGCAGGGGCATCAGCCCTTTACACTCCGGATATTCAGAACAGCCGAGAAAGGCCCCGGTCTTGGAATACCGCAGAACCAGATGACTCCCGCATACCGGACATTTCTCGCTGCCTTCCCATTTCCGCCCTTTCAGCGGTTCGGCGGTTTCAATGGCTTCGTCCACACGTTCCACGAAAGGCTTGTAGAATTCTCCCACCAGCTCATGCCAGTCGGCGCTCCCCTCCTCCACCGCATCCAAGTTGCTTTCCATACTTGCCGTGAACTTGAAATCCATAATCTGGGGGAACTCCCGGATCAGAATGTCGTTTACCGCAATTCCCAGCTCGTTGGCGTGGAAGGCTCGTTTTTCCAGGCGGACATAACCCCGTTCCCGGATAGTTTGTATGATGGCCGCATATGTGGAGGGACGGCCGATCCCTTCTTTCTCCAAGGCTCGCACCAAACTGGCTTCGGTGTAGCGCGCAGGAGGTTTGGTCCAATTCTGTTCGGCGGTGAGTTCGTCCAGAGACGCCGTTTCCCCGCCCTCCAGAGCCGGAAGATTCTGATATTCTTCTTTGCCCTTCTTCACTTCCGGAGTCAGAACGGTAAAACCGTCGAACAGGGTGACACGGCCTTTGGCTTCCAAGACGCCGTCGGCGGCTTCCACTTTGATGGTGGTGACCGCATAACGGGCGTCTTTCATCTGGCTGGCCACAGTCCGCCGCCATATGAGTTCGTAGAGCTTGTACTGCTCCGCGGACAAGTACGGCTTCACCGATTCGGGTGTTCGCTCAACGGACGTCGGACGAACGGCCTCATGGGCATCCTGGGTTTTCACACCGCCTTTCGGCTTGGCACCGTAATTTCGCGCCGATTCCGGCAGATGATCGGGATACCGATCGCCGATCCAATTTCGAATCTCTTCGGTGGCTTCAGGATCCAATCGGGATGAGTCGGTCCGCATGTAGGTAATCAGACCGACAGCGCCTTCTTCCAGCTCGATGCCTTCGTAAAGTTTCTGGGCAATCTGCATTGTCCGGCGTGTTCCGAAACGGAGCTGACCTGAAGCGGCCTGCTGGAGAGTACTTGTGATAAACGGAGCCTGAGGTTTGCTGGAAGTGTCCTTGCTGGCGACATCGGCGACTCGATAATCCGCCGCCCGAAGTGCGGCTTCCACTTCCCGGGCACTCCCTTCGGTGGAAGCGTATTGTCCGCCCAGAGCGAATTTATCACCTTTCCAGGACACCAAAGATGCCTTGAATGGTGTTTGATCCTTTTCCTCGGCATGGAGGACCGTATCGATCTTCCAGAACTCCTGGGGAACAAAGGCTTCGATATCTCTTTCTTTTTCCACAATGAGACGGACGGCAACCGATTGAACTCGACCCGCCGAGAGGTTTTTCGCCACTTTTTTCCAAAGGAACGGAGAGAGACTGAAACCGACAATTCTATCCAGGACACGTCGGCCTTTTTGTGCGCCGACGAGATTCATATCGATGGATCTCGGATTTTCCAACGCTTCGGTGACGGCTTTCTTGGTGACCGCTTGATAGGTGATGCGCTTGGCTTGTTCATCGTTCAGACCCAGAGCTTCTTTGAGGTGCCAGGCGATGGCCTCTCCCTCACGGTCCGGGTCAGGTGCCAGATACACCTCGGACGCCTTGGCCGCGGCGGCCTTTAACTCGTCTACGGTTTTCTTTTTTCCGGGGATGACGACATATCTGGGTTCAAAACCGTTTTCCAGATCAACCCCGAAGGCTTTTTTCCCACGCCCCTTGGAGTCCAAATCTCTGATGTGTCCCACGGAGGCCATAACAGAGTATCCACGGCCGAGCATCTTTTTGATGGTCTTTGCTTTAGCGGGACTCTCGACGATCACCAGTTTGCCGCCTTTGGCGGAGGCCTTCTTGGGTGCTGCTGCGGATGCTTGGGGCATATGTGACTCCTCGTTCGCGCCGTGCCCGTTCGTCGGCTGACGACGGAGGGCGCTTGTGCCCGAATATAACCGATATGGATCAATAATCAAGCCTTCTAATCGCACTGTTGTCATATTGACGGCTTTCAAGGGCCATAAAATGCCGTTTCCAACTGTTTTCTTTCCACCTCCCGCCGCGATAAACTGTCATTCATGGCAGACAGACAACTCGAACATCTCATCACCGGACTCGACATCATCGCTCGGAAAGGATTCACAGACTTCAATGTGACCGCCGTTGTTTATGACTCCCGGGATTCCGTAGAAGGCTGTTTATTTTTTGCCCTCCCGGGAATTCATGTCGACGGACACCGTTTCATCGATCAGGCGATTGATGCCGGTGCCGCCGGGGTGGTGCATTCCGATGAATTGGACGACTACCGTCCGGGCATCACCTACATCCGGGTTGCCGATACCCGTGCCTCGCTCTCACCGGTTTCCGCGGCATACTGGGGAAATCCTTCTAAAGAACTGACCGTCATCGGTGTCACGGGAACCGACGGCAAGAGCACCACAGTCAGTCTGATCCGGCAGCTTCTGGGATTCTGCGGAGTTTCCGCAGGCAGCATCTCCACAGTGGAATTCACCGTCGGTGAACACACCGGATCGAATATCTTCCGACAGTCCACTCCCGAAGCGCCCCAGATACACGGACTGCTGCGCGCCATGCTGGATGCGGGACAAACCCACGCGGTCGTGGAAGCGACGAGTCATGGACTGTCTCCCAAGACCAGCCGTTTGGCGGACGTTGATTTTGATGCCGCGGTGTTCACAAACGTCACCAGCGAACACCTGGAGTTCCACGGTAATCTGGAAACATACAGACTCGACAAGTCGCGCCTATTCTCCGCCGTCGCCGAATCGAAGAATCGCGATGCCTTCGGGGTGATTAATGCCGACGATCCGAATGCCGAATTGTTCATCGAAGCCGCCGGAGAGAAGCCGGTTTTCACATACAGTCTGAAATATCGTGAAGCCGATATTTTTGCCTCGGATTTGAAAACCGGACCGGCGGGTACCAACTTTTCCCTGCACACGCCGATGGGGAGAGCGGATGCGTCCATTTCATTACCCGGACTCTACAACGTAGAAAACGTGCTGGCGGCCCTTTGCACAGTCTCGGAACTCGAGGATGAAGATCCCCTGGTGCTGGCGCCCAGACTGCCCGAACTCCGGGGTGTGAAAGGACGGATGGAGCCGGTGGAAGGCGATATGAGTTTCCATGTCTTGGTGGACTATGCTCACTCTCCGGGGAGTTTCATTAAGCTTCTTCCCTTCCTTAAAAGCCTCGCGGAAGGACGGTTGATCTTGGTATTCGGATCCGCCGGGGAAAGGGATAAGGGGAAACGTCCGGAACAGGGAGCCATCGCGGCGGATTTTGCCGATATCATTTATCTTGCCGATGAGGATCCCCGGGGAGAGGATTCGATGGACATACTCAAGGATATCGCCGCCGGGGTGAAAGGGTTTGAAACCGGAGAAAGCCTGTTCCTCATTCCCGACCGTCGGATGGCCATCGAATCTGCTTTCAAGTCCGCAAGGGCCGGCGATCTGGTGGCGGTTCTGGGGAAAGGTCACGAAGGCTCCATCATATATGCCGATGGTCCGATGGATTGGGATGAAGCTCGGGTGTGTCGGGAAGTTCTCAGGGAATTGGGCTATGAGGCCTGAAGATAACGGACGATGAACGCCATCGCAATCCCGATCCCGGTTCCCACGAAAACCTGGGGATAACTATGCCCGAGCAGGGTTTTCAAGGCGGCGGGACGCCGATCCTCTTCGAAAAGATGACTGAACTCTTCCACCAGCTCGTTGAGAATTTCCGCATGACGTCCCGCGGCTCTCCGTACGCCCGTGGCATCGTATATCACGATGAGGCCTATCACCAAAGAAATGGCGAAGGCGGAACTTTCAAAACCGTGGGATAGAGCACTCGAGGTGCATAGAGCCGCCACAGTCGCCGAATGAGACGAAGGCATCCCGCCGGTCTCGGTGACCCGTTCGGGGACCCATCGGCGCTCGGTGAGCAGCAGGAGTGTGACCTTCGATACCTGTGCGAACACCATGGCAAGAAATGAAGAGAGAACGAGGGGATTGTTCAACACTGTCAAAGTCGGACTCCTGGGGACTATTCACCGGGTTAGGTCGGGACGAACACCTCTCCCATCTTGGGACGGCTTGGCCAAAATCGGGTGGGAGATGTAGGCTATGGCCGTGATAACCATAAGCCGACGTATCCGAATCACCTTACTCTCTGTTGTTCTCCTGGCCGGAACGTCGTTCGCCGACGAATCGGATATCATCATATCCGAATGGAAAGCGGCAATCCAGATATTAAATACGTCGGAATTCGTGAATTGGCCGGGTGTTTCGGGCTCAATACCGTCGGATATTTCCATGTCGGGGGGGCGTACATGGCTCATTTGGCCGGGCTGCCTCATCAATCTGGATTCTTCGGGCCGACCGGATATCGAGACTCTGCTGACGATTTTCGCCGCCCGAAGCGCGGATTGGCTCGGAGGACGGTGGTCGCCCGAGAACGGAACTCTCGGTTCGGACGGTCATTGGATCGGATTTTCCGTGCCGGACTCAATCGTCGCCTCTCTGGATACCCGTACCGGAGAGGTGGTGAGAACACCCTGGAATGAGAATGTTCCGGACGTCATTCACCCCCTGCCGGAGGGTGTGTTTTTCACTCTTTCCGGACCCAACGCCTCCCTGCTGCGTTTCAGCGGAGGCAATCATGTCGAGGTTCGGACTCTGGACGAGAGCGTGCCTCCCCTGGCCCAATTGGCCGTTTCCTCACGTTACCCCATCATCGCCTGGCGTGAGGCTCTGGGAGAGGACCTCCGGACAGCCGGCGGCATAGAAATCTTACCGGGATCGGAGAATCAAAGAACCTTGGACCGGTTGGCGGAAACCCTGCGTCAATTCCCCTCAGAGACGATAGTGGTACCCGGCCATCCTTGGAGTATGGATTGGTCGGGAGAATACCTGATTCTCGCCGGCCCGGGGAAGCTGACAGCCCTCCGGCCGTTCCATTCCGGCGATACGGAAATGGTGATTCTGGAAGACCGGCGTCTGCCGCGGCGATGGTATCGAATCAAAGGAGGCGCCGACTCATTAGGTATTCTGCTCCCCGAGTCCGAGCGCGTGGTTCTGGTGATTCCCGACGCGGAAGATACTACCGCTCTTGATACGCCGGATTTTTCCATGCTCCTGCGAAACTATGCTCTGGAAGCCGGCGAGATGTTGGAAGAATCCGAGAGTACCGACGCCGCGGAACGTTATTACGGCTGGATCCTTCCCTATGTCAGACAGGAACGGTCGGCGGCACCGCTGGATGAATTCTGGGCCCTGTTGGAAAAGGATTTGACCGAGCGTCGAACCGCAATCAGAGACAGCTGGGATTGAACCCGGCCATTTCGCCGTAAAATCGCCCCAATGAAGTCGCTTGTCCGCAATCGGCCCAGCGTGGCATGATGGATTCATGGCCCGAATCGCGATTTTATACGGCGGCCGATCCGGAGAGCATGAAGTCTCCCGTACCTCGGCCGCATCTGTACTGAGAAATCTGGCTCCTCATCATGAACCCATCCTCATTGGTATCGACAGGAACGGTACATGGTATCTCCAGGATCTTCCCGAGGCCGGATCCGAATCCGAATCATTGGACATCCGCATCGATGATGGGCTTCGATGTTCGATTCTACCGGGTTCGGGAATCATCGGACCGGACGGCAGGAAACTGGCCGTCGATGCGGTTCTGCCGATACTCCACGGCAGCTACGGCGAGGACGGAACCATGCAGGGACTGCTTGAAATCGCCCGTGTTGCCTATGCCGGTTCGGGGGTACTCGGTTCTTCGGTATGCATGGACAAGGAGATGTCCAAACGCATATGGCGCGAAGCGGGCCTGCCTGTTGTTCCCTGGCGCACACTCATTTCCGGCAGGGACGATCCCGAATCGCCTGCCCTGGCTGAAGCCGTCTTTAAGGATCTGGGCACCCCGCTTTTTGTCAAACCCGCCAATGCCGGTTCTTCAGTCGGGGTGAGCAAAGTGAAGAATGCGGCGGAACTCACCGAAGCGATCCGGACCGCCTGGCGGCATGACAAAAAAGCTCTGGTGGAAAAGGCGATAAGCGGAAGGGAAATCGAATGCTCGGTGATGGGGTACGAAGCTCCCTGGGCCTTCCCTCCCGGCGAAGTCATTCCGGCCGGGAACCACGGGTTCTACGACTACGACGCCAAATACGTCGACCCGGACGGCGCACTGCTGAGTGTTCCCGCCGATCTGGAAGAGGATACCGCCAAAGGTATCCGCTCCATTGCCGTCCAAGCCTACCGAACCGTCGAAGCCGGCGGCCTGGCCAGGGTGGATTTCCTCCTGGATACCGTTAGCGGTGAAATCTTTATCAACGAAATCAACACCCTTCCCGGCATGACCCGAATCAGCCTGTTTCCGCGCATGACCGCCGCCGAAGGCCTGGGTTTCACGGACATGCTGGAAAGGCTCATCCAAGGAGCGCTGGAGCAGGCGTCGTATCGCGACGGCTTGTCATACGACCACTAAAAAACCCGCCGGCGGCCGGCGGGTTCCTCCTTATACATTCGATCCCATCGAAGGATCAGAGATTCCAGGTGTAAGCCAAGGCCAGACGGTCCCATTTGATATATTTTTCCCCGGTGGCGCTCCAATTATCGAACCAGCGGGCATAGACGGTGTCCTCGGTGTAGTAGAGGCCGTTCTTGAACTGGAGCAGGATAGTCAGGCCATGGTCGTCCTTGAGGGCCACGTTGACGGCCGGACCGAAACGCCAGTCATGGAGATCCGAACCCCATCCGCCCGAATCGATGGTGGACATGTCCTTGATATCCTGGGAGAGCCAGAAGCGGTGCTCGGCCACGATGCCGATGAAATTCACTCTCCAGGGCGCCATCCAGCCCAGAGCGTAGTCTCCCCGGTACTCCCAGCCGTTAAAATTCCGTCCGGCATCGGCGCGCCAATACCAGGCTTCTTTGGAATCGGCCTGGCTGTATCCGATGTAGCGGGCTTTGGATGCGGCGGAAATCACCACATGGTTGTATTCACCGGGAACCACGGCCGCGAGGTCAAACTGGAACGTACCGCCCAGATAAACCTGCCCCACAAAACCGCTCACCGTCGTATCGGTGATATCGTCGGCGTTGTTCAGGGCCAGACCATGGAGCCCCAGGAACGAGAGGGGCCATCCGGTGCCGGCCAGAACACCGGCTTGAACCTTCAAAAAGGCGATGGGCGTCCAATGGACTTCCCCTTCAACATGGAGACTCACCGGCGTGAACACCGGCTTGGCGATGAACGTCAGATTGTTGTCCGCCGTGAGGGGACCCGAACCCTGGAGGAAGGGCATCTTGGCCCGGTATCGGTAGAAGGCTTCCAGCTCCACCGCGCCCCATCCGCTGCCGAGTTTTCGGACCCCGGGATCGTCACTGTTGCCCAAACTTGAACCCAGAGTCCCGCCAGTCCAAGCCGAATCGTCCGCCGGATCCAGCGGCGAATACGAAGGCGCCAGAAATCCCCCGCCTTCGGGATACCCCTTGTGGTCGTCCAGGTAGTAGGCGAAGTTGGACCCGAAGGATTCATCGATTTCCCAGGCCGGAAGGACAGTGAACGCGGCGGCGAGCAAACCGATGGCGATGAGGCTGCGGATTAGGGTTTTCTGAGGCACGAAGTCGTCTCCTTATAACCGGGGAGTCGGATTCCCACGGACTTTTATCCTACAAGCCCTGGACTCAGAGGGCAAGCAATTCATCGCCGTCCACTTTCCGCGCCAGGGTCTCGAGCCATGATGGGGAATCGGCGGATTTCCGGGCCGCCTGGAGGATGTCCGGGCCATGATAAGGCACGCCGAGGAGGAATGCGGCGAAATCCGGAGCCTTGGAGATGCGCCCGCCCTGAATCGTAAACTCAATTTTCTGATTATTGAGTCCCGGCAGTTCTCCGAATCGTTCGCTGAATCGGGGGGTTTTCTCCCAGGTCCATTCGGTGGATTCGAGCCGCTCCAGCGAAGCCGAAAATGTATCGACACGGGAGTATTCCAGGGGATTCAGCCGGGCCGGACCCTCGGGTTCTCCCCACTCTCCCGAAAGTGCCCGGACAACCGCATGGATATCGAGACGATTCTGTAAATTCGAGAGATTCGCCACAGGCGAGGGCTGTGAACGAACGCCTTTGGCATCCATGTCCCTGGGGCTTTGCTTCAACAGCGTCTTCAACGTCTTCAGATCGGCATTCACCAGCAATGTCGCATGGTGCATGGAGGAACTCGAGGTTTGACGAAAGGCGCT
>JARGFR010000047.1 GCA_029210985.1 Spirochaetaceae bacterium | reverse complement strand
AACGGCACTCCCGAATAGAGAATGACATTGGCATAGGGTGTGCATTCACCGGTTCGGACAACTGCGCGGCCCTGGTTTGCCAGCGTCTTGAAGTCCTCATGGGGGACAAACTCCAGCGGTACATCTCCGAGAAGTTTCTGAAGACCGGCCAGAATTGCCGGGCTCGCGCTGCGGATTTCTTCGGCCGCCACCGCCCGTTCCACCACCAGCTCCTCAAGTACGGTTTCCAATACATCCAAAAAAGGCGGGAGTCCCGGTTTGACCGCCAGATCGATACGTTCGGTCCGGGACGAAATCGGCAGTCCGGCATCGGCTATGCACAAAGCGTCGGTGTGTCCCATCGATGCGACAACCCGGGACACCGGAGCGTTGATCAATGATGATTTCTTCATATCGCTCTCTCCTAGTCTTTTT
The DNA here is from genome assembly GCA_029210985.1 of Spirochaetaceae bacterium. Taxonomy (GTDB): domain Bacteria; phylum Spirochaetota; class Spirochaetia; order DSM-2461; family DSM-2461; genus UBA2779. Next base: position 18,249 of record JARGFR010000047.1, on the reverse strand, counting down.
CAATACTATTATAGATCAGCTGCTTACGGGACCGGTTGATTCCCGAATCACCAGTGATGGCTGCAGAACGATTCGGGTCTCCTCAATGTCTTCCTTGCGGCTCAATTTGAGAAGGAGTTCGGCCGCAGCCGCGGCAATTTCCTTATATGGCTGGGCAATAGTGGTGAGGGCGGGTCTGGCCATCCAGGAATCATCAACGTTATCCAAGCCCATCAGCGATATATCACCGGGAACCCGGTAGCCCCGTTCCCGGAGGCGATTCAAGGCACCGATGGCCGAGATATCGTTTTGGGCCCATAATGCGGTGAACTTCACACCCCGATCCAGGAGTGTGTCGACTCCCTTCACGCCGGATTCATATTGGAAATGACCCTCGGTGATCGCGTTTTCATCGAGTGCAATACCTGATTTACCCAGAGCATCGCGGAATCCGTCCAGGCGGGCACGAACGATGGTGATATCTCTGTCACCGGTGACACAGGCGAACTTCTCGTGCCCCAGTGACAAAAGATGCTCACCGGCCATCTGACCGGCCCTGAAATTGTCCATCACAACAGTCGGCAAGTCCTTCCTATCGAAAGGCCGATCCACAATCACCACCGGAACGTCGGTGCGGTCAATCAGGCGCATCAAATGACTGCGGTCCGACACCAGAGAAACGATGATGCCGTCTATATGCCGTCTGGTGAGATTTTCGAAGAATCGTTCTTCTCTGTCCGGATCTCCGCCTGTACCGCCGAGAAGAAGATTATACCCCAGGGCTTCCACACTCTCCTCGACAAACTCTATCAAAGTGGAGAAACTGGTGGTACGGATTTCCGGAACGAGCATGCCCACCAGATTGGCGGACTTTATGCGCAGTCCACGGGCCATGAGATTGGGTTTATAACCGGTGGACTTAATGGCACGCTCAACCCTTCGACGGGTTCCCGGGTCCACGGGTATGGTGTTGCTGATGACACGGGAAACCGTGGAAATTGAAACATCCGCCATACGGGCAACGTCTTTCATTGATGCCATGGAATAAAGACCCTCCCGTTGACAACGTTTGCGCGAACGTTATCACGATTCCAAATCGCTGTCAAATTGATTTTTCGCCTTTAATAACACCGGTAAAATTTATATACATACCGGATATATATTTATTGATTTACTAAATTCCAATAAACTGAATTGTCAGATTTTTTGCCTGCGGCGAAAACGTTCGCACAATCGTTTTCATATTTTTCTTGACAACATGATAGCCAGCCCAAATAATGGAGCCACACAAAACCCAAAGGAGTAATGAGATGAAAAAAATTCTCGTTCTGTTATTACTGGCGGCACTGGCCGTGACAACGGCATTTGCCAACGGCGGCAACGATGCGGCGGCCGGTGATGATGAAATTGTCATCGGTATGACCGTACCGGGCATGCAGTTCCCGTTCTTCGTCATCATGGGCGAAGAAGCCCAGGCCAAAGCCAAGGAATTGGGCATCAAGCTCATCATTCATGATTCACAGAATCAGTCGTCCACCCAGATGTCCGCCATTGAGAACTTCATGGCTCAGAAAGTCGACGGCATCCTGATTTCCCCGATGACCACCGATTCCCAGGTTCCGGCCATCGAAGCCGCCGTAGCCGCCGGAATCCCCGTCGCCACAGTGGATCGCAAAGCCAATACCGATAAGGTTCTCGTCCATGTCGGAGCCGACAATGTGGAAGGCGGCCGCGCAGCCGCACGCTTCATCATTGAAGAACTCGGCGGATCCGGCAAAGTCATCGAACTCGAAGGCACACCGGGTTCCTCCGCCGCCATTGACCGGAAAACCGGATTCGATGAAGTGATGAAAGGCTCGGGCGTCGAAATCGTCGTGAGCCAGAACGCGGAATTCTCCCGTTCGGAAGGCCAGGTTGTCATGGAAAATCTGATCCAGGCTTATCCCGACTTCGATGCCGTATTCGGCGCCAATGACGAGATGATTATCGGTGCGATTGAGGCCATGTCCAGTTCCGGCATTGATCCGGGCAGTAAAGTAACCGTCGGATTCGACGCGACTCCCGACGCTTTTGCCTACATTGACGAGGGTAAACTCGACGCCACCGTCGACCAGTTCCCCGGCAAGCAGGCCGGCCAGGCTCTTCAGGTCCTCTATGACTTCATCACCGAAGGCAAAACGCCTCCCTCGGACGTAGTTTATATCAAACCGCTTCCCATGCCGTAAGAGCGCTTGAAGGAAGGTCGCTGAGAGCAACGGCCTTCGTCGAAGCAAACCGGGGCCGGCGGGAATTCTTCCTGCCGGCCCTTTTGAAGATTAGGAACACGATGTCGACAATATTGAGAATGACCGGGATCAGTAAAGAGTTTCCCGGTGTCAAAGCCCTGAACAACGTGAGCTTCGATCTCGAGAAAGGTGAGGTTCATGCGCTGGTAGGGGAAAACGGGGCGGGGAAATCCACCCTGATGAAGATCCTTTCGGGGCTCTACAAGGCCGATAAAGGCGAAATCGAGCTCCGGGGCAGCGTGGTGGAGCAATTCGGCATCAAAGCGATGCTCAATGCGGGAATCAGCGTCATCTATCAGGAATTGAACCTCATCAACCACCTCTCCATCGCGGAAAATATCTTCCTAGGTAGAGAGCCACGGAAAAAGAGCGGGCTTATCGACTGGAAAGCCATGTACGATCATGTGGAGGAACTCCTGGCCACCTTCAAGGTCAACTTGAATCCCAAGTCAAAGGTGTACACCATCAGCCCGGCGTTCCAGCAGGTGGTGGAAATCGTCAAGGCACTGTCGCTGCAGTCCGACATTCTTGTGATGGACGAACCCACCGCTCCGCTCACCGGCAACGAAGTCGACAAGCTGTTCGAGATTATCAACAATCTCAAATCAAAGGGAGTTTCCATCATTTACATATCCCACAGACTCGAAGAACTGAAGCACGTCGCCGACCGGGTGACGATTCTGCGGGACGGCCAAGGCATCACCACCAAACCGTATTCGGAACTCACCACCGATGAAATTATCCGGCATATGGTAGGAAGACAGCTCACCGAGCAATATCCCCAAGCCGACACCAAGACAGGCGACGAGATACTGCGCGTCGAAGGACTCTCGAAAAGCGGCATCTGCAGCGATGTGAATTTCTCGGTGAAAAGCGGCGAAATCGTCGGGTTCACCGGCCTGGTGGGAGCCGGCCGTACCGAAATCATGGAACTCATCTACGGCCACAAGAAAAAGGATTCCGGTAAAATCTTCTTCCGGGGCAATGAAGTCTCCATACGCAGTCCCCGGGACGCGGTGCAGATCGGTATCGGACTCATTCCCGAGGAGCGCAAGAAACAAGGTCTGGTACTCGGCCTGTCGGTGTTCGACAACTCGGCCATCACGGTTCTCGAGCGCTACTCCCGATTCGGCGTCCTTCAGCGGAAACTCATCACCGAGAAAGTGAAGAAGATGATAAAGGACATCGCCATCAAAACCCCCTCCACCAAGCAGCAGACCCAGAACCTCTCGGGAGGCAACCAGCAGAAAGTGGTGCTTTCCAAATGGTTTATCCGGGATTGCGACGTGTACATCTTCGACGAACCCACCAGGGGAATCGACGTGGGCGCCAAGGTGGAGATTTACAAGCTGATGCAAAGCTTGGCGGCCCAAGGGGCAGGCATCATCATGGTGTCCTCCGAGCTGATTGAAATTATGAACATGAGCGACCGTATTGAAATCGTCTACGGCGGCCGTATCGTTAAAGAATTCGCCAAGGGCGAAGCCGACGAGGAAGAGGTGATGGAATACTCCCTCGGACTCCGTGAGAAAGGAGTGCCTGCATGAAAAGGCCCGATATCAAACACATATTGAAGAACTACGGTATCGTCATCGCGTTCTTCGCCATCTGCGTCATCCTGTCCATCCTCTCGCCGGTGTTCCTCACCAGCATCAACATCATCAACATCGTCCGGCAGACATCCATCTACGGAATCATGGCCGTTGGGATGACCTTCGTCATCCTTACCGGCGGCATCGATTTGTCCGTCGGTTCCCTCCTGGCCATCTCAGGCGTCGCTTGTGCGGGGATGCTGAAAGCCGGTTTTGGCCCCTTCCCGGCCATTCTGGTGACGCTGTTGGTGGGATCCTTCTTCGGCCTGATAAATGGAATTATCATCAATGCCGGCAGGATTACCCCCTTCGTCGTCACCTTGGGCATGATGAGCATCGCCCGGGGCCTGACGATGCTCTACACAAAGGGATATCCCATATCCGGTTTCGATGAAGGTTTCCGCCAAATCGGCGGGGGCTATGTCATGGGCATGCCCGTGCCCATTATCATCTTCATCTTTGTCGTGGTGATCGCCTGGGGGATACTGACCCAGACCCGCCTGGGTCGATACACATACGCCATCGGCGGTAACGAAGAAACCGTCCGTCTTTCGGGAATCAACGCCCCGTTCTTCAAAACCATTATCTACGGAATTATGGGGCTCACCGCGGGCATCAGTTCGCTGATCCTCACATCCCGGCTCAATTCGGCCGAACCCATCGCCGGCACAGGCTACGAACTGGACGTCATCGCCGCGGTTGTCATCGGCGGAACCAGTCTCACCGGCGGCCGCGGCGCCATCTGGGGAACCTTCATCGGCGCACTGCTGATCGGCGTCATCAACAACGGAATGAACCTTCTCGGCATCTCGGCTTATTTTCAGCTTGTCGTGAAGGGCATCATCATCATCGGAGCCGTTCTGTTGGATCGGCTCCGGGATTAGATATATACCATCAAGGAGACAATTATGAGTCAATCATCCATCAACAAAGCTTTCGACGCCGGCAAAGGCATTCTCCGCCTGGCACCCAACTGGGTTCCCCGGGAATTCTGTGTCCCCGGTCGGCGAATCAAACTCCATCCCGACGACTACTATGCGCTGGGCGGCAATCGGGGCGGCATCGACGAACGCTGGTTCTCCTCCACCACACCGGCGGACAACGGTCCAAACACAAGTGAAAATGAGGGACTGAGCTTCGTGGTATTCGAAGACGGCGGAAAAACCGAACAGTTCCTTCTGCGCGACGCGGTGGATGAACTCAAAGACGCGCTGATCGGCAAGAGACTCTGGGACACCTACGGCAAGTGGCCCATGTTCTCCAAATTTTTCGACAATCAGGGCCCCCTGCCCCATCATATTCACCATGATGATGAGCATGCCGCGAAAGTCGGCCAGATGGGCAAGCCCGAGGCCTACTACTTCCCGCCTCAACTGAACAACCACGGCGGAGACTTCCCCTACACTTTCTTCGGTTTGAATCCCGGCACCACCCGGGAAGAGGTGAAACAGGCCCTGATGGATTTCACCAAGGGAGAAAACCACATCACCGATATGGCGCCGGCGTACCGACTGGTTCCCGGAACGGGCTGGAATGTGGCCCCTGGTGTTCTTCATGCCCCGGGCAGTCTCTGCACCTATGAGCCTCAGATGGCCTCGGATGTGTTTGCCATGTATCAATCCCTGGTGAACGACCAGGTTCTCGACGAATCTCTGCTCTGGAAGAACACGCCGCAAGACAAAGTCGGGGACTACGACTACCTGCTGGATGTGATCGATTGGGACCTCAACATCGATCCCCTCTTCTATGAGCACAATTTTATGGCACCCCGCCCCGTCGCCCCTCTCGAGGAAATGGACGGCTACGTGGAAAACTGGGTCTGCTACAAAACCGAGGCTTTCAGTGCCAAGGAGCTCACCGTCAAGCCTGGCCGAACCGTCCGCATCAAAGACGCGGCGGCATACGGCATGTACGTCATCCAGGGACACGGAACATTCGGAGTCCACACCGTGGAAACACCGGCTCTCATCCGTTTCGGCCAGCTCACCCAGGACGAGTACTTCGTCAGCGAACAGACCGCCGTGGACGGCGTGGAAATCACAAATGCCTCGAAATGCGACGATCTTGTCATTCTGAAGCATTTCGGCGCGGGCAATCCCGACCTCACCGTTGATGATTGGCGTAAGGCCTAAAGGATTCTATCGATGAATAATCCATTGGGAATTCATTACGGCGTATTCGTCACTAACTGGACCGAGGAACAGCACGACATCATCCCCCGGGTGAAAGACCTCGGATTCGATCTTTTCGAATTCGGGGCACCGTGGCTTGTCCGGCAGAGTGATGCGAGCATCGCAGATTTCCGCAAAAGGGCCGAAGATAACGGTGTCCAACTGGCCTTGAGCCTGGGCCTTTCGGTGGATCAGGATATCAGCTCCCCGGATACCGTAATTCGGGACGTCGGTAAAAAACTCCTGACCGAACTGGCCAAAGCCATGGGCAAAGTGGGCGCCGAAATGTGCAGCGGCATCATCCACGGCGCTTGGAACGGTAAAATCGACAGCTATGATGACAAGGCCGTCCGATGGGACATCAGCGTTCAATCCATGAAAGAGATGGCCAAGGTGTTCGCCGACGAAGGCGTTTTCTTCAACGTCGAAGTGGTGAATCGATTCGAGAACTTCCTTATCAACGACTGCTCAGAGGTCATCCGCTACCTTGACGAGGTGGATTCACCCCAGCTGGGTATCCACCTGGACACCTTCCATATGAACATCGAAGAAGACTCCATGGTAGGCGCCATTCTCGAGGCGGGGGACCGGTTGAAGTATTTTCATATCGGTGAGAACAACCGGAAGTTCCCCGGGACGGGCGGTATGCCCTGGAGAGACATTTTCACCGCTCTGGACGCTGTCGATTATGCCGGGCCGGTGGCCATGGAACCCTTTGTGCGTCCGGGAGGGGAAGTCGGTGCGGCCGTGAGCCTCTACAGAGACCTGATGAACCTGGACGACTATGACAACGATATCCGTCGTTCGGTGGACTTTGTCCGAACGATGATGAGGTAGAAATTCCGTGAAATACAGATACAGCACAATTACCGGATCGCTCAACAACATCAACGACCGCTTCATGAGCGGCGGCTACAAACGTTCCTACACCTATGAGGAGCTCATCGAAGGACTTTTGGAAATGGGTGTCCTCGATGGAGTGGAGCTCAGCTACTCCACCGAAGGCGGCGTTGAATCCGACCCAAAGACCCTGCAACCCATACTCGTCAGCGCGGGACTCAAACCGTCGTTCGTCAATTCGTCCCTCTTCGGAGAACAGAAATGGATGTACGGCTCCCTATCCTCTCCCGATAAAAACGTTCGGAACGAGGCCGTATCCGACACGAAGAAGGGATTGGATTTCGCCCGCACCGTCGGTGCCGGCGGGTACAATCTCTGGACCGGCCAGGACGGTTTTGACTACGCCTTCCAAACAGACTACGCCCGACAATGGGATGATTTCGCCGAGAGTCTGGCGGCCCTCTGCGACTACGCACCGGATATTCGCATCACTATGGAACCCAAACTGCGGGAACCGCGCAACCGATCCCTGGTGGATACGGTTCCCACCGCGCTGCTGCTGTGCTCGGAGGTAAACCGAGAAAACCTGGGACTCACCATCGACGTAGGCCATACCCTTCAGGCCGGGGGAAATATGGCCCGCGACCTGGATATGGCCTTAAAGTCGAACCGCCTTTTCAATGTCCACGCCAATGACAACTACGGGGCCTGGGATGACGACATGATCGTGGGATCGGTTCGGATGGTGGAGTATCTGGAGATGTTCTACGTTCTGGCCAAGCGCGGATATGACTCGTGGATATCCGTGGACATCTTTCCCTACCGGGAGAATCAGTTCGAAGCGGTGAGAGAGAGCATCCTGCACATGGACACATATGCCAAGCTGGTGGATAAAATCGGTGTTGAGAAACTGGACGTGCTCATCACCGCCGCATCGGTGACCGAAACCATGCGGGTGATTCGAGAGAACGTGTACGCGGTGTAGGGTTCAGTCCCGGAACGGATTCTGCCTTTTCGGCAGTTTCACATCGACTCCCTTGAGATTCTCAATGCGCTTCTTAAGGGAGTTAATCGCCGTATCCAGTTCTTTCTTGACGATCTGTTCATTCAAATCGTCAGAAACCGCCGGGGATTTCCCGCTTTTCTTATCGTCCATCTGACTCATTCATCGGCATCTTAGCATCTCTGATAAGTAAACACCATGTGGATTCATGTTGTAACGGGTTATATTGTGTTTCTGGAGTAACAAATGCCGTCGATCATAATCAAAGTCAATCACCGTCTCATCTCCCGGGCGCTCAACGTTTTCGCACTCCTTTATCTGGCCGGATGCGCCGGTTTTCTCGGATTAGAGAAAGCACCGGAAATGGTGCCGGGCACCAATATCGAAATTATCGAAGTCTCCGGCGGCATCGACTATGTCATTGAAATTGGACGTACGGACACCACCGTGTTTCAGGCCATCCTCAGCGGCAGCGGCCAACGTTTTCTCGGCTATGTCTATCAGGACAGCTATGGGCTCTACGTGCGGCGCATGGAAGTGCATACCTTCGCCGCCATCGATTCTCTGGATTCGAATACTCCTCTTCGGGAAGACCTCCACGAAGGGGGCGTCATGGAATCCGATCAGATGAGCGCCCCGAACAACCTCTTCGAGCGCATCCTGGAAACCCCCGCTCCGATGCTCGCCCTGGTGGGCGATTCGGGAACAGTTATGTTGGAAATGGGTGATCGGAACAAATCCCGACTCGCCGAGCTTGTGGCCTACGACGCCGAGCACTTCGACGGGCGCTGAAATACACCCGCCGGCCCAATGTCGGTTTAACGAAAGAAGCCTACCTGTCAGTCGTCTCCGGTCAGAAGTCTCCGGGGCATAGCGCCGGGGTCAGATACCACTGAATCCTAAAACCCTCGGGAGAACCCTGAAGGCAAAGGACGCCCGAATTCACAAAAGTAATCCGGTCGGTATCCTCAGCACCGGCAATCAGCTTTGACGCCAGTTTTCGCAAATAAGGCAGATGACCCACAATCAGGACGTCCGGATCGTCCTCGGTTATGGAATCGGCGAAGGGGAAAACCTCGTCGTCGGGAGCCAGACTGGAAACCGCGTCGATCCGTTCCATGTGCAGAAAGTCGGCCAGGATACGGGCGGTCTGCTTAGCCCGGGTTTTTCCGCTGTGACGAATCACGGGGATGGCCAGACCCGCTTTCTCCAGCACGGAGGCCACCGCTTCGGTTTCCTTGACGCCCTCCTTTGATAGCGGTCTGTCGGAATCCGCCTCTTTCGCCAGGGCCTTTCCGTGCTGCACCAGATAGACCGTCATCGTGATTCGCCTCCTTCTCAGCTACCAGCTGAAACGTTCACTCCGGATTCGCCGCCTCTTCACGCCCATCGCCAGAAGATCGTCCTTCATGGCGGAAGTGAACTCAGACGGGCCGCAGATAAACCACGTTAAATCCTCAGGCGAGGCGACGGATTGCCGGATTTCCTCCAGCGAAGCCCGGCCCAGCCGCCCCGTAACATGCCCCTCCGGCGCGCTGCGGGTGTACACCACTTTCATCGAAATTTCCCCCGAATCGGCCAGTTCCCGCAACGGGGCCGCCACAGACTCGTCCTCGGGGCTGCGGATACTCCAATGCAGCGTAATCGGGTGGGCCCGGCGAACATCCTCATCCATGACGGCGCTTAAAAACGGCGTAATGCCGATGCCGCCGGCGATAAACGCCGCCGGTGCGCCCTCCCTCAGAGAGGCCGGCGTGAAATGACCGTAAGGGCCGTCGAACCGCACCGGCGTCCCCACGGGAACTCCCGTCAGGCCTCGGGTGAAATCCCCGTCGGAGCGCACCACGATTTCCGGGTCCCCTCCCGCCGGGGCGGCCACCGTGAAAGGATGGCTCTCCGTTCCGCATACTTCACTCTCAAAAGAAAAATAACCGAATTGGCCGGAAACACGCTCGGTCAGGGCCCTGTGGTCACTTTCCGATTTAAAACGATATTGATGGACATCCGATGCCAGTGGAGAGACGTCGAAGAGAACGAGCGACGCCGCCCGACGCGGACGGATCATCTTGTGCCGGACATACGTCCCCAGTGAGAACAGTCCCCATGCCAATGTGGTTATTTTGAGCGGCCAAGACCATGTACTCGAAGCCAGAAGAACGTGAACCACCACTAACAGACCGGCCAGTGCGAAAAGGTTATGCCGTTTCCGGTTCTTCTCATAAGGCGGACTGCCTCCCTTACGGGGTTTACGGCCTCGAAGAACCAGAATAGCCAGAGGCGCCAGCACCGCGTAGATAAATACGGCCAGCGCCCCGAAAGCGCTTTGCAGAGTGACGCCCCCATAGCGCAGCACCAGAACGTATTTCATAATGAAATGGACAAGAACAAGTCCGGCAAGAATCATTCCGGTCAACCCATGGAGAGAGAGCAGTCTGTCCTGGGGAATGACGCGTTCAATAAAGCGCATTCTGGAAGAAATGACGAACTGGCTCATGAACACCATGTAGGCCAGAGTGCCGGCAATCATGGACAAGTTATAGGATTCAAAGAGAGCCAGAGGCGAGTACATGTTGCCGATGAAATACAGCGATGTGAAACCGAGGGGCAGCACCAGGTACAAAATCAGGAGGATCGTCGTCGATCCCCCTGCCGAAAAACCTTTCTTCTCGTTCTTCATATTAGAAGAATAAGCGAATCCTTCGGATGATGTCGTCGGAAATATCGTCGATATTCGAGTTCTTTGATGCCGAAGTAATGGAATCCACCTGGACCGGTGGGTCCCAGTCGGTAATCTGGGTGGTATGCAGGACGACATTATCGTCATTAGCCGAATTCGCATTCAGCCATCTCATGACATCCGGTCGGACTTTCGCCTGGGCTCCCGAATTGGTGATGAACACGGCATCGAAGTCCCGGGGATCCAATCCGTCCAATTCACCCCTCTGGTGGTCCGCAACCGTAATGGCCACAGTCCCGTCGTCCAGCTTCTCGATCAGCGTATCGATGAGTCGTGATTTATAACGTGTATTTTCCTTGGCGATGAGTACTCTGTTCTCAGCTCGGGCGTTCCCAAAGCTTTCCACCGCACCGATAAGATTCAGAGCCATTAAAACAAGCACCGAAGCGGCAATCAAACGTTTCATCTAATACCTTCCTGGTAGTATATAATGACTTTAATATAGAGAGTGTCGGAAGGAAAACCAATCGGAATTCTGAAAAAGTGCTATGTATAACTATATATACACAATATCTACACATTTCCAGGTCGATTATCGTGTTTTTCAGTGTAGAAGCGCCTATTTGTCCACCGATTCATCACCCATAAACCGAACCGCGCTGCCCCGGTCCACAAACTGCTGTTTGATTTTCAGGACATAGGATTCGAGGTGCTTGTGTTCCAGGCGGTCAATTAACATTTCAGCACTGAACTTACCCAGTAAATCCGGCCGGGTAATCATGCCCGAGACTTTAGGCACATAGGGCTCATCATAATCCAGAACTTCACCCGAGGCCACGATACTGACATCTTCGGGTATCCGCAGCCCCATATCGTCGAGGACGCCGATACAGTGAGCCGCCAGATAATCATCAACAAAGAAGATGGCCGTCGGTTTCTCTTCCATCGAGAATATCGTTTCCATTTTTTGGCGAATGTCCGACAAGTCGTCGATGTCGAAATGAAGTTTCAATCCGTCGGGAAAAGAGATGCCCCGTTCATTCAGTGCCTTATAAAATCCGAAATATCGATCGCTTAGCGTTGCCGGAAGTTCGTAAATATCAAAATCCGCATAGACAATCCGCTTATGCCCCAAATCCAGAAGATGTGATGCGGCCTCATAGCTTCCCTGGAAGTTGTCCGCACACACCGTATAGAAGTGAGATTGAAAGTGACTGTTGATGACCAGGACAACCGGTAGACCGGATTTCTCAAACCGGGCAAATAAATCTTCTCGACCGAAATGCATGGAAATGACTGCCGCCGCCCGGGAATCGACGATCTTGCGGAAGATTTCACTGTCGGTCATATCGAACGTAATCGGAATGAGAGTCGTGAGATAGTTCATATCTGACAATGTTCTTTCAAGACTCAGCGTCACTTGTCTGAGAATATGCCAGGTCTGAGCCAATTGATGATCGAAATGAAACAGCACGGCAACGATGTTGGAGATGGATCCGGCCACCGGGACAGTCTTTGAATAACCGATCTCCTCGGCCGCAAGCCGGACTTTTTCCTGAACTTCCGGAGATATTTTTCCTTTATTGGATAACACGAGGGAAACGGTTGATGACGAAACACCGGCCAGTTTTGCGATATCCTGTAATGTCGGTTTTGCCATTCGAACACTCCGTCCCTGAAAATTTTACTAAATATAGGTCATATATTAATGTTTCACAAGTAAATCTTCAATAAATTATTGATATTTTTCCAATAAAATATTGACTAATCGATCTCACTGACTGATAATACACTGGAAATAACCTTCAGGGATTAAGGAGAACGTTATGAACAAAAGATTCTGGCGACAAGCCGCGGCGATTATTGTGGTGTTGATGGTTGCCGGTGTGGCATCTTTCGCCAACGGCAGTGCGGATATGGCGGATGATACATTCACTCTGGGCATGGTTTCCATCACCGTGAATGACTCCAGCAACGCACGATTTATCAACGGCGCCACCGCTGCCGCGGAAGAATTGGGATGGGAGACGATTGTCATCGATGCTCACGGCAGTGCGGACGAAGCCAACGCCGCTTTTCAAAACCTGGCGCTCCGGGGCGTTGATGCCATTATCGACCTTGTATTTCCGGTGAGCTCACTTGGCGCCGGACTTAAGGCGGCCGAGGAGGCCGGTATTGTGGTTGGAACATGGGGCGGCGGTCTCGGCGGTATTGTCGCCGCGACAAACGGCACCGGAGGTATTCAGGCCAAACCCATAGTAGAACAGATGGTTGCCGATATGGGCGGAAAAGGATCCATTCTTGCTCTCACCTACCACGCCGGTCAGGTTGCCCGAGAGAGAGAACAAGTTCTCGACGATATCGTCTCTCAATATCCGGACATCACAGTGACCCGAAATGAAGTCCGGATACCCGGATACATACAGGACGGCGCAGAGTTCGCGTCGGCGTGGCTCGCCGCGCACCCCAAGAACAGCGAACCTCTGGCCATCTGGGGTTCCTGGGACGATCCGGCTCTGGGTGCCATCTCCACAATGAAGCAGCAGGATCGGGATGATGTGCTCGTTTATGGTCAGAATGGAAACATTGACGCCATCGTCGCTGTCAAAGACGGTTGGATGACCGCCACAGCCTGGGCTCCCGTAGAAGAGGAAGGCCGGGTGATGGTGGAAACTCTGGCCGACGCCATCGAAGCCGGCGATTCATGGACACCCAAAGCCGTTGAAGTTCCGGTTGTTGTCGTGAATGCTCAGACCATCGATGCCTTTCTAGAGGAAAACCCCGACGCCGACGGTGAATAGCTATTGAAGATCAATCCCTGATCCGTCAGGGATTGATCCTTATAAAAGGGAGTGTTTATGGAATCTGAAAATGTAATAACAACGAAGAACAACACTTCTACGAAACGCATCGGAGACCCGATTATTCGGGTTTCCGATGTCAGCAAAAGTTTTGGCGGTGTTCAGGCGCTGGATCGGGTGAGTATCGATATCTATCCGGGAGAAGTTCACGGTCTCATCGGAGCCAACGGTGCGGGGAAATCGACGCTGATAAAAATTCTATCCGGAGACATCCAGCAGGATTCCGGAACCGTCTATATGGACAATCAGCCGCTGAACATCGACAACCCCCAGGATGCCTATAATCTGGGTTTCAGCTTCATCCACCAGGAACTCAGCCTTATACCCAAGTTCAGCATCATTGAAAACCTGACTCTCGGAATGTCCAAACCCAAACGACTGGGATTGATTGACTGGAAGACCGCCCGCCGAAATGCCAAAGCGGTGACGGAGCGGATCGGATTGGAACATTCCATGGATACCCCGGTGAGCAGCCTCAGCGTAGCCGATCAGTGGCTGGTGTCCATTGCCCACTCTCTGATGCGGAACATCCGGATTATGTCGATGGATGAACCCACCGCATCACTGTCCGAGGAAGAATCCAATCGTCTGTTCAAGGTGATCCACGATCTGGTGAACGACGGAGTATCGGTCCTTTATGTCTCCCACAGACTCGATGAGATTCTCACCTTGTGCGACGGCATCTCGGTATTCAAGGACGGGGTCTGCGTCCTCTCAACGGAAAAATCACAAACCACCAAACAGGAACTGGTTGAAGCCATCGTCGGAGGACGGATGGCCGATTCGATCGTTCCCGAGGACATCGATTTCTCCAGCAAACCCATTGTCCTGGAAACCAGAAATCTCACCCAAGGCTCAAAAGTCCGTGATGTGTCCCTGGAACTGCATGCCGGAGAAGTCGTCGGCCTCGGCGGTCTCGTCGGGTCCGGACGGACGGAGTTGGCAAACCTCATTTTTGGCATGGAGAAACCTGATTCGGGTGAAATCCTTCTGGAAGAAACGCCGATCAATTCAAAAACCCCAACCAGCGCCATCAATTCGGGAATCGGCCTGGTCCCGGAAGAACGCCGCAGCCAGGGTTTGATTCTAAAAGATTCGGTGAATTTCAATATCAACCTGGTCAGTTTGAAAGAGCTCAGACTCAGCAGCATTCTGCCGTTCCTGAGCCGTAAAAAATCAGCATCGGTATCCCGAACGATTATCGATCGGCTGCAGATCAAAACTCCCAGTATCCACACATCCGTACTGGAACTCAGCGGCGGCAATCAGCAGAAAGTCGTCATTGGGAAATGGCTGACCAAGGACTTGAAAGTCTTGATTTTGGACGAACCATCCCGAGGCGTTGATGTGGGTGCCCGCGGGGAAATCCATGGAAAGATTCGCGAACTCGCGAACTCGGGCGCCGGCGTCATTGTGATTTCATCCGACAATGAAGAGCTCCCCCTCATATGCAACACGGTTTATATCATGGCTGAGGGAAAAATCGCCGGAATTCTGAGAGGTTCGGAAATCACACAGGACGCCATCAGCTACAAGAGCTACGAACATTTCATAGAGGAAAAAGGTTCGAAAAAATGAATCCAAGAACGCAGCAGCAAACCAGTCAGAGAAATACGGCCCTCCTGGCAATCAGTAAGTTCGGGACCATCATCGGAATGGCCATCATGTTCCTGGCCTTCTCGGTGGCTGTTCCCCGAATCTTCCCGACGTTCAGGAACATCATCAACATTGTGAATCAAGCGTCACTGTCGGCAATTATCGCCGCAGGGTTGACCGTCGCTCTGATAGTCGGGGAAATGGATCTCAGCGTGGCGTTTGTCGCCAGTTATGCCGGCGTGCTGGTAACAGGACTGATGGTGGAATCCGGACTTCCTGTCTGGCTGGCTGTGTGCATCGTCATTCTGGTCGGGGCCGCCATCGGTGTCGTCAACGGTTTGATAATCACAAAACTCAAAGTGAATGCCGTGGTGGCTACTCTGGGAACCGGCAGCATTGTCGTCGGACTGAATTATGCCTATGCTCAGGGTGTCCCGATCGCCTCCGGTCTGCCAGAATCATTCAAACAGATAGCGTTGGGCCGAATTTTCGGAATCCCGAATAATATTCTGATTATGTTCTCGGTCCTTCTGGTTCTGTGGGTATTCATCAACCGGACCGAATGGGGCGTGCAGCTTCGTGCTACCGGCGGAAACGCCTCGGCGTCCCGTCTGTCGGGAATCAGAGTCGATCGCATCAAGATTATGGGGCTGGCCGTCACGTCGGCATGCGCCGCCCTCACCGGGGTTCTGCTTGCATCACTCATCGGTTCCGGCACTTCGGCCGCGGCGGACGGATATCTGATGCCGGCCTTCGCCGCGGTCTTTTTGGGTTCCGCGACACTCAGAAACGGTGATTTTCACATACTGGGAACACTCATCGGCGTTTTCTTCATCGCAATCGGCTTTAACGGTCTGGCCATCTTCGGTGTGCCGACCTTCGCACAGTACTTCTTCCGAGGTGGGATCCTGGTTTTGGCCGTAGGACTCAGCTCAGTCGCACGAACCATGGCCACAAAATAAAAGGAGATCACTTATGAACAACTACTCGATATGGCTGCTTGAATACGGATACTGCTCCACCCAACCACTCTCCAGCCTGGTATTCGGAAAGCACAACGAGGGAACCACAACCATACCCTTCACCTTTGTCATCCTGAAAGGCAACGGCCACACCATCGCTCTGGACACAGGCTACTACGATGAAGGCTACGCCCATATACTCACCGAGCGATTCGGCGTGGATAAAATGATTCCCATCGAAGAGTCCCTGGCTTCCATCGGCATCTCCGGGGAAGAAGTCGACACCGTCATCCTCACCCATATGCATTACGATCATGCCGGGGGAATCAAAGCGTTCCCCAATGCCCATTTCTACATCCAGGAGCAGGAATTTCTAGGCTGGATGAAAGTTCTGGCCAAACCTCGGGAATTTGATTTCCTGTCCATCGCCATCGATCCGAACGACGTCAAGAACATGATAGATCTGATGTTCGAAAATCGCCTGAGCTTCGTGGACGGGGACGTGAAAGATATTCTCCCGGGAATCGATCTTGTTCCGGTCTTCAACGCCCACACCTATGGACTGCAGCTTGTCACGATTACCAACACGGATGCCGAAGGAAATCCGGATACCTGGGTTTTCACCACCGACGGCTGCTACGTATTCGACAATTTCGGCCATAGAGACTTTGACGGTGTCTATCGGCCGGTGGGATTTGGGGTCGGCAGCCTGACGGAAATGGTGAAGGCCCTCGACACCATCATGAAACTGTCCAACAACCGGATGGATCGGATGATTATGACCCACGAAACGAAAATGTGGGAAATGTATCCCACCAAAGCGGATAAGAACGGAATGCACACTGCGGAAATCGTTCTGGCCGACGGGGAAAAATCCAGAGTCCAATCCTAAACCATCCTATTCATGTTGAACGGGTTCGGGGTCTCATTTACGAGACCCCGTTTACTGACTTTAATATCGCGATCGATATTATCGCTCTTGACATATATCGCCCGACGCACTATCTTCCCCTGCATGAACAACACATCCTTCTACGATCTCACCGCCGATACCATGTCCAAGAAAACCCAGTCCTTCACCGACTACAAAGGCAAAGTCGTCCTGGTGGTGAACACCGCCAGCAAATGCGGCTTCACCCCCCAATACGCCGGCTTGGAAAAGCTCTACGAAACTCATAAAGACAAAGGCTTGGTGATTCTCGGCTTTCCCTGCAATCAATTCGCCAATCAGGAACCCGGCGACGCGAAAGCCATTCAGGAAACCTGTCTGGTGAACTACGGGGTCAGCTTTCCCATGTTCGCCAAAGTGAAAGTCAACGGTCCGAACGCCCATCCGGTGTTCGCCTGGCTCAAATCCCGCCTTCCCGGCGGCGGCCTGTTCAAATCCGGCCGCATCAAGTGGAACTTCACCAAATTCCTGGTGGACCGGGAGGGAAACCCCGTCCGGCGCTACGCCTCGGCGAAAACCCCCGAATCCATCGAGGCCGATATTCTCGAACTTCTCGGGGATTCGTCTAAGTGACCTCCGAAGGCCCTCGCGGCCGATCCGCCAGCCATACACCGGTGAAGGGCGGTTCCGATGCTCCAGGCGCCGCCCCGGCTCCCCATCCCCAGGATCGGCGGCTGCTCCTGGAAAAACAGCTCTGCTTTCCCTTCTATGCCGTCAGTCGTCTTATCACCAGGGCCTACCAGGGCCTCCTGGAACCCCTGGGCCTCACCTATCCCCAGTACCTGGTGATGCTGGCCCTCTGGGAAGCCGACGGGGTGCCCGTCCAGCACCTCTCGGATCGCCTCCTGTTGAACACCAACACCCTCACCCCCCTCCTCAAGCGACTGGAATCCTCCCGCCTTATCACCCGGCGACGGGACGAATCGGACGAGCGGGTGGTAATCATCCGGCTCACCGAGGAAGGCCGCTCTCTCAAGAAGGAGGCGCGCCGGGTGCCCGAGGCCCTGGTGGAGCAGCTCCTCGGTGAGGGCGGCAGCGAGGCCGCGCGAATTGAGGGAGAAGGCAGAACGAGCAGCGAGTCGTCGGCATTCTCCCCGGAGCAGCTTCTGGAATTGCGCGATTCGGTGAAAACATTCCTCGCCGTGCTCAAGGACAAAGCCCCGTCATAAGCGCCTTATCCGACTTTCCCGGCCGAGTTGGCCGGGGTAGAATCAGAGCACCCTGTCTAGAATGCCCAAAAGGTTATTTCTTTGTTGGACCTCTAAAAACCGGATTCGCCTCTTAACCCGGAAATCTCACCAGCATAAAAAATAAGGGCCCTTCTTATGTTATTG
>JARGFR010000046.1:2094-18832 GCA_029210985.1 Spirochaetaceae bacterium | reverse complement strand
AGGCAGTACAAAGCCGTGAATCCCCGTGCCGTCCTGGCCTTGGGAGCCGCGGCCAGTGGCGCGCTCACCGGAGATGGAGCGGATTTCCCCTCACTGGTGGGTCGGGACTGGACATGGGGTTCGGTGCCGGCGCTCGTACTCTGGACTCCCGCAGAAGTTCTGGCCAATCCGGAACGGCTGAGAAAACCGGTTTGGGATGGCCTACAGAGATTGAAGGCCGCGTGGAATGCCATACCTCGAACTCGCGTTTAATCTCCCGATCAGGAGCAATTACACTTACGATTCATCCTCACCCATTCCGCTCGGGTGTCGGGTTAAGGCGCCGCTGGGGAAACGAACCTTGGTCGGTTGGGTGGTGGGGCATCCCGATCAGGTTCCCGAGGGCGTCACCGAACTCCGCGCCGTTGAAAAGGCCGTCGATACCGAGCCGCTTTTCGATGAAAAATTTCTGGAATTCGCCCGATGGCTCTCCGATCTGACCATGTGCTCTCTGGGAGAAGCCCTCTCTTCCATGCTTCCCGGGGGAAAACGGGAAAGCCGGGCCCTCCCTGAGATTGCGGACACGGACCCGGCACCGGTTGTGGGGCGTCTCACCGAAGGGCAGAAGAAGGCGCTTTTGTCGATTTTTGATGACCTGGGAGATTGGTCCTATCTCTACGGCGTCACGGGTTCCGGCAAGACGGAAGTGTTTCTTCGTTCGGCGGAGCGAACTCTCGAAGAAGGCCGCGGCGTGATTTATCTGGTTCCCGAAATCGCTTTGAGCCATCATCTGGTGGAAGGGCTGCGTCAGCGATTCCCGGGCACCGTCGCGGTGATTCATTCCGGACTGACACCGTCCAGACGTCTGACCGAATGGCGAAGAATCCAGTCCGGCGAAGCCCGATTCGTTCTCGGCGCCCGAAGTGCGATTTTTGCTCCCCTGAAACGCCTCGGGCTGGTCATCATCGATGAAGAACACGAGGGATCCTACAAATCATCGGCTTCGCCGCGGTACCATGCCCGGCAGGTGGCCATGAAACGCTGCCGGGATGAGGGAGCAAGGCTCATTATGGGCAGCGCCACACCTTCGGTTGAGGCTTGGAGCCTGATGAGAGACGGACGGCTGAGAAGGCTGGAACTGGTGGGACGTCCCGCCGGAGGAGAGACTCCCGACATCACGATTGTTGACCTGAAGAAGGAGAAGGGAATCTTCTCGAAGCTTCTGGTGGAATCCATGTCCCGGGTGCTGGGAGAAGGGCGGCAGGTGCTCCTTTTCCTCAATCGCCGAGGTTTCTCTTACCAATATTCGTGCAGGAGCTGCGGAGAAGAGGTTCATTGCCGTCACTGCAGTGTCCCGCTCACCTATCATAAGTCCGTGGACAGGATGGTCTGTCACTACTGCGGATACCGAACGCGGCCACCCAGGACATGTCCGGAGTGTTCCTCGATTGAGATGCAGGCCAGCGGATTCGGTACCGAACGGGTGGAACAGGATATCTCCCGTCTTTTCCCGGAAAAAAAGGCCGTACGATTGGATGCGGATGCCGCCCGCCGGAAAGGTATGCTGAAGACCACCCTCCGGGAGTTTCGTGACGGCGAGATCGATATCCTGCTGGGCACACAGATGGTGGCCAAGGGACTTAATGCGCCGGGTGTGAAGCTTGCCTGCGTACTTTCTGCGGATACCACATTAAATCTGCCGGATTTTCGGTCTTCGGAGCGAACCTTCGCCCTCATCATGCAGGTGGCCGGCAGGGCGGGTCGCTTCGTTCCGGACGGTGAGGTGGTGGTACAGACATTCCGTCCCGACGCGCCGGCGGTCCGGCTTGCTGCGAAAAATCAAGTGGCCGAGTTTTATGAGCAGGAAATTGATGAGCGTAGGATTCTGGGTTTTCCACCTTTCAGTCGGCTGTTTCGAGTGGTGATTCGGGGACGTGACGAGGGGAAAGTCCGATCTTTCATTGAGAAAATCGCCTCCGAACTCTCCGACGGAGGAAATGATTGGGAGCTGATGGGGCCCGCGGAGTGCCCCATCGGCAAGATTTCAGGGCAATTTCGGCGGCATCTCATCCTTCGATCCTCATCCTTCGATCGAACTCATGCGGCACTGGCCGCGGCTATGAGTCGTCTGCCGGCGGTTTATGGCTTGCGGATTGGAATCGATATCGATCCGGTTAGTCTGCTATGAAGTTCCTCAGCCTTATTCGTGATGAAGATTCTGGCGGATATCTCGACGCCAAATGCTGACATCGATGGACCAATACTGATTGGAATACCAATCTCTTTCGATATCCGCCTCGATGATGCCCACCCGTTCTTCAATTTCAACCTCGTCTTCTTTCCCCTGAACGTTCCATTCCCGGGACTCTCCGTCGGCTTCGATCCTCATCAGGATGACCGGGCGTTCCCCTTGGACCGATGCGCTCATGGAAAAATAGACAGGCACCGTCCGACCCGAACGGTCCTGGAAGGATAAATCCTCCACGACTTCGATGGAATCGGTGACGCCGGGTTCCAGACGCCAGTTTTCACGGTAGAGTCCCATCGCTCTGTAGAGCTGATCGTTGTAATGATAAATTTCGGCTCGGACCACACTTTTGCGTCCCGCCTTGACGGCGACGGTTCGCTCCCAGTCCTTGAAGATGACCTGAGGCCATTCAATTTCGCCGAAATTATTCCCGGCATCCACTCGAATGGTGTGTTCTCCGGGACTGAGGTCTTCCAATAAGGTGGGAACCGTACCGCCGGGGGTGTATCCGTAGAACTCCTCATCGACGAGGATTTCCCCTTGCTGAAAATTGCAGTAAAACTCGATGCTGCCGGGTTCCTCGTCACTCAGGGACAGCAGTGAGCGCTCTCCTTCGATGCCCGCGAAAATAACCGGGGTTCCCGTCAGTTCTTCGACGAGTTGTTCGGCAAGATTGTGAACGGTATTCTCTGTGTAGCCCCGGACGGATATGGGAATCGTCGTTCCGTCGGCGGTCCTCAATACACGGAGATTGATGATCATTTCCTGTCCGAGAAAGGCATAGTCGCCTTCGATCAGGGCGTCGGCTCCGGCAAGCTGACCGACCTGCTTTGCCGTGTCCGCATCGTTCAGGAGTCCGGTCAGACGGAGCTGCTGCTCTTCGAGTATCCGATCCAGCCTGGCCCGTTCCACCAGATCTATATCGTCGACACGGATCAGATCATACATCAGGACTCCGATGATCATCCCCTCCAGATAATCATAGCGAGGGTCTCTATTCAGATTCTCCAAACCGAGAACGGCCACTTTGCCGGACTGTGCGTGGGCAACACCGGCAGGAACCCCGCTCAGGAGCAGTAGAAGGATCAGAGACATAAGCGCTTTATCGAAGAAACGTACGGAAGGACAGGTGTTCATAACCTACCTGTATACCATGACCGAACCCCCTGGTCCAGAATCTGATGAATTACTCAGGAGAGACTCGCCGTCTTTCAAACCGCCTGCCGGTTATGTTAGATTTCGTCATTATGGATATCTATACGATCGGCTTTGAAGAACAGCTCAAGATCCTGCGACGGGTGGCTTCTCCGATTCAAAATATAAACGATGAAACCGTTCGGCTTGCCGAGGACATGGTGGATGCCATGGTCAAAGGAAACGGCATCGGACTGGCCGGACCCCAAGTGGGCCGGCTGGAGCGACTATTCACAGTCAAAATCGGTGAGGATGATCCTCTGGTCTTTATCAATCCGGAGATTATCTCCACCAGTCCGGAACTTTCCTCTTATGAAGAGGGATGTCTGAGCATTCCCGGACAGTATGCCGACGTGGACAGGCCGGCGCTCATACAGGTTCAGGCCTGGAGTACGCGAGGCCGGCCGTTTACCATCGAGGCCTCGGGACTGCTTTCCACGGTGATACAGCATGAGCTCGACCACCTCAACGGCGTTCTCTTCATTGATCATGTCAGTGAACGTAAAAGAAAAAAAATTCTGGGGAAGTTTGAAGTCGACCCCGAAGCTTATCCGGAAGTGGAATGAAAATACTGTTCGCCGGAACTCCGCAGATCGCCGTTCCATCCCTTGAGGCGCTTGCGGCCGAGTTTTCGGTCGTCGGTGTTCTGACTGCGCCGGACAAGGTTTCCGGTCGGGGCCGTCGGCAGACTCCTCCGCCGGTGAAGACGGCCGCCGTCGAACTTGGACTGACCGTACTGCAGCCTTCCAGACTCGGATCGGATGCCCGCAGGGAGGCTGATAGACTTGGTGCCGATCTTCTTGTCGTGTTCGCCTATGGACGGATTTTCGGCCCCCGTTTCCTCTCGCTGTTTCCCGAGGGCGGCATCAATATGCATCCCTCGGCTCTGCCTCTTTATCGGGGTCCCTCGCCATTAACCGCGGCGATTCTCCAGGGTGTCGACCGGACGGCGCTGACGGTTCAGAGAGTGGCACTCGAAATGGATGCCGGGGATATCCTCAGGCAGTCTCCAATTGTCCTCGACGGTACCGAGACAACCGGTTCCCTGACCGACACCGTTGCTCAGGCTGCGCCGTCGGAGCTCGCGGCGGTTGTCAGGGACCTCGAATCAGGAACTGTCCGGCCCCGTCCCCAGGATCATGACAGGGCCACCTACTGCCGTCTGACGGAGAAGGCGGACGGAGACATTGACTGGAAGCGGTCCGCCGTCGTCATAGACCGTATGGTTAGAGCGTATCAGCCCTGGCCGAAGGCTCGTACATCCTTGAACGGTGAGGGATTGGTGATTCTCGGATCCGAGACAGTCGACGATGCGAACGCCGGTGTAAAAGAGCCGGGCACGGTTGTGGGAGTGGACAAGTCGAGAGGTATCCTGATACAAACGGGAGAAGGCCTGCTGGCCCTCACCCGGCTGCAATTGGCATCCCGGAAGCCTCTGGACTTCCGGTCCTTCCTTAACGGCGCAGAGCTGGAAATCGGTATGAAACTGGGAGATGCATGATGAGTCCTGTGAAAGATAAACACCAAAAATCAGAGTCCGACGGCCCTGCCGGCGCCGAATTCATTCCCAACACACCCTCCGGTGAACCCGACAGTCTGTCGATACAGGCCGACGATCCGACGGAGCGGCTCTATTTCAGGCGGTCCATGCTTATCATCGGGGGTGCCTTCCTGGTGATGCTGTTCTTCTTCACGGCGGCATTCTTTCTGGCTGTACGAGGCGCCGAGCGCACCGTTGTTCCCGAAGTCGTCGATGAAGAGCTCACTGACGCATTGGTGATTCTTCAGGAGCGGGAACTCTATCCTCGACTTCAGGTGAAATACACAGGAAATCCGGCGGATAAAGGTATGGTGATTGACCAGGATCCGGAGCCGGGTCTGTATGTGAAAGCCGGCCGCCGGATCACGGTCACAGTCAGCCGCGGCGCCATCGTCGATAATGTGGAGGACTATGTCGGCAAGACTCTCTCGGAAGTACGCGGACGACTGGCGTCGTTATTTTCCACATTTCAGCCTCTTCTGGTGATTCGCGAACCTATTACCTATGTCTACGATGAATCTGAAGCCGGCACAGTACTGTCCCAGTTCCCGCCTTCAGGAACTCCTTTGGGTGAGCCCCGTGAATTGATTCTTATCGTGAGCCGCGGCGAGCTGGATCGCCCGATCAGGCTGATCGATTGGACGGATTACAATGCCGATAATGCGATGAGATCCCTGGCTCGGATTCCGCTTCCCTTTGTCTTCGTCGAGGACGGTGTCGAACCCACAGGCTTCACTGCGAGGGTGACTTCCCAGTCTCCGGCTCCGGAATCTGAAGTCGGCCCGGATCAGAGGGTGACGTTGAGGTTCAGCCGTCCGGAATCCTGGCCCGAGGACTCGCGGTACGGACTCTTTGATTTCACATTGCCGGAGTACCCGGTTCCCGTCGCGCTGGATGTGATAATACGGGAGCCCGGTAGCGACGACAGAACTCTCTTCTCCATGCCCCATCCCGGAGGACGGATATCCTTCCCCTATGTCGTTCCTGTCGGTACAAGCATCATTGTCATGGTGAACAGTGAGGAAACTCTGCGGCGGGATATTCTTTCAGAAGAGGGTTAGAAGTCAGTCGGATTTGGGAGGAACAAGTCCGACAGACCCCCAAGCCTCCCTATTATTCCCGGAGTGCCTCTTGGAAGATTGTCTCGTTCTCGTGCCAGAACTCCAGTAGACGCTGCTGTATGCCGTCGAAGTATCGATCCTGCATCGCCGCAGCGTCCGCGCCTATCCATCGCCAATGCCAGCTTTCCCACATATAGCCTGTTTCCTGCTCAAATCCCTTGGGGAAGGACAGGCTCCATCCGTGATTTGCGGATTCGGCGGTCAGCCATCGTCCCGCCTCCGACTCGGCAAAGGAATTGGTAATGCTGCCGAAGTCCACAGTCGTCCCCAGCTGGTGCTGGCTCATCCCGGCTCCGGCCGAATACCGTTCGGCGGATTCGATGCCGTCCTTCTCAACATAAGAGGTGAAGAGATTCTCCTGGTAGTCATAGCTCCGATATGCGGATGTCGTCATGAGGTTGATGTCGTCCTCTTCGGCCGCGGCGGACAACTTTTCCAATGCATCGGTGGCGGGGAGGTCCAGAACAAGCCCGTTTCGAGCCGTCCTGATGCGGCTGTAACCGTCCAGTTCGACCAATTGAGCGGGAACGTAGTCTTCAGGCAAGGGGTGGGTTTTATCCACGAGGGTGAGGTATCCCGGCGGCATTTTCAGCATTTGCGCCGTGAGGTCAAGAAAATCATAGACCCGACCCGACGCCGATGCGGGAAGTATGACGAGACGGCCATGGAGGTCAATTTCCGTAAAATCAAAAGCGTCATGGAGCCTTTCAGCCGCCTCGTCTTCGACCTCATGAACCAAAGTCGTCTCTTCCCGGATCGGCTCGGCCCCGCAGGATGAGAAGAGTGAGAGCAACACGATGGAAACAGCGGAGGAAAACCTCATGGCGGCCTTAAGCATACACTTCCTTGTCCGGGGGGTCACCACAAAGAGTTTCGCGCTATAATATCCTCGTGAGTACGTTTTCCGAAGCCATGCAGACGGCCAGGGGCGTCATGGACAAAGGATTGTTCAGAGATGCCTTTAAACAAATCGTCGATGTGCCGATCTCCCGGCCGGACGAACTCTTCGCCAAAATTGCGTTGATGGCCGATTCGGGAGTGGCCCTCAGAGACGCATCGATATTGGAGTACGGCCTGTACTTGCTTGAGCACCATTCCCAGGACACCCTGGCCGTTCCGTCTTTTGCTCCGTTTCTATGGGTCAATATCGCCAATCTTAGGGCCAATCTTCTTTCACTCAAGGAAGCCGAAGGCGGACGACGTTGCTGGTACGAGAGAAAATCCTCGGCACCGGCCAGAGAAGCTTATCAGAAGGCCCTGGATAAATGCGGTGATAACTCGGCTCTCAAGGCGAGAATCCTCACCGCTTATGCCCGGCTTCTGGTTGGTTTGGGTCGGGATTGGGAGGCCTTCGGTCTCTTTCACGAGGCAACGGTGCTTGATCCTGAAGATCTGGAGGCCCGATACGGCCGTAGTGAAACCCTCGCCGGATTGGCGGGCACGGCACCGGCTCTGGAAAAAGACCTCCTGAGGGAAGTCCATCTGCACCTGGTGGAAATCGGCGAAGCCGACGAAGGTCCCGGACGGGATGATGCGGCCGACAATCTGATAACCGACATTGAAGAAAGACTGGGCCCCGGCTCGACGGACGTGGAGCTGGATTTTCCGAAAAACACCGTCGTCACCGATACCGAACGGGAACATACCATGGTCACCTACGCCCTGAAACACCGGCTGTATCTGACACCCTGTGCCGCATGTCGATCCTGTGACAGATCAGTGGGGGATGCCGCGGCTCTGGGGGCACTGCACGCCATCGTGGGACGTAAAGGCTCGGGGCGCTATCGGAAAACGGCGGTGCTCACCGGCCGGCTCACGGAACGTTACAGGGCGCTGCGGACCGCCCTGATCGAGCACCGTCGTCAGGCGGAGGTTCCCGACGGGTCGGACCACCAGCCCCATTTCCCAGAAGTGGACGGATGGTGTCCCATCCACCCCTCGACCGCGTCACTCCTGAGCACTCTGGCCGGAACCGGCGCCATACTTGAAGGGATGGCGTCCTGCGTGGCCTTGATGCTGGGCCGGGAGACGAAAGGTCCTGTTAAGATCGAACATATTCTGGGTTCTCCCGGTGCGCCGGGCGCGTCTCTGCGGGACGTCCGGAATCCGGCTCTTCACGGGTTCTGGGACCTCTGGACAGACGGTGTTCAAGGTATGACACTGGGTTATGATTTGCCCGGACTCTTCGGATCCGCACTGTCGACGTCGGCTGTGGAGGAACTTTCCCTGGATGACGATTTACTCACCGAAAAAACCCTGGGCCTTCTAGCCTGGCTGAGAGATCTTCTGGCTTATCTGATTCGTATGGCCGACCGCGATGCCAGAGGCGAGGTGGAGGATCCACCCCTGTGGCCCCTGCAGCCATTTATCCTTCCATGACTTTAATCGCTTGCTCGGTAAGAATGTGCATGACTATAATGATGGTGTATTCGCGAATAAATCACTCGATGAGGAAAAGCGCCCATGTCAGATGCTATTGCTCCTGAATCCCGGATATTTCGAATCGGCAGAGAATGCTACATTGTTTATCTCGGCAGGGAGCGGGACGATATCCGGCCCTTTCTCCGAATCGGAAACACCAGGGAAATCCCTGAAGAAGTACACCAGGCCGTTGAGACCACCGTGGTGACCGACGACCACGTCGGCAACCCGCTGCTGGAAATTCTCAACGCATCCAAATATCACGGCCGCTATCTTGGTGATACGACGGTTGTGGCGACGATTCGACGATTCTTTAAGAGCTTCGACCTTCCCACAGACGATGTGAACGACTATCGCAAAGTGAAGGATGGAGAGCGGCGTGATATGGTCTGGTTCTATTCCAGCGGGAATATCCATCTCCGCTACGACGACCAGGTCATCTTCGACTTGGACAAGAGAGAGAAAGAGGATCGCCACTTCGTCCGACTCTATGAAGAAGCGAAAGGTGAGTTTCTTCGCAATCCTCTACGTTACATCCGTCAGGATTTCAACGGACCAGGAATCATCCTGGCTGACGGGAATGTCTTCTGGTATGAAACCGGAGAACTCCTCTCGTTCACAGCCCATCCGGGTTTTGTTGCCAAGCTCATGTATCAGGGAACCGATCCGGATTTCATCAGTGCGTCGGCCTACGATCTTAAACCCGATGATATGGATTCCCACGATGCGGCGGTGTATATCGGATTTGTGAAAAGAATGAGGCAGCGGCGAAAGCAGCTTCGGGTCATCACAACCGTTCCGGAGCTGCAGCGCAAGCTCAAACTTCTCTTCCCGGCCAGGGGTGAATCCCCCGCGACTCTGGAAGTCGCCGATGTCTCAGGCAAGAAAAAGGCGACATTCCGGGATTCCATCATCAGCAGTCGGGATGGAGCGTGGCATGTCCACCGCGCCGGACTTCCGGAAATTTCCATATCGGGAACTGTTTCCAAGGGCGTGTCCATCGACCCCGAGGCCGGACGTATTACGGTGTCCTCGGATGGTTCATCCGTGGTTTTCTCTCCGCCTCAGGGCTTCCCCATCGATTTGGTCGGGCACGATGTTCCCGACAATCAGGCCATGGACAAATATATCGGCTATGTCCTGAATCACATCAAGGATCTCTTGTCTCAGAACGAGCAGCAGGCGGCACTCTCCATCGAAAAATATCTTCGGATGCTAGGAGACGATATTACGGCGGGTAAAGCATCGGTCAGTCCGCTCCTTAAGCAAACCGCCGGCAACGCCAAGGACGCCGTCAAGCGTCTCTTACCCGACGAGACGGGTATTTCGTGGTTCTTTTTCGCCAATGCCCAATCGGTTTTGAACGTCATCGGCAATCGGCTGGATGCCGAACACCCGCTGTCGAAATCCGCCGCTCAGATCTCCGGAGTTCTCAAGCAGTTTCTCGGCAGGTTGAAGAACCCCGATCCCATACTGCCGTTCTGGGGCGATTTGTATGTCGGCACGGAAAGCTGTCTGCTGTGGCATGCCACCAAGAGGGGCTTTGTCCCGGCCGACCTGGCAACCACCAGGGATGTCAACGGCAAAATCAATTCCATCACAAGCCTTGATGAGGCTCCCTGGAATGATGATCTGGAACGGCTCCTCGAACTCATTCGCAGTCTGGGTCAGGGTGGACAGGGTCCCTTGACGGATGAACAGATGTCCCTTTTGGCACAGCCAGAAGAACATAAAGCAGAGAAAAAGACCGAAATAAGAACCGAAGAGATGGTCTCGGCGGCGGGTTCCGGTTCCGGTTCTGATCGTCAGTCCCAGGCGCCGGAAGCGCCGGCTTCGGCGGCTTCGGAGGTCGGACCGGGCGCTGCTGTGCGGGAACGGAAACGATGGCCATGGCTGCTCTTGATCCTCATCCTCCTCCTCTTGGGAGGCGGGGTCATCTGGGATTTCAGCGGAACAGCTCCCTGGGGACGTCTCCTTTCGGGAGAGAGAACAGATATATCAAGTTCAGCCAATTCGGGTGACGACGTATCCGGAGCCGCCGGGGAAGGAGTTGTCGGGTCTGCGGAGGCCGACCAAGGGACAACCGGTGACGGGGCGGCCGAAGAAGGTTTGGTCGAAGAAGGATCGGCCGACACAGTTGAGACAGTCGAAGCGGAAGGGACGGAATCTTCCGAGACCACCGATGGCGCAGCAGAGGCAGGCGATGAATCGGGTAGGCCGCCGGTGGTCGATCCCGATGTCGCACCCAGAACATTGGAAGAAGTGGAAGCCTATCTCGACGTTGACGGTCGTGTGGCCATCTCCGAGGCGGACATCCATCTGGCGGCGAATGAAATCGCCGTCATCAACGGCTATAAAGATTTGGACTACCGGGTATTCACCGGTGACGATCCGGATTGGATTTATCCCGGTGCGTCTTTGTCTCTTCCCGACGGACGCGAACATCTCATTCGCCGGGGGGATACCATCTGGTTCCTGGCCGCTAGGGAAGTTCGAACGGCGGTGGAACGGGATTTGAACGATTATGATTCGGCATCAGCGGTTCTCGATAACGGAGAGAGTTCCGGGGATGACGTGGAAAACGCCGAGAAAACTTTAAGAAGAATCGCCTCGGAATCCCGGGCCGCGGCGATGCGCCGAATAGCATCGATGGCCTTAAATAGGTCTCAATAATAGGAAACATGGTGTTTTTTATGAATAAAGGTTGGATTTTTTTTAATCATCTCTTTTGACAAACACTAACCCGGGGATATAATTCCTACTGTCTATGCTTCATTACGGCACATGCCATAGCCGTAATGTGGAAATAAACTGAGAAGGAGAACCAAATGGCTGGCGATCTTCCTAAAAGCCCAAACGTATTTCACCCGACCAAGCCCTCGGCTGTCGGATCGCGTAACTCTCTTGCACAAGAGGGACGTGACCAGAAGAATGAATACGATCAGTTAATCAGCGAGGAGTCCGACAAGGTATTGAACGTCGTTAAGACGAAACTGCCTCAGGAAGTCTTAAACGAGTTGGATGTCATGGGTGGTCTGAAGGAGAAGGTATACAACTACTTCAATCAGAATTACCAGAACATGTTCAACCGATACATCGTCACAACCGAAGACGAAATGGTGAAAAAGGTTCGCCAATTCGTCGACAAGGAAGAGACGAAGAACCTGGCCCGATATACGCCGAAAGAAATGGCCGAGCTTCTCGACCAGGTCGGCGGCGCGGACAAGTTCAACACAGCCGAGGTGGAGAAATCCATCGTCAACATGTACGGACATCTCCAGGGACATATCCAGCGGGGCGTCAACGATCTTGAGAACGAGACCAACTCTCTGCTCAGGCAGAAGACTGATGTCGGTGCGTTCATCCGGGGTGAAAATGCATACTCCGTGGTGAAGTGTTCTTTCAAGGACAATCAGTTCAAACCCAAGACCGTCACCGATGTGAAGCTGTCCATCAACATCCTGGATTCCGAGCTCATCAGCCCGATCTTCCAGTATCAGTCCACCGTCGAGAACATCATCAAAGATCAGATTTCCAAAACCATCACCGATATGATCGATCGGGAAATTGAATCCTTTCAGGATCAGTTGGTGGATGAAGGTAAGGAAGAACTCTCGGATACCGAATTGATGTTCGAGAGGATCAAGAGGGTTCCCGAATATACCGATGACGACAAGGATTCCGAAGATTCCCGCCGCTACACCTTCATGGCCAAGAACCTGGTTGAAAAGATTGAAGGTCTGCGAGCTGAGATTGACCCGGAAGAATTCGATCCTCAGAATATTCGAGAGAATATCAAACGGATCATCGATATTGAAAATATTCGCAACCGGGGATTCAACACCGCTGTGAATAACCTCACCTCCATTCTGGATACGTCCAAAATGGGATATCAGTACATCGAGAACCTCAAGAATGCCCGTGAACTGATTGTCCGGGAGTACGAGGATATGGATCCCACGCGTCTTCCTGATGAGCGTTATCAGATGCAGCTGAAGTTTTATGACAACGGTCAGCTGGAAAACCTGCGCAGCGCTTATGACAAACAGATGGAGCAGTATGCGCTGGAGATTCAGCGTGTCTACGATATTGCCGAAGTGGTGTATCAGGACAATAAGAAAGGATTCGGTGCCATCAACGACTTCGAAGATTTGGCCAAGAAAGTCTCCGGCAAGGTGAAAAAGGTCAAAGAAAAATCCGGCGATCCCATTTATGAAGAGCAGGAAAAGCTCTGGAATGAGATTCTGGAACTCAAAGCCGAAGACACCGACGTCGAAAGGCTGAATCAGACCTATCTCTACGAGAAAGATCTGCTGAAGAAGATGCTCCGAGCCGCCAGAGACAAGGTAAAGCTCACCTTCGGTTACGAGAATCCCAAGGTTCGGGTGGAGCTCGACAAACGGATTGATTTCCTCGAGAGGCAGTTTGAAGCCTACGATTACGCCATCAATCCCTATCACATTCAGCCGGGCCTGATCCTGGACGTGGACATCACCAGCATTAAGCGGAAGCGCTATGTGCTGAACTCGATGGCCAACGTCCTCAATGAGTTCCTCAACGGTGTTTCCAAGGGCTTCCAGGACGCGGCCTTCGCATCCTTCAAGCGCAGAAGATCCACGGTCAGGAGTGATATCAACCAGAGTTTCGCCACCGAAGAGCCGGTTGGTCCGTCTCAGAACCAGTACGCTCAGGCTATCAAGGCCAAGGGTGAAGCCCAGAAGGCCAAACCTAAGGGCAAAGCCGACGTGACTCCGTCCAAGAGCCGCGGTAAGCGCAAGGTGAATCTCGACGAATTGAGCGAGATGTAAATGATGATGACTGCGTCCATCCGGAATAACCAACTGAATTTGTTGGCCCGCCGGGCCGGCTATAATCTGGCTCTGCGCCATTTCCGGACGGCGCAGGAATTTGCCGCGGACGTTGGTGAGGGCTACAATCTCGCCGACGTTCTCAATGCGGCATGGAATGACGAACGCATTGAAGAGTTTCAGATTCGGCCGGTGGTGAATATTCTTCTGGCCGAGAGATTCGGATATGCGTTCGGATCTGAGAACCTCAAAGACAAAATCGAATCGATCGAAGGCCTGGAGAAAATTGTCGCGACCTGGACCAATCTTCAGGTCGTACTGGTCTACACCGATGCCAACAACGGCATCCATCTTCTGAATCCCGAGAGTCCCGAACCCTGGGAGAATGCCCTGCCCTTATCTAAAGACGAGCATATTGTCTGTTATGTCGGCGCTTTAGGCGACGTCCGATCGGATGCGCTTGAGGGCGCGGTTGCGGATGTTTTTACTCTCCTATACGGAGGTAATGTCAAGGGCAAAGCCGGTTATAGAGCCGCTCAGAATTTGAAGCAGTTCATTCAAGAGGAAGAGGAAGAGAAAGAAACTGCGATTCAAGTTGTCGAACCCACTCAGGAGAAGGCAGTCGCACCGGCTCCGCCGCCTCCCGGTTCCGGAGGTTCGAAAAAACTCACCGCCAAGATTGCGGTGAATGTCACCAATGAGCTTTTTCACAACGGCAACGTGGAAGCTTGGAAACGAATCATCGAAAGTTATAGATTCAAATATCCCCAGCTGGATGTGCTCATCTGGTACGAGGGAGAACGGATCAACGATATCAATGCGCTGTTCAAATGGGGTAAAGTCAAGCACGGTGTTCCAATCATGTTCAGTGTCGCCGGCGACAACCCCACTGATATTTCCAAATTAAGGAAGTATTTATTTGAAGGGGCCAGCCAGAGATTCGAGGCGTTCCTGCATGGAGCACCCGGGACTATTTTACAACTCTTCTGATGACCCGAGAGGGTTGTCTCTAAACCCCGGTGAGAGCCGGGGTGCATTTGTGTAACCGCGCGAGGGGGAACCATGAAAGAAATCTTTTCGTTCAGCAGCAGTGAGTTTACGAAGGATGAGAACCTCATCCAGCTCTTCGGAATGAGAGGAAGAAATCTCATGGACCTGGCGGCCCTGGGTATTCCGATTCTTCCGGGTTTCATTCTGACCGAGGCTTTCCTGGCCGAAGACGAAGAAGATCCGCAAACCCACGAACCGATTTATCTGGGCGCCTTCGAAAAGATGGGCGGCATCCTGGAAAAACGATGGGATGCGGACAATCCCCTTCTGGTCAAACTCGTCGTCAGTCCCATGCTCAATATGGTGCACACATTCTCGAGCATCCACAATGTCGGCCTGTGCGACACCACCATCGACGGATTTGCCAGCTTTGTGGGTGAGGACTTCGCTTATCATGAATATCGCGGCGTACTGCTGAGAATCATGGAACTCGAACTGCTCACCACCACCGACGAAACCAGGCGCAAGCTTCTGGAGAAAACTCTCGGTGAATTGAAGAAAGCCAAAACGACGGCACAAACCAAAAAAGTTCTTGCGGTCGTCAAATCCATTTATCCAGAAGAAATCTTCGGTCATGCATTGGAGCAGTTCCAATTTGTGAAAGGTTTGTTCCGTAAACTGTTCGCCGCCAGTGAAACCTTGAGCGATTCGGCCATTCTTGTTCAGGCCATGACCTTCGGGAATTACGGCAAGGACTGTTTCTTCGGCAGTTACACGACTCGTGACTCGGTTTCGGGCAAAGATGTGATTACAGGAGAATATTTCCCCAACGCCTTCGATGCCACCGCGGCCGACGGCCAGCCCATAGAAAAGATCAGTAAGAGTTATCTGGATAAGCTGAAGAAAATCGGCAAGCAGTTGGAAACCAGCTACAAAGAAATCCGGGTGATCAAGTTCAATGTCGAGAACGGCAAACTCTGGATCATCGATCAGTCAAGCGTTCCGGGGAAATCGGCTCAGGCGGAAATTCGCACACTGCTCGACCTGTTGAGGGATAAAGTGGTTGACGATTCCTTTGTCATCAATACGGTTCAGACCGGCCGGCTGTCCGAACTTCTCCATCCCATCATCGACAAGAGCTCGGCCACGAAAGTCCCGTCTGTTACCGGCGGTATCTCCGGTGCAATGGGAGCGGCTATCGGTCGAGTGTATTTTTCTACTGAAGCGTTGATGAAGGAGTTCCGAATCGCAAGCCAAAGGGGATTAGACACGAATTTCATCCTGGCTATGCCTTCCACATACGCCGAGGACGTCAAAGCCATTGAAGCCGCAAACGGCGTTCTTACACGAGAAGGCGGCTACGCCTCACACGCCCCTGTTGTGGCCCGTTCACTCGGCAAGATTGCCATGGTGAATCCGGAAATCCAGTTCACGAAAACGGGACTGAAAATCGGTACTAAAACCATCAAAGAAGGGGATTACATCAGTCTTGACGTTCCCTCTTACGACGATCCGACAATTTTCTTCGGTAAAATCGACCTGATTCAGCCGGACATTGAAAAAAGCGGACTGCTTGAATTCCTCGATGTGGTTCAAGGTCAGATCGGTGACTTTGATGTCCACGCCAACGCCGATCAGCCCAAAGATGCGATTCTGGCGAAGAAGTTCCAGGCCGACGGTATCGGCCTTTGCCGCACAGAGCACATGTTCTTCAACGAAAAGCGGATTTCCACGTTCCGATCCCTCATCATCGCACCGGACCGATCGGAGCGGGAGAAGATCCTGACCAAGCTCAAGAAGATGCAGGTGAGTGATTTCTTCGGACTGTTTGAAGTCATGGAAGAAAAGCCGGTCACCATCCGGTTATTGGATGCACCGCTTCATGAATTCCTGCCTCACAGCAAGGAGACGATGGATGAGTTTGTCGCTTTTTACAAAAAAGCTCATCCGAAGGTGAGTGAATCCGAAATTCGACTGCGCTGCGACATGACCGGTGAAGTCAATCCCATGCTGGGGCACCGAGGTGTCCGTGTGGCCATCACTTATCCTGAGATTTACAGGATGCAGGTGGAAGCCATCTTTGAATCTGCCTTTAAGATGAGGAAGGATAAGGGAATCACTGTTCATCCGGAGATTATGATTCCCATCATCATGAGTCCCCGGGAAGTGAAGACCATTCGCTACGGTAAGAGAATCGAGGGATTTGAAATCGTCGGTGTTCGACAGATAGAGGAAGAACTCCGGGAAAAACTGGGTGAAGAGAAACTGGATTATCGGGTTGGCACCATGATCGAGCTGCCTGCGGCGGCATTGCTGGCTGATAAGATTGCCGCCTATGCCGACTTCTTCAGTTTCGGTACAAACGATTTGACTCAAACATGTCTGGGACTCAGCCGGGACGATTTCAACTCTTTCTTCACCGATTACAACGAGTTTG
>JARGFR010000046.1:0-2084 GCA_029210985.1 Spirochaetaceae bacterium | reverse complement strand
TGATCTTCTTGACAAGAACCCGTTCCAATATCTTCAGGAGCCGGTCAAAGAGCTTATCGGCATAGCCACTGAACGTGGTCGGTACGTCCGACCGGATCTCACATGTGGATTGTGCGGTGAGCACGGAGCCGAACCGGAGAATATTCCGTTCTGCATTGAGGCCGGGCTGAACTATGTGAGTTGTTCACCTTATGGCATACCCGTGGCCAAGCTCACCATCGCTCAGATGAACCTGAAGAATCAGGATTGACAGTTCCCGTTTTGTCCGGCATGAACGAAGAACTTGGATACTGTCAGACTTGTTTCCAAGTCCGACAGTATCTTAGAAGCGCAGTAATCCGTCGCTGCGCAACTCCACGAGTTCCATGAAGGCGTCGTAACGGGCTGCCTGCAGTATTCCGGCTTTCTGGCGTTCCCCCGAGTCGAACATCGTCAGATAGAGTACGAACGTGGTATAGCAGGCATAGAGACCGGCTATCGCCCGACCTTTGAGATGAGTCGGGATGAGTTCCGGAAACAGGATTTCTTTCACGGCGCCGTCAAAGTTCCGCCTTGCCGACCTCAGTTTATCGTCGAATCGACGTTGTGTGTTGGCACCCTCGCTGAAATACGGCTGTCCCAGGTCGATATCGGCGGCGGTAAGACGGGCAAATCGGGCAACGGCTCGAAGAACCGGATGATTGTATGATTCCGACGTTTTTTCCAGGGACCGCTTCGATCTCTCCACCGCCCGAAACGCTTCACGATATCTGAATCTTCTGACGCCTTCAGTGCGGTTGGCCGGGTTTTCAAGTCCGTATTGATAATAAATACCGAGGCCGTCGAGAAAATCATGGAACAGCGGATAGAACTCTTTTTCCATCCGAGCGGACAACGCCGGTATATCCCGACGAAAAAAAACTTCTTCGCCGCGGCTTTCATTGAAGTTTTCATTGAAGCTTTCGTCCGGCGGCTGCGGAGTCGACTTTGTTTCAGATCCGGCGGTGGGCATTGTGGATATCGGCGTATTAATCCACTCCGCGAGAGTTTCATAAGCATCGTTGACTTCCGACATACGTTCATGTGCCCATTCGGGGTGTTCCCGAACTCTGTCGGGATGGTATTTCTTCACCAGTTCGCGGAAATAGGAATTGAGATCCTCAATAGGGATACGCTCGGTGAGGCGGAAAATTGTTCGGGCGCGGCGAAGATCCATGAGGAATACTAGGTGGGAACCACTAAAATTGACAAGCGTTAACGGCTTATCTATACTCGTTTTAGCAAGGAGTATGTATGGCAAAAATCATGGATCTTTTCGAAGCATATACTACAGGCGAACTGCCCCGGGACGGCGGTTTCATCATTACCGAACTCCTGGATGACAGTTCACGGTACGCGCGTTACGAAGTGATTTCCTATGGAAACGTCAAGGATATATATGTCATTGATGAAGGGATCATGTTCCAGGCAGACGGACGGAAACTCTTCGTACTTTTCGAACCCTTGAACTACAGCGCCAAGCATGTTGAGCCGGCATATCGCGACGAAAGTCATCGTATTCCTTATCGCTATAAAGAACTGGAGATTTATGCAACCAAAAGGCAGGAAAAGCTGATGATTGCAAAAGAACCGGTGGAGACCTACACATCCTTTACGATTGCCAATGAAACAGGGTTGAACACGTCTTATATCGTGCATAAAGAAGAATCCACGGCCCGTACGATTCTCGGTTTCTTTGAACAGTCCTTGTGGAAAACGCTGAGTATTTCACGAACCGATGCGAAAAAAGCCTGCGAAATCATTGAGGAACCGTTAAACAAAGTGATGATTCCTTTCGGAATTCAGTAGGCTCGGTCCTTTCTGGTCGAGTGATCCGCACCCCCCGGGTCACACAGGCGGCCTATGCCTGGTTGAATGACAAGAGTCGCAAAGTGCCTTGAAGTTCCTGGATTTTTGTCTGTTGGATTCGGATCAATTCCAGGAGTTTGTCCACATCATACCCGCCCGATTCCTGTTCCTCCATTTCTCCTTCGAGTGACGCCAGATCATTTTCGATCTCTATTTGGGCCAGTTCGAATGAGTCGGAGTAGTAATCCAATTCCAGC
>JARGFR010000045.1 GCA_029210985.1 Spirochaetaceae bacterium | reverse complement strand
TTGACGAAAGGCGCTGCCGCTCACCTTGAACGAACCCGGATGAAGGAGCAGGTCGTGCCTCTCATTTCGGACAACATTCAAACCCAGAGGGGCAAGTGCCCGGATGACGCGATCCAGATTGGCCTCTTTTTCCGGCCTCGGTGTTCCGGAAATCATCGCAATATTCAGATTTCCCGGACCGTGAACAACCGTACCGCCGCCGGAAATCCGACGATATACGCCGGTACCCTCGCGCCTGGCCAAGCCTGTGCGGCATTCCCTCCATGGATTTTGGAACCGCCCGATCACAACGGCCGGATCGTTCTCGTACAAGAAGAGGATTTCACCGCCGGGCCTTACGGAGGTCAGCAAAAATTCTTCCATAGCCAGATTCGCGGCACAGTTTCCGGAAGTCGAGAGATAAACGCCTGTCATTGAGTTTTTTCCGGGCATTTTTTGCGATTCCTCACAGTTTTTTCACCTATAAAAGATGCACGACTCACGGATGTCCATTAAATTATCATCACAACCGCAATGCGGAGACACTAGTCCGCAGGCGATTATCATAACAAAGAAGAGGCGGATTCTAGAGCCTCTTCTTTTTTTCTTCTCATCGTTGGTCGTGACAAACCCAAATCGGCGCACTATCCTTTCCGGTAAGGATAAGAACCGGATCATGAAAGATGACTTAAAAACTGTGCTCAAAGACAAGCAAAGACGTGATTCGGATTCGGCTTACGACATCCTTAAAGTCCTGATCGTTGATGATGAACCCACGGTTCACGACATCACGGCTCTGGTGCTCAAGAACTTCTCCTACCGGGGGTTCCGGCTTCAACTGATAAGTGCGTACTCGGCCAGCGAAGCCCGGGAAATACTGGCCGAGGAAGGTCCTTTCGCCCTTATTCTGCTGGATGTCATCATGGAAACCGACGATGCCGGTCTGATGTTGGCTCAGTACATTCGGGAAGAACTGCGTGATCCCATGGTCCGGATCATCCTGCGCACCGGACAGCCCGGAATGGTTCCCCAGCGTCAGGTGATGCGGGAATTCGAGATTGATGATTATAAAGAAAAGGCCGAACTGACCAGCGAACGTTTCGATGCCGCCGTCACCGCATCCATCCGAACATTTCTCGGATTCCGAAGACTGGAACAGAATAGACAGGGACTGATGCGCATCCTTGACGCCATTCGTCATATTGAAAGCGAAACCGATGATGAGAATCTGGCGGACCAAATTCTGGAGCAGATTGAAGGCGTGATGGACCGGCCCAATAAATCCAAAACCGGTGCCCTCCTGGTGTTGGAAGACAAGGACTCAATACGCATTGTATCCGGACGAGGTGACTATTCGGAATACCGGGACTGCGGACTGGAGACGCTGAAGAATCAGAATACGGCCCGGCTGATCAAAGAATCTCTGGATAAGGGATTCACCACCCACGACAGCCACCACATCATAACAAACATCATCACACGAAACGGCGGCAGGTATCTGGCGTATTTCGAAGATGTGCATGAGTTCGGTGATATGGAACGCTATCTCATCGAACTCTATGCCTCCCATGTCAATGCGTCCTTGGACAACAAGATGCTCACCCAGGAGCTTGTAGACACACAGAAGGAAATCATATCCACCCTGGGGGAGGTAATCGAAACACGATCGGGTGAAACCGGCGAGCATGTGCAGCGGGTGGGAGAAATCGCCCGGCTTCTGGCCGAATCTTCGGGGTTCACCCTGGCGAATAAAGAGCTGCTCCTGTTCGCGGCACCTCTTCACGATATCGGCAAGGTGGGTATTTCGGATGCCATCCTGATGAAACCGGCCAAATTGACCCAGGACGAATACGAACGGATGAAATCCCATACCAGCATCGGTTACGAGATTCTCAAGGCATCGAAGCGCCCCATTCTGAAAATGGGTGCACGAATATGTCTGGAACATCACGAATGGTGGAACGGCAACGGCTATCCGTCGAGTCTTTCGGGAAACGATATCTGCATTGAAGCCCGGATCTGCGCCATTGCCGATGTCCTGGACGCGCTGCGGTCAAAAAGAGTGTATAAGGACGCCGTTTCATTAGATTCCGCGCTTCAAATCATCAAGGAAGGACGGGGCACCCAATTCGATCCCAACCTCGTGGATATCCTTTTCGAGCAGCGGAAGCACGTGGAAGAAATCTACTCAGAATTCACCGCTTAATCTCGGAGTTTTTGAATTTCGGAAAATGTCGACCCCAAAATTGAATCAAATCGCCTGGAAGTCCGGTGAATAGGAATATGAAAGCCATATTCTACGATCGGATTGCCGATATGCCCGCGGAATACCGCCCCAGGGAGCGCCTGGCTTCTCGAGGTGTCGGAGCCCTCTCGGATATCGAACTGCTCTCTCTCATGCTCGGTTCGGGATGCGGGGGGCGGGGTGTGGTGTCTTTGGCAAAAGACCTCCTCTCGGCCCTGGACGATGCCGATGATGTACCTGATGTGAGTCATCTGATGGCCATCGGCGGTATCGGAGTGGCCCGGAGCGCTCTGGTGGCCGCTTCACTGGAGTTTGCCAGACGACGGCTCCGTCCTGCCGCCCGGCGCATCGGAGAACCTCGTGACGTACTCCCTTTGGTTTCACATTGGTCGGACAGACCCCAGGAGCATTTTCTGGTGCTGAGTCTCAACGGCGCTCATGAGGTCATCCGGCTCAGGGTGGTGAGCAGAGGCACCCTGGACCGCACACTGGTGCATCCCAGAGAAGTCTTTGTCCAGCCGTTGGGGGACCGGGCCGCAGCGGTGGTCTGCGCCCACAATCATCCCTCGGGTCGACTGGATCCCTCCCCGGAGGATAGGGAACTCACCAGACGTCTGGCCGATGCCGGCAATCTGCTGGGTATTCCCCTCCTGGATCACGTCATCTTCACTCAAGAGGACTACTACAGCTTCCTGGAGAACGGCGGCCTGCCCGGCGGATGACAAATCACAGCCGCCCGTATAGTCTGTGCTCCGGGGAGGGACCCGATGAACAACCCAAGCCAATATGCCTTCATCTACCGGATTTCGCCTCTGTGGTCCGACATGGATGCACTGGGACATATCAACAACGCCGCCTATTTCACCTACTTCGAACAGACTCGAATCGCCTGGCTGGAACAGGCCGGTCTGCTTCATTATCTGAACGGCCGCAGCGACATCGGTCCGGTGGTGGTCAAGACCGAGTGCACCTACAAGAAGGCGGTGGTTTATCCCGCGGATCTCACCATTTCCATGTC
Source organism: Spirochaetaceae bacterium (assembly GCA_029210985.1). Lineage (GTDB taxonomy): Bacteria > Spirochaetota > Spirochaetia > DSM-2461 > DSM-2461 > UBA2779. Next base: position 15,969 of record JARGFR010000045.1, on the reverse strand, counting down.
CGTCAGGGACATCGGTCGGAGCAGCTTCACCACGGAATACGAAATTCGGGATGGTGCCGGAGATATTTGCACCATCGGAAGCGCGGTGACTGTCTGGGTCGATTATAAAGCCGAGAAGTCTATACCGCTTCCCGAAGATGTTCGGGGGATACTGCCGGATTTGTCTTAAAAACGGTCAATACGGGCGCAAAACCTCGAACGCGGCGCCGTCCGCCCATATTCCGTCCAGCGCACCGTTCGATCGAACCCGATAAATCGCCGGAAACGAGTCGCCGTAATCCACGGTGAGCACGCCGTCAACAGAGCCCCGACGCCGATGTAGACGCTCTCTCCGATGTACCATGTCACGCTGTAGGCACCGTCCCGGATACCGATTTCCACTTCGCCCCCGTATTTGGTTCCGTCGGGATTCGTCCCGTCAATCTGGTATTTCCCGACCAGATTCGAGACGGCCTCGGGGGACTGGGGGGACTCATTCGGCATCACGTACAAAGGGACATCGAACCCCCGGGCCTTGCTGACGATTCGGTCCGCCAGAATCGGGAAAACCGCCAGGAGGTCTTCTAAAGACTGAGCCGTCACCTGGTCGCTGAGGTCGATGACGCCGGTGACGGTGTCCATTCCCTTAATCAACAGATAATAAGTGCTGCCGATTTTGGAGACTGATCCGCCGATAATCTTGTTGGCTCCCGCCAGAGCGCCGATTTTCATCATATCGCTGCTGGTAACCCCGGACATCTGGAGTTCCTGTTCTTTGAGCACCTGCTCGATGAGCGTCCTCTCCACCACCTGAAAAGCATTCTCATTCACCAGGTGCAGCTGAAGCATTTCCGACAAAGTCGCGGTGTCCAGATCCTCGCCGCCGACACGGTTGTTGAGGTCCAGGACAGCCACTTTGAGATTTCCAATGTTGTTCCACTCGGCAAAAACGGGAACTTGAGACACCAATATGCCGAGGAATATCAGCGATATCCATTTCTTCATCGCGAACCTTCCTGACGATCAATTTAGCGCAGAGGGGAGAAGATTGCCGAAAATCGCCGGGAACGGCCTGGAACTTTTCAACCCTGGTGCGGAGTCGGCGGGTATTGGCGCTGCAGGAATGGGCACTTTTCCTTTGAGGCATTTGGGGTGCGCCGGAGATGGAAACGGCCGCCCGGATGGGCGGCCGCGGGTACTGCAATTCCAGGCGATTATTTTAGGATGATTCGGTAGGTGTAGGAGCCACCAATATCGACACTCAATCCCGTTCCGGTAACCGTATAAGGTGGCCCTTCAACAACATCACCGCCAATATCCGTTGCAGTTATTGCACCCAGAACAGTAGAGTCACCGAAATCAAAGGTGATATTCACTGTAGCGTTACCACTGCGTCCATAATCAATAATCACAGTATCCTCGGCAAACTTTACGCTGTAATCCTTGCTGGGCCATAAGGGATTATCAATGGACGGCAGACCAGAGATATCAAAAGTGGTGATGCCCGGTCCTACAACTATCGGCACATCGTTGAATCCCGGCTGAATGGTGACTTCCTTAATCGCCAACCCATAATTTGCACCTGCATCATCCATAAGAGCGACACCAAAGATGTAATCCCCTTCGGGCAGGTTTGCGATATTGGCATTTCCTTCTACTAGCTTCTCGTAAGCTTCATAAGAATACTTATTCGCTGAATAGACCTTATCTTTCTTGACAACAATAACATATCCATACGTTGCATTCATCGACACATGTCGACTGTCGCCAGAACCGGCCAGTTCGGGCACATACACCCGAACCACGTTCTGCCCCCCGAGCACCCCGGAACAAGCATTGAGTGCCAGAAGTGCGGCCAGAGAGATGAAAATGACTGTGGCTATCTGTAATCTATGTGTTCGTTTCATATCTGTTCCTCCTATTCCAGGCTGATCCGGGCGTAACCCCGGCTCTTGCCGCTGTCCGACCTGTCCTGACCGGAACCCGAGCTGATGGAGACTCCCCATTTTTCACCCACCAGATCCGCCGGATCGATGGGTCTGAGACCGGGAACGGCAAAGGTGAAGGTGCCGCCAGGGGAGAGCACGACGGCCTGTCCCTGAGAAAATTCCACCAGACCTTCGGCTGTCACGAGCTTATCCGGACTCAGTGTGAAATCGGTACCGCGAACGGCGGCGGTGGCCACCGGGGTACTGACACGGAAGTTCACCTCACGCCGGGTGGTGCGGGTGACGGGGGGCCGGGCGGCACGGATGCGGCCGGCCTGCAGGGAGACTTCGGTGCGGTCGGTGTCGCCGTCCTGGGTAAGGCTCTCGATGGTCATCCGGGTGAGGGGCTGGAGAGAGAGCTCCATGCCGCCGGCCGACAGCCGGGCGCTGGAACCGAATCCGGTGGAAACCATAGACCTTGACGAGACGGTCTGTCCGGCGGCGGCGGCTGTCCATATGCCGCCGGGTTCCTTGATTTCCACGCTCCCGGTGACGCTGAGAACCGATACATCGGCGGCATACACCGACAGGGCACCGGAGGTCAGCAATAATATAGTCAGTAATTTCTTCACAATTTCCTCCTGATTGCGGTCTTAGAAGCTCCAAGACCAATCGAAGCCGAGCCTGAACAGCAGCGGGAAGTTGTCCAGGTAGAACTCCTGTACATAGGAATCCACAACGATGGGATCCCCCGGGTAAAACAGACCGAATTTCAAGTCCCAACCGAAGTCGGAACGGGGCCTCCAGAAGAAGCTCATCAGGCCTTCCTGGCCCATGAAGCGGCCCTGGTCGGATGCGGCGGGTACCAAGGATGTGGAAACGGGCCCGAGGGCCGAACGCAGGAATGTGGTGGTCCGCAACTCCCAGGAGAAGTTTCTCGAGGGCCGACTCGCATATAAAGCACCCAGGGAAACCAGGTTCCCTACTTCGAATTCTACCACATATCCCTGAGTTGACACGATGGAGAGGGGTATATATTGGTAAAGCTCGGTTTCGGCGGTGGTTCCCAGCAGATATTGAACTCGACCCCAGTCATCTCCGGACGATGCCAGGATATCCACTCCGAGTCTCGAATTATCCCCAGGCAGCCAGGAGAACTCCAAGCGGCCGATACCCGCCAGAACGCTCGCGTCGCCGTAGGAGCCGTACTGACCGACCATGGACAAGGAATAGAGGAAATCCTCGGTCAGAAAGCCCCGGGCCATAAGCTCCAGATAAAGCGGGTTGAACTTTTCGGTCCCGTAGGAGGCCAGATCGGCGTCGGAAGTCAGATCCTGAACGGCCAGGAAGTAGGCGGACAATCCGGTCCACTCCCTCGCCGCCGGCATATTCCAGGCTGCGTACTCCAGGATTCGGGAAGCCGAGAAAATCCCGTCCTTCTTGGTATCGGCTTCGGTGAGGTAGTACTGGGAGGAGAGCCGGGTCGTCAGGCCGGTCAAACCGAACCCGGCGGTGATGATGTGCTCACCCAGGTCGACCGATCCTTCCACACCGTCGAAGGGAGCATCAAAAATGAGTCCGGCGGGATCGCCGGAGACTTGCCGTCCGGCGGTGTAGCCGAACATGCCCGTATGGCCGTAAAAATTGAGTTCATCGAAAATCGGATAGATATCGTAGAAGAATCCATGCCAGGAAATATCCTGACCGGTGGTGAGTCCGAACATGGCATCCCCGTCAAAGGCGACGCCGCCGTCGAACTGGACGTTGGCCTCCCTGCCCCAGGTGCCCCTATATTCGAATGAGAGTGTATTTCCCGTGTTGACGGCCATGGACGAGCCGTAGATGGCCGGCAGCTCCATATTCAAGTCGAGTCTGGCGCCCCAGGTTTGATCGTAGGCGCTCAGAGCGGCGGCGGGCAGCAGCAGGGCGACGATGAGGGCAATGAGGAGCGGTAATAATCGATTTTTCATCGTTCGCCTCCTTCAAAATCTTCAAGAACATATCCGATGCCGGTGAGCACTTCATAAGGCGCCATGCTCCGGGTGGGATAGAGTCCCGAAGGCTCGACGTATCCCAGATAACCGGCTTCCAGGGCCGCATATCGGGGACTGCCCACGGCCGAATACATCAGACCGCCTCTCACATCGAAGCTCTGGAGCAGGGCCAGATAGAACAGCCCCAGACTTACCGGTTCTTCCGGTGAAGCTTTCGCGACATGCTTGCCGAATTCCCGGCGCCCCTTCGCCCACTCATATCCGTCATCCGGGACGGCATCCAGGGGCAGTTCACCGGCGGCCTGACCGACGAGCATCAGCGTGGTGGCCACATCCGCCGTGTCGGCATCCAGAAATCTGTCCAGCAATTCATTGGACTGTCCCCAGAGCCCCGCGGCTAAAAGGACAAGGATGGGGATAAATAATACTTTTTTCATAATATTTCCTCTTCTACACCACAAGTATAGGTGGTTGCCCATCATACTACCATTCTCCCGGCCGGATCGTTCATTTTTTATGAGTATTCCTGCCGGATAGGGCGTCCATCATCCGCATGGTCTCCAAACCGTCCTCGGCCGAGCAGGGATTCGGTCCGTCTCCCAGAAAATAGTCCACGGTCCGGGCAATCATGGACTCCTGTATCCATTCGGGTTTGGCAAATGAGAAGACCTCGGAATTCCGCGAACTTTCCAGCTGGATTTTCTCCCCGAAGAAAGAAAATCGGATACGACCGGTACTGCCGTATATCTCGCAGTCTTCGGCGGAACGATCCGGCGAATCCACAGCGAAGCACCATAAACCGTCGAATTCCACCCCCGTAGAGAGCCTCATGTTCCCGGCGACATAATCCGGTGCACCATCGCCGACATCGCCGCCAAGCAGACAGGCGGAGCGGCCGCTGCCCTCGGTCATGTCACCGAACCAGCGGAGCATCAGATCCAACTGGTGGGGAGAGAGATCGTGGAACAGCCCTCCCCCGCTGACTTGGGGATTCAGACGCCAGGAATCCGCCTCAGCTGCGGCGATGGACGAAACGGTGGGCTGGAGGACGCGTATTCTGGCAAACAGCGGCGTTCCGACAGCTCCCGAAGAGAGCAGCTCGCCCACCTTGAGAAAGGCCGGAAGAGCCCGCCGATAATGGGCAACGGTGAGTTTACCTCCTGTCTCGGCCACAGCATCGACAATGAGGCGGGCCTCATCGGCGTTTAAGGCCATGGGCTTTTCCAGATAGACGGATTTACCGGCTCCCAGAGCTTGAATGGCCAGTGAGGCATGAGACGAGGGCGGTGTGGCGATATAAACGGCGTTCACCCGGGGGTCTTCCAGAATCTGCGACACCTTACCGTACACATTCGGGACACCGAAACGTCGGGCGATACGCCGCCCTTCATCAAGATTTCGTCTCATGAGGGCCGTCCAGGAACTCCCGTTCAAAGTTTTCAGAGGCATACCGCTCTTGCGTTCCACTACATCACCGGCGCCGATAACGCCCCATCGAATATCACTATTGCTCATAGAAACAGCATGACGACGGGATGCGGAAGTGACAAGACGGAAACGTGTCGGTTGGCTGGCCATACCCTATCACTATCCACTAGGCTGAAGACTATGAAAGAGAGTACGACCTGGGAACGCACCTTTGTGATGATAAAGCCGGACGGCGTCAAACGGGCTTTGGTGGGCACCATTCTGTCCAGATTTGAAAGAGCCGGACTGACGCTTGTCGGTATGAAGCTGGTGAGCGTCGATAAAGAAAAAGCCGAGACGCATTATGAAGGACATCGGGGGAAGGCGTTTTTTGATCCCCTGGTGAGGCTCCTCACCTCCGGTCCGGTGGTGGCGCTGGCTTTTGAAGGCGCGCACGCCATTTCCGTGGTCAGAAAGATTGTCGGTGCCACCGAGCCCAAAGAAGCCGCACCCGGAAGCATCCGGGGAGACTTCTGTCATATGAGCTACCCACGGAGCAAGGAGCGTCTGGGAGTCATACCCAATCTCATCCATGCCTCGGATTCACCGGAAAGCGCCGAATGGGAGTTGAATCTCTGGTTCAGCGATTCGGAGTATGTCGACCCCTATGAACGGTCGGACTCCGATTTCATGTAGTGCGAACTGCACGGTTGTGACCGCTGAATCAGGTCCGCTGAATCAGGTCAACAAAGATCTGAGCCGTTTACTCTCCCGCCGTTAGGTGGGTAGATTACATCTATAATTACGGGAGCAAGAGGTGAGCCGTTTATGAAAAAAAGTAACCGCCGGCCGCGACGATTCGGTCAACTGCCGTGGCGTCATATTTTTCCGGCTGTTCTAACGTTCCTGATCGCCTTGCCCGCCGGGAGTTTGGAACTGCGTTTTCGCGTTTCGGGAATTGAAGTCGAATCGGGCGGCCGCATCCTGGCCGGTCTCTATGCCTCGGAAGAGGGTTTTCCCGAAGCCGGCTATGAAGTGGGCGGAGTCATCATCGATGTCAGCGGTGAAACGGTGGAAGGTGTCTTCACCGAATTGCCGCCGGGACGATATGTCGTGGCGGTTGTCCACGACACCGACGGCGACGGAACCATGACCACGGGATTTATGGGTATACCCAAGGAAGGATACGGATTCAGCGGCGTCGAAGAGGCTCCGCTCAAACCGCCGAAGTTCAACAAGGCGGCTGTCGAACTGCGGGACGACGGTGTTGTTGTGGTTGTTCCGCTGAGATATATGTGAGCCCGCTTTCCCATATCGGCTTCGATGCTCTCTCCCCGGACGTCGCCGTCAAGGCGGTGGAAGCCGCGTTCAACCTGGAACTCCAATCGGTTATCACCACCTACCCGAGCTACGTCAACAGAGTCTACGGACTAGTGGACACCGACGGCGTGTCCTATGTCGCCAAGTACTACCGGCCCGGGAGATGGAGTCGGGAAGCCATTGAAGAAGAACATCGCTTCACCCGGGAACTCGCCGATGAAGAATTCCCGGTAGTGAGTCCTCTGGCCGATGCCGACGGCGATACTTTGGCGGAAGTGATTGTCGAAAGCGGAGACGATGAGATGTTGTTTCGCTTTGCCTTGTTTCCCAAGCGCGGCGGGCGACTGTTCGACGCCGAAGGAGACGAGGCCTGGCTGCGGATCGGTGCTCTCTGCGGCCGCCTCCACAGCATCGGCGGCAGGGACAAGGCACCGCATCGCCAGACTATCCTGCCTGAGGTGAGCACCGGAAACCACCTGAAGAGCCTGGAAATCGACGATATCGTACCGGCCGATCTGAAAAATGAATTTCGCGATATTGCCGAAGAAACTCTGGAAACCATCATACCCTCCTTCGAGGGTCTGCCGATGATTCGACTTCACGGCGATCTCCATCGGGCCAATATCCTGGACCGCGGGGATGAGGGCCTGCTTCTCATCGACTTGGACGATATGTCCGTCGGTCCGGCGATGCAGGATTTATGGCTGCTCCTGCCCGGTCGCCGTCACGAAGTGGGAAAAGAACTGGCGCTGCTCTCGGAAGGGTATGAGAGCTTTCGACCATTCCCGTGGGAACAGATCGGATTGATGGAAGCTCTGAGATTTATGAGGATGATTCATTTCATCGCCTGGTGCGCCCGACAGCGCAGAGACCGGGATTTTCACCATCATTTTCCCGATTGGGGCAGTCGTGGCTGGTGGCTGAGGGAGTTGGAAGACCTCCGGGATCAACGGTCGTCGCTGGACGGACCCTGAGACTTTTACGCTAAGTAAAAGCTAGCCGAATCCCAAATCCTTCAGAACCTTGACTGTTTCCGCCAGGCCGGGAAGTTTCGGCGCCAAATTATATGCCTTGAAAATCTCTCTGGCGGCCGATTCCTGATCGCCGGCGGCCGCCAGGAGTTCGGAGAGCAGCTTGCGCAGTCGGGCCTCTTCTTTGGGCGCGTAGGAGAGCTTCACCAAATCCGTCAAGAACGCCATACGAAGCCGATTGTCCTCATCGTCGGGGAGGCTCTGTCGGACAATGCCGGCCATCCGATCCAGGACTTCGACATAGAAATGCTTGAAATAGGGATCCTCTTCTTCCAGTTCGGCAATGCCTCTCAGAAGTCGGTAGGCCTTCACCGTGGCTTCTCTCTCCAGATATGCCTCGGCCAGCAGGAATGCATAGTCCATGAAATCCTCTCTGTCCAAGAACCGGACCAGGGAGAAGAAGCCGCCGGTTTGGGCTTCGTCATAGAGTTCGACGGCTTCGGAATCCAAATCATGGAGAAGATCGTAGCAGATGAGTCGGGCCAGACTCGCGGGATCGTCTTTATGTCCCCGCAGAAAGTCTCTGTAGTCCCATTCCGCCGTTGTCGCAGTTTTCCTCGCCGCCCGCCAGGTCCTGTCGTAGGATTCTCGGGTGTCGGTGTTGATGAGAACTTCATAGGCTTCTTTTAAAGCAAGAAAACGGGCGGTTCCCTCATCGCCGGTCCGATCGGGATGCATCTGTTTGGCTCTGACTCGAAAGGCCTTGCGAATATCGTTATCACGGGAATCCGTTTTCAGACCCAGGATGGCGTAATAGTCTTTCAAGTAAATCTCCCGGTAGGTTTCCCCGCTGTTCGCTCAGGGGATGATCCGACTACAGGCGATTATGAGTATTCATCTCCATTCGCTCACCTGTACCGGCATAATAGATCCATTCGCACATATTGGTCACCCGGTCTCCAAGACGCTCAAGAAAACGATTGAGAAACAACAGCGGGACGACAGTCTCGGGATTTCCCTCCCCGGTCTTCAGGGACTCCATAAGTCGTTCGTACAGGTCGTCATGGATTCTATCCACGGCATGATCCAGTCCCGCGGCGTCCAATGCCTTTGAGGGGTCGCGGTCGGTGAATGCCTCCAGTGTCTGGCGATTCATCGTGAGAATACGATCCAGCATAGAATCAAAAAACGGCATGGCAATGGCCAGTTCTCCGATACCGAGCTTGCCGGTTCTTTTCGCCAGGCTCCTGGCATGATCCCCCATGCGTTCCAACTCCGAAGAGATTTTTTGAGCGGTGAGAACGTCCCTGAGATCGCCGGCCACCGGCTGTTCTCTGGCGATAATCATGGCGCACAAGCCTTCGATTCTCGCTTCCATCTCATCGATGTCCCGATCGGCGGCCACAATGGAATCCGCCGCGTCGGTGTCCGCCGACTTCAGGGCGTTCATGGCTTCCCCTAGAGCTCGTTCCACCATCAATCCCATCTTCAGTATTTCTTCGGCGAGAACTTTCAGTTCTCTCTCAAATCGTTCCCTCATGTCGCATACCTCGTGCCTTTGTTATGCTTGCCGGTGATGTAGTCTTCGGTACGCTTGTTTTCGGGATTCAGAAGAAGTTCTTCCGTCCGGGCATATTCCACCAGTTCTCCATACCCTTGGGTGCTCGGCAGAAACAAAGCGGTCTTTTCAGCCAGTCGGCCGGCTTGGAGATGATCGTGGGTGGCGAAAATAATACTCAACTCATCTTTGAGGGCGATCAGAACGTCCTCGATTCTTCCGGTGGCAATAGGATCCAATCGGCTGGTGGGTTCATCCAGGAAAAGCGCATCCGGGGATACCGCCAGGGCACGGGCCATGCAGAGTCGCTGACGCTGCCCGCCGGATAAACGCAGGGCGCTCTTCCGGAGCATTCCCTTCACTTCATGCCACAGTCCGGCGCGGCGAAGACTGTTCTCCACCAGTTCGTCCTGATCACCGGAAAAGCCGTTCACCCGGGCCCCCCATGCCACATTGTCCCAGATACTTCTGGAGAAACACACCGGCTCCGAACCGATGTAACTCAGTCTCCGCCTGAGCTCCTCGGCGGGATAGTCGGTGTTGAGAACATCCTCGCCGTTGAGGATGACTTGCCCCTCGCTTCGGCCCGCGGGATTCAGTTCCAGAAGCCGATTCATCGCAATGAGAAGGCTCGTCTTACCCGAGCCGGCCGGCCCAATGAGAGCGGTGACTTCACGCCGATCAAAATCCATCGAGACATCTCCCAATACCGGAGAGTCCTCATAATAGACGGTGAGGTGCTTGGTTGAGAGGAATGGGCTCTCCGAGGCGGGTTGATGACTCATCGCAATCCTTCCCGGCGACGCAGAACTCTTTTCCGCCAGATGAATGCCGCCATGCCGAGGGCGAAAACAACAAGGGCCATGAACAGAGCGGCCGACGCCGCCAGACTCCGATAGACACTGTCGGGCCTCAGCGCCCACTGGAAAATCTGAACCGGCAGTGTGATGAAATGATCCCTCATCGAGGCGGGGGCTGCAACAACAAAACTTGCCGCCCCTAGTACGATGAACGGCGAGGCCAGTCCCAGCAGACCGGCAAGGAGCTTCAATGTTCCGATAAAAATCAGTTCAATCGACGTTGGAAGCACCTGTCTGAACACCACCGACTGCCAGGATGCCCCGAGGGCATAGGACGCATGTTTAATGGAATCCGGTGTGGAAGCCAGCTGCTCTTCCATCATCAATGTCAACTTCGGAATCATAATCAGTCCCATCAACAATCCGGCATGCCCGATGGTTCTCGAACCCGAAAATCCCCCGGCACCGGTGATTCGGGAGAACAGAGCCATCGCACAGAGCCCGAATACTATATGAGGCATTCGGGTGAACAGACTCAGAGCGACCTGAAGAACTCTGGCGAACCATGCGCGTTTTCGCACCCTATCCAGCCAGAGCGCAGTCGCCAAGGCCGCGGGAAAGGACACGGCTAAACCGACGGATATAATCCAGAGTGACCCTGCGAGGCCGGCCCACAAACCCGTGTTCTGAGGGGAGGAAGAGGGATTTCCGGCGACAAAGCGCGGATTGAGCCAGAAACGGAAGGATGTGGACACCTCCCCCTCCATGTCGGCAATTTCCTCACGAATATCGGAAGCTCCAATCACCGATTCGGAGAGTTTCCAATGCCTCAGGACCCGACCGTCCTCCATGACCACGGTGCCCATGGACCAATCGACCAGGGTGAGAATCATGAACGTGACGAGTAAAAGTGGTCCCCATACGGATATCCGTACAAAATTCCCGAAAATTGCATCGATTCGCCGGCGGAGGACGACGGCGTCCCTGTTCCGGTTTCTCATCGAAGCACCTCTACAATGCGGCGTTGAGACACCTGATCGCCGAAAATGTTCAAGCCAAGGGTGATTGCGAAAAGTATGGCACCGAATGCAAAAACAACATCCCTGCCGTTCGAGCCGGCTCTGAGCAGATATCCGGTGACCGTTTCGGCAGGAAGCAGCGGGTTGGATGTCGCCGCCGGACCCGACCCCGACACCATCCCGACGATGATGGACTCACCGACGGCCCGGGAAAAACCAAGAATGAAGGCGGAGGCCAAACCGGGCCCGACCTCGGGAATAATCAGCCGGGTCAGCATTTCGAAACGTGTGGCGCCCAAGGCCATAGCGGCACGCCGCACGTCGGCGCCGTTCTTTGTCAGAGCTTCGGTCATGAGCCGGGTCATGTAGGGAGTGATGAAGAGACCCAGTATCAGGGAGGCCGACAGGGCGTTGTAGGGCTGAACACGGTTTATCCCAAGGAGCTGCTGGAGCAGCGGTGTGACGAACATCAAGGCGAAAAGGCCGTAAATCACCGCCGGAATCGAAGAAAGAACATCCAGAATGAGGCGGTATCGCTTCCTCGCCTCGGGACGGGCATAATCACTGAGAAACAGGCCCAGGATCAGGGATCCGGGAAGCGCCAACAAGGCGGCCAGTCCGGAAATCCGCAGCGTCGCCCAGAAGAAGGCACCGGCGCCGTACATACCCAGTTCGGGCTGCCAGGAGAGGCCGAAAATGAAACTGAAAAGTGATACGGACTCGGTTCGAAAGAACCTGACCGACCCGTCTGTCAGGACGACAACCATCAAAACGAGCAGAAAAAACGTCAGGCCCGACCCGACCCGAAGGACCAGACTCCCGATAGGAGGTCCGATACGCCGAACTGAGCGGAGGGGCATCACAAATCCGCCTCCCGTCTTAAAATATCCAGCTCCTTGACTCCATCTGCGATGGAATCCCCTCCTGCCGGCAGAAATCCTTCGGGAAGAGTTCCGCCGGCCGCCCTGTCCAGGACGTAGGCGACAAATTCGGCGGGTGCCGGGTACTCATTCGAACGGTTGGCATCGATGTAGAGGAACAAGGGCCTGGTGAGAGAGTATTCAGCGCCGTCAACGGGTTTCAACCCGTTGACGGCGAGAACATCCAGGGGGAAGTCCCTTTCCACTGCATAGGAGTATCCGAAGAAGCCCAAAGACCAGGGATCTTTGAGAATTCCCTGAACAAGGACATTGTCGTCTTCGGACATCTGGAGATATTCGGAAGAGAGGATCTGAGTCGAATCACCGCCGTAGAGGATTTGAGTTATGAAGGCAAAGGTTCCCGAGTCCAACCCCGGATAGTATTTGTGCACCGGCTCGTCGGGCCATTCAATCCGAACATCGCTCCAAAGGTCGGCGGTGAGAAGCTCGGCAAGTTCATTCAATGTCACCTCACCGGTGACGCCTCCTCCGGTGCAGACTGATACGGCATCTTTGGCGATCAGAAAGCCCTTCGGCGATAATCCGGCGGCTTCCGCCAGACGAACTTCCTCCTCCGTGATGGGCCGGGATGCGGTGACCAGATTGGATGAACCTTGAATAAATCGGGAAAAACCCGCGCGTGTGCCGATAGAATCCAGGGAGATGGTTCCGTCGAAGCCGGCTTGAACATAGTCCTCCAGAAGCACCTCCATCAGGGGCGCAACGGTGGAGGATCCGGACGCGATGATTCGATTGTCGAAGTCGGATCCGCCGCAGGCGGAGAGCATCAGGGCTGCGGCTGCAAGGAGGTATATCATCGGTAGGCTGCGCATCGATACAATGTGGAGAAAGCGCATGAACGTTGCATGAGATAAATGTTAAATCTCCGTTAGGTGTCAACGCCAGGGGATGGACTGATCCAATTCCCCGATGGCCGCCCGTTCCGCGTTGTTGGCCATGGGCAGCACCGATTCGAACAGAGCGGCCACCTCAGGTGACTTGAAGGCATGATAACTGCCGAACTCCCGGCTGCGAAATCCTCTGCGGGCCTTGTGGGGTGAACCCATCCCCGGATCGAAGGTGAGGTATCCCTCATTGACGGCATATTCGATTGGGGCATAATAACAAAGCTCAAAATGGAGATTTTTCACAAACTCCGAGGCGCCCCAATACCGTCCCACGAGATGACGGCCTTTTTTCACCAGAAAGCTCATGGCGATGGGATCCCCACGGCCCTCCGCCCAGGCGCCGAAAATGACGACGCGATCGTTCCATGTCCGGGCGATTTCTCTGAACCACTCTCTATTGAGGAAGAACGCCGCCCACGGACCGAAATTCCGATTCGTGGACTCATAAAAATCATACATCCGATCCATAACGGAATCATCCAGATCGTGTCCCGTCAAAGTATTGATGCGGATGCCCGAGTCCCTGACGGATGTTCGCTCCCGGCGGATATTCCGCCGCTGATTCTTACTGAATCTGGAGAGGTAGTCATCGAAGGAGCGATAACCGTCGTTCTCCCAGAGGAAGTACTGATGAGCCCAGCGCAGGAACTCCAGTGTGCCCGGTGAGACGTCTTTTGTGGAATCCAGAAGACTCTCCCATTCGGGCTCCACGAACAGCAGCGAATGGGAAGACAGACCGGCGTGATTTCGGTAGGAGCGCATACCCTCCAGTATGGCGGAGACCATAGTCTTCTCATCGAAATCGGGATCCACCATGATTCGATATCCCGGTGACGGAGTGAAGGGCAGAGTTCCAACAAGTTTCGGATAGTAGTCAAAACCCATCTCCGTCACGGCCTGGGCCAATCCCTGATCGAAGATGAACTCACCCATACTGTGCGTCTTGATATACGCCGGCGCCGCCCCGAGGATCCGGTTCCCTTTCTTGAGGATAAAATGTCTGGGATACCATCCGGATTCAGGGGAAGCACAGCCGCTGCTCTCCGCTGCGGCCAGAAATTCATGTTCCAGAAAAGGTGAATAATCGGCTCTTCGGGCCAGACGATTCCACTCATCACTCTCCACCGAGCGGATGTCATCGACCAGAGAAAGAGTCATCGGTTCGTCTTTGGAGGTCATTTTAAAATACCCCGGAATTAATCCAGAGCCTCAAGATAGTCGGACAGACGATCGCAGCCCTCGACCAGGCGAGGAAAGAGCCTGCGATTCAAGGCTTCATCCATATTGTCGGCTCCCGGCCATGCATCCCGAACCGCCGCACCATCAAAATCCACCGCCGCCACACGGACTCCGAGATTCGTCGCCGGGAAATAGAAATCCGATCCGGGCAGAAACGCCACACCTTTGGAGCTCAGAAGATCTTCGGTGAGCTTGATTCCCGTCAGAATCCCCTTTTGCCGCAGTTTCTCGGCATAGTTCTCAAAATCCGGGAATAAATAGAACGCTCCGGCGGGTTCGGGGCAATTGAGCCCCATTTCCAGAAAACGGCGGTGAAGATAGCCGGAGGCGTATCGGCATATGTCCGTATTCAGTTGGATTTCATCCCTGATTTCGTCAAATCGGGAATATGCGGCGACGGCGGCATACTGAATAGGAGAGGACACCGCGCTGAAGGTTTCACTGATGACCGACCTTAGGGCACATTTGATGGACATCAGTTCCTCGGGTATGAGCATCACGCCTAATCGGTACCCGCCGGCGGCGAAAGATTTGGAGAGTCCGCCCGACACAATCGTGCCTTCCGGATAGTGGTTGGCAAGACTGGCATGCTTCCTGCCTGTGAAATCAATCATGGCATAAATTTCGTCGGATATGACAATCATTTTGTAAGCCCGGCAGATCTGGGCGATCTCCTCAAGTTCGTCTTCCCGATACACGGCGCCTGTCGGATTGTTGGGATTGTTGAGTATCAGCATCTTCTGCTGCTGACCCATATGATGGCATGCCCGGTCCAGATCGATCGCGGTGAGTTTGTATGCGTTGTCCCTGCTGGTCTCGATCGGATAGAGGCGCTTTCCGCGAATCGTCGCCTGGGGTCCGTAGCTCACCCAGCTCGGGGCGGGAACCAAGAGGGATCCTTCCAGCAGATAACTGGTCTGGAAGATCAGTTCCTTGCTCCCGGGTCCGATAAACACATCGTCCGGGTTGAAGTCCAAATCGAATTCCTTTCGATAAAAGTGAGAGACCGCCTCCCGGAGTTCCGGAAGACCTTCGGTGGGGAGATAAGTGTTGTGGTGGGCATTGGCTCTCAAAGCTTCCTGAATAATGCCGGCCACCGGGAATGGAGCCTGACCAAATCCGAAATGACAGACGTCTTTGCCTTCCTTCCGCAGGCGCTTCACCATCATATTGATGCTCAGGGTCGCCGACTCTTTCAAATTCAGAACGAGAGGATTGATTGACGGTATCATTGAAAATCTCCTGCATAACAATTAGTCCACTCCACTCACAAACGCAATGCATCAGAGAAAATCTCCTCTCATTGACCACATTCGGGGCTATACTGGCCTTATGGAAGCCGATCATCCCGAGCGCCATGGATTTTCACTCCGCTATCAGGACGGATGGGCTGTTCTCATCGTTCCTCCAAAATCAAAACGCCCCAGACCCGTATATACCGATGATGTCGCCGCCAGGATGAAAATCCTGGACATACCGCCGGTTCCGGCACGAACAATCCGGGAAATCATCGAGAAAGGCAGCGGACGGCCCGAAGCCCTGGTGGAATGGCCGTCGGGCGCACACCTGAGCGCGTGGGTGGATGTGAACGTCTCCGAGGACGGAATGGAGGCCCGTGCCCGGGTGAGGCCGGCCCGCCCCGGGGGCGCACCGCTGGATCGGGACATCATCCACGCCGCTCTGGAGCGGGCCGGAGTGACCAAAGGTGTCGTTCAAGGCGCGGTGAGAGCCCTCATCCGGGGGGAAGGCGTGCGGGACGACTACCCGGTGGCCAAAGGACGTCGGGCCGAAGCGGGTATCGCGGAACGGACCGAATGTCTCTTCATCACGGATCGGGGCAAACCGTGGAAGGAGCTCTCGGGAGGCCGGATCGATCTGAAAGAATTGAATTTCATTCAGAATCGAAAAGCCGGAGATCTGCTGGCA
>JARGFR010000044.1 GCA_029210985.1 Spirochaetaceae bacterium | reverse complement strand
GCCGTCACCTGGGCGGCTCTCACCGGTCTGTCCGCCCTTCTCGGTTTAATCGGCGATCTTGGACGGGATCTGGCGGCCAGTTTCTGGGGTATCGCATTTATTTTCTGCTCCCTCATGGCCAGGCTGGCGCGAGCGGTGATTCAGCGCATCGGTATCGGTTATACGTTGGACGACGGGACGATGACCCGAATCACCGGATTGTCCATTGATTTGATGATTACCGGGGCACTGGGCGCCATTTCATTCATCGTCCTCGGGCAATTCTGGATTCCGATTCTGATTATATCCACCGTCGGCGGCCTGATTGCGTTCTTCCTGATTCCCTGGATGGGGTCGCGAACCTTTGCGGACCACGCGTTCGGCAGGACTCTCATCATATACGGCGTGGCGACCGGAACACTGGCGTCCGGGCTTGCCCTGGTTCGGGTAATCGATCCGGACCTGAAAACCCCCATCGCCGAGGATTATATGAGGGCCGCGGGAATTGTGTTCCCGCTGATGATTCCCCTGATTCTCATCATCCCGTTCCCGGCCTATGCATATATCCGCCAGGAGCCGATTTGGCTGTGGATCGCCATCGCCGGCAGCCTGGCGTATGTCCTGTTGGCTGCAGTGGGATTTTTCCTGCTGAGGCAGAAAGATGTGTCCGGAGGCTACTGGGCCAAGCGGGCCTTACCCGTTGACGACTTGGCAGTGGGTGAAGTTGCCGGGCTGGTACCAACGTCGGCGTCGGCATCGTCCGCGAAGATTTCGGATATTCAATAGGCAGCGCACATACAAGGTTATCTCGAGGCGAGCCGGATAGAAATCCAAGGAAGTATGAGAAGCTGAAGAAACGGGATAAGTCCGACATTCACCAACGGTACAAGCGGCATGATTTCCGAATAGCGCCATCGTCCGGCCTCCAGTGCCAGCCATTCAATCCCGATGGCGATGAGGGAGCCGGACAACAGCAATATTGGAATTGATCGAGCATCAAGGTTTTCGGCCCATGCTGTTTTCCGAAATACGGCGAATCCAATCACCCAGATCGTCAACACAATGACGCCGTCACCCAGGCTTGCCCGGAAACAAATAAGCCAACTCTTCGGATCGGAAAACTCCATCTCCGCGAAGAGGGGCATTTGGAGCATTTCCCACAGGTAATTAGTCGCCACCGCCCACAAGAAGAGTCGTCCAAGGAACTTCAACCCGGCACCGAGTTCCGAACTCCCTTCTTCGGGCGATTTTCCGCCGACACGATTCACTACTTGAGATCGTCGACGGATTGCTGGTATTCATCTCTGGAAATTTCACCCTTGGCGTAACGTTCTTTCAGTATGTCCAAAGGAGTCTTCTCCGAAAGGGAGCCCGTCCCGGTTCGACTCTTCGCCACGGCCCAGTAAACCGCGAAACCCAAAGCCACCAACACCAGTAATCCGATTATCATCATTCCGACACCTCCGTAACCTTGCCAACATGAGGTCCATGCGCCTCGTCCAAACCAGCTATGCATGTCCGCCTCCTTATTTGAGGTTAGTATATTGATAATATATGAATGGATTGTGAAGGGATTATGATAATTCATACGCCGCTCTTCCGAGCAGACGGATAAGTGCTGTACCATCATAAGATAAGGAGTCCGGTGATGGCGAGAAAGAAGTCCGGCCGAGTTCTCGGTTTGGCTTTAGGCGGCGGCGGTGCCCGGGGAATGGCCCACATCGGCATCCTCAAAGCTCTGGAAGAAGCCGATATTCATTTTGATGTGGTGACGGGTACCAGCGTCGGCAGCCTGGTGGGTGCATTGACGGCGGCGGGTCGGAGCACGGCGGAAATCGAGGATGCAGCGAGGGAAATCGAATGGTCTGATCTGGTCGGCATTACAGTGCCCAAGCTCGGTTTGGTGAAGTCGAAGAAGTTGGAGGAAACTCTGGAACGGTTCATCGGCCGCGAAGACATACAAAGCCTGAAGATGCCCTACGCCGCGGTGGCAACGGATATCGCAACGGCGGAGGAGGTGGTGTTTACCGATGGTTTGGTGGCCAAGGCGGTTCGAGCGAGCTGCAGCGTTCCGGTGGTATTCGAGCCGGTCATAGTGAGAGATCGCCTTCTCGTGGACGGAGGATTGGTGAACGAAGTGCCCGGGGATGTCGCCAGGCAGCTGGGTGCCGATGTGGTGATTTCCGTCGATTTGAACGCCGACCGCAAAAGAAATACGCCCCCGAACAATCTCATAGATGTTCTCTTTTACAGTCTCAATATTCTCGTCGCCGGAACCAGCCAGGCCGGACGGACCAGCGCCGACATCAGATTGGAGCCCGATCTTCAGGGCTTCGGATACGCGGATCTGGACCGTATCGATGAAGCGATAGCGCGGGGTGAACGGGTCGTGGAAGAGCATCTGCAGGAGATTCGCGCCTTTTTGGAGTAGGTATACTTCACCACTCTATTCGACTTTGATTATCGGCAGATAGTTTTTTATACTACTTATTTACTATGTTTAAATATTTCAGAAGATCTTCCAATCTGAGGATTTCCGCCGCTATATCACCCCTCTTGTTCGTTCTCGTTATTGCCGCCATATTAAGCAAAACAATCGGCGCCGGGGAATTATTCCCTGACCCGGTTACGGCTCAGGGAAATGTCGTGGTTCTAACCGGCCGGCTGATGAATCTCGACGGCCAACCGATAAGCGGCGCGGCGATCGAAATCTGGCAGACAGATGTATGTGGAATCTATAATCACCCCGGAGACTCGGACAGAGAGAATCGAGACCGCGGCTTTCAGTTTTTCGGAACATCGACGACTGATGATTCGGGCAGATATGCGTTCCGCACCATTCTTCCGAGTCGATATGAACCCAGGCCTCGTCACATCCATGTCCGGATACGAAGGAATCGACGAACTGCACTGATCAGTCAGCTCTACTTCAGGACTTCCGATGAATCATTCCGAATCGGGAGTGTTCCAGACGAATTGCTCGTCGATATGACGGAGCAATTGGTCTACAAGGCTGTCCATCAATTCAGTCATGGAATTTATTCCTGATTTTTCAGCGTCAAATTTTTTACTTGTTATATACCGTTCGGTATAAAGAGAGAGTCAAATGAGTCCAGATTGGTATCGGGATGCGGTGTTCTACCACATTTATCCCCTTGGGTATGTCGGTGCCCCGATTAAAAACGACTTCAAATCAGGTCCGGTTCCACGGCTGAACGCCGTGGAAGATCAGATTTCTCATATTGCGGGATTGGGCTGCAATGCCGTCTATTTCGGACCGATATTTGAATCCTCGTCGCACGGCTACGATACGGCGTCCTACTCGTGTATCGATCGCAGACTTGGAGACGAAGATTCGTTCCGCCGGATCGTGAATAAAATGCATGAGGCCGGCATCAAGGTGGTCCTTGACGGGGTGTTCAATCATGTCGGCCGTGATTTCTGGGCCTTCAGAGACGTTCTCGACCGACGTTCGGAAAGTGCCTACCTCGGGTGGTTTGCCGGCCTCGACCTGGATGGTGAGAATGTGTTCGGGGATGAACTTTCCTACTTGGGGTGGGAGGGGAATGAGGATCTGGTGACCTTGGATCTGACCAACAGGTCGGTCCGAAATCACATATTTGAATCGGTGGCATGGATGATGGACACCCTTGGAATCGATGGCCTGCGGCTGGATGTCGCGTATCTTCTCGATGGGGATTTCATCACCGATCTGGCCTCCTTCTGCCGTTCTCGGCGTTCGGATTTTTCGCTTCTAGGTGAAATGATCCATGGCGATTATCGGAGAATCGTTCGCGGTGACGGTCTCGATTCGGTGACTAACTACGAATGCTACAAGGGCCTGTATTCCAGTCACAACGACGGCAACTTCTTCGAAATCGCCTGGTCGCTGGAACGACAGTTCGGACCGGTGGGAATTTACAGGGATGCCTGTTTATATAATTTTCTGGACAATCATGATGTGGATCGGATTGCTTCGCTTCTGGACGAGGAAAGTCACCTCTTCACGGCTTATGCCCTGATGTTCACCATACCGGGTATACCGTCCGTCTACTACGGTTCGGAGTGGCGTGCCGAAGGTGTCAGAGATGCTGCCGGTGATTCCGCACTTCGTCCCCGACTCAGCGATATTCCTCAACATGACGATACACTGGTACGACAAATTCGCATTCTGAGTGAACTTCGTCGGAAATACCCCGCGCTGCGCCG
Source organism: Spirochaetaceae bacterium (assembly GCA_029210985.1). Classification (GTDB taxonomy): domain Bacteria; phylum Spirochaetota; class Spirochaetia; order DSM-2461; family DSM-2461; genus UBA2779. The sequence continues at coordinate 15,289 of JARGFR010000044.1, read as the reverse complement.
GGGATCCTATCGACAGATTCTGGTGGATCACCGGCAGATTGTGTTCGAACGACGTACCGAGGGACAGACCATTCTTGTGGCCGTCAACTCCTCAAAAGAAGAGGCCAATTTGTCTTTTGACCCCGGCGGCGAAGCCGTGAATGTCCTGGACCGGGAGGAGACGATGATGAGGGGCGATGTGTTGAAGATGCCTCCAACCGGATGGAAGATACTTGAAGTCTACAATCGTGATTAGTTCTTGAGAATACTGCCGGCTTCTTTCATGGCTGCGCCGCTGGATTTGCTGTACTGATCCAGCTGTTCGGCGGCCTTTCTCCGTTTGTTCGTGAGTTTTGCGATGATTTCCTGACTTTCGGCCCTCGCATCCGTACTCACACGCTTTGCACGGGCCTTATACAAGTCCAGTTTCGCATCCAACTCATCCAATCTCGTTTGACTCTGCTGATTGGTCATGTCCAAATCTTTCATTTATTTCTCCTTATGCGATCTATTGTGAAGTGGCTTCCAGGGGTTCATTCTTATTGATATGTTCCAGCCATTCGGCGTTATACTCCGGCGCTTGTGCCGCATCACTCTGGTTCATTCCGACCCATAGGCCCTGCTTGAGCCATGAGACAATCTCAACTCGATCGGTCGCGATCAGAATCCTTCCGCCGTCAGGACGCTTGACCACGAGATACCGAAGAATCCAGAAGTTATCCTCAATGAGGAAATCGTCCAGAATCCCGAATTCTCCATCTTCATGATGAATGCGATACCCGATCACTTTCTTGATGCTTCTGAGTTCGTTCGGAAGGGTTTGGAATTCCGGTTCTTCCATAGTCGGGGGGATAGCCATACCCCCGTAGATGAACGGTGTCAAGTGCGGACCATGAATCATGTTTGTCTTGAGGTAGGCATTCTCTCGCCGCTCGGAGACGGTGATGCGGCTTGAGGCCTTGAGGCAATTGCGCATTCCACGGCGACTGAGGGATGTGAGAACTCTTTTCCGATGCAAATCGATCCATTCAACAGTCGACGTGTTCACTAAAATACCGAAGGACGGCAGAATCCTCCTGGTACCGGCGACAAAGAAACGGACGGCCCAGATATTGTCCTTTATATACATATCCCGGACCCGACCGGCCTTACCATCTTGTGTTATAACGCGGAATCCTATGATCTCTTTGGCACTGGTCAGCATGTTCCTTCCTCTCATTCAATAAAAATGCAAGAAACATGCCAATATTGAGGAACGACGAATGATTTGGCACACACGGCAGCAATGTGTAAAATATACCCAAGATATATGGTGACTGTCATACAACCCGCCGATCCCACTCAATTCTTCGACGATATGATTGGTGCCTGTAAACCCATCAAGCGCGTATACAGGCGCATCGATCGCGTCGCCCAACTTGAAGTGCCTGTTCTGGTCACCGGAGAGAGCGGCACCGGAAAGGAGCTAGTGGCCCAGTCCATACATCGGCGCAGCAATCGATCATCCGGTCCGTTTCTCGCGGTCAATACCGGAGCCATTTCCCGAGATCTGATCGCAAGCGAATTATTTGGTCATGAGAGGGGGGCCTTCACGGGCGCGGAAGACAGGAAAAAGGGATTCTTCGAGCGAGCCGCCGGAGGCACTCTCTTTCTGGATGAAATCACGACAATGGACTCCAAGACACAAATCAGTCTGCTGCGGGTCCTTGAAGCCAAGGAACTCCGCCGAGTAGGCGGTCGGGAACTCATCAGAACGGACGTACGCGTCATCGCGGCCACGAATCAAGACCTGCAAAAAAGCATCCAAAACGGCACTTTTCGGGAAGATCTCTACCACCGTCTCAACGTTTTCAACATCAAGCTTCCTCCGCTGCGCAAACGAAAGGACGACATTCCGGTCCTTGTCTCCCATTTTGCCAAGGTGTATGCCGATAAGTTCGGAAAGAAAGTTCTGGAGATTGATCCGGAAGCTATGACGTTGTTGACAACCTATTCGTGGCCGGGAAACGTCAGGGAGTTGGAAAACGTGATAGCCAACTCAATGGTGATGGTTCAAACCGGAACTTTAATGTCCGTACACCTACCTTCGGATTTTCGAAATCCATCAGTCTCCAGGGGAAAAATGACCTTGGAAATGGGGCTGACTTTGGAGGAAGTTGAAAGGAGATACATCACCGAAACGATGAAATCCTTGAACGGAAATAAAACTCTGGCCGCCGATTCTTTAGGGATCAGTCGGAAAACCCTCTACAACAAACTGAATAAAACCGGCGAGTCTTAACAGATTTCCGATCAAATCAGTGAGTAATAATTACTCATTTACACACATCAATATTGTCTTAACGGCCTAAATACCGCTCGGCACGGATCGTGCAATGTTCTTGTCATGAATATACAGAAAGACTGCCGAGTTGTCGTCGACTACGTCATGAAGGACAAAACCGGTCGGAATAGAGCAGGCCCTGTAAGGCTCTGAGCCCGGGAAACATGTACAGGTGACGGTTCCTCCGGAAAAAGCCTACGGACGGAGGAAGCCGTCGTTGATAAAAACCGTGACGAAGAGGTCGTTCAAAGGATTTGAAGAGCCCAAGGTCGGACTTCGTTTTCGAGCAGAGTTCGATGGAGTGGAGAGGATCTGCGTCATCACAACTAATAAGGGTCGGATGATTACAGTAGACGGCAATCATCCTCTTGCCGGTAAAACCCTGAATTTTGACTTGAAAGTGAAGAGCGTCCGTCCTGTCGTACGTACCGACTAGATTATCCCGTGGTCTTCTTCCTCGGGACCATCGAGAATGTCCAGTGACAAATCCGAAACTTTGAGAACGGCGCTTTCCACATAGAAGCCAAGACGAGTGCCCTTCATGAAGCGCGTATCGACAAGACGAAGTACAATGATTCCGTCGATGGAAAATTCCAGATAACCACCCCATGCCAGAGCCTGCATTCCGTGGGTTCTCTCCGGACTCACTTGAAAATGCGATTCCTGCAGGTCGGTGAACTCGAATGCTTCCTCCAACTCAGCTTGATCCCGGGTGCCCCAGAAACGTGTTTGAACAAAACCGTTCAGGACATCCAGGCTGATGTAGTATCCGCTGGCCTCTTCATTGGATCGAATAACCAAACCGAACTTACCGAGTCCCTCCAGGCAAACCTCACCCCTGAGGCGGAAGTCGGCGGCTTCGGGCTTGAGAAAACAGACTTCGTAACCACTCACCGATCGAATCTCACGAGACCAGTCGGTCTCCTCAATTTCAGCGGTGGGATTTCCCAAAACCGGCTGCAGAGGGAAAAGACTCTCGTGTTCCAATGTCGCCTGAACCTTGTCGTCAAAACCCGAATAGCTGGAGATGTAAAGTGTTCCGTCTTTCTTTCGTTTAAGCTCGGCAGGAGGGGGCAGGATTCTCCCGCCGGAATTGTCTGAACCGGAGATGTAAAAGTTCCAAAGGAGCAGTCTGTCCTCCTCGGGTATCAGACGAACGGCATAATTCCCTTTGGGAAGCAGGACATTGTCGGCATGGGCTTCAAAGGGTCCCCGCAGGTTGGGAGAATGCCAATAGTGTACCTTGATGTCCTCCCTGATATTCCCGATGAGATAGTACTCATCACCGATTTTAGAGAGTACCGGGACCTCGATATCATCATACATCCTCGGTACAAAGAGCGGATGTTCCCAGATAAAGGAATCCGGCGACACTTCCCGGGCGATTCCGACACATCCTCGGCGGGCCACCGGTCCGGAGGGAACTCGGGCATCAACCAGAAGGTATCTGTCCTGTCCGTCGATAAAGAAAAACGGATCACGGCAGCTCACCCAATGCCGTCCCTCATCGGTGGACGATTCGTAGTGGGGTCCTTCGATGGACAATGGATAATGGAGACCGCCGGCTTTTTCCCAATGATACAAATCCGGAGAACGGGCCAAACCGATCCGCTGAACCCGTCCGCCCTCACGCCGGGAAATTCCAGTGTAAAACATACGCCAGGAAGCCGGTCCGTCGGGATCCTTGGAAACATGCATTGTCCAGAGCATGTCGTCATCCCAATCCCCGGGTTCACCGATGAACAGAGCATTTCGCACCCGGCGCCAAAGGAGTCCGTCAACGCTGACCGCATGGGCAATATAATCATGATTCGGCAGCACCAGATGGAAAAGATGGTACATGCCGTCGTGTCGAAGGATGTCCACGTCGCCTAATTCCGATCGGTTGAATCCTCGTCCTGTATACATAAATTGCCCTCTTTGTTTTGTCTACGATGTTTTATCGGCATAAATCAAAGTTGAAAACTACGAAATTACCCCCAATTAATCAAATGAGTACAAAAAATGCGAACCCGGATCCGACTCAGTTACTTACAGCACTACGCTTTTTGTTATATTATTTAGGTATGTACATATTACTGATAAACATTCATGGCCTTGTCCGTTCACATGATATTGAATTCGGACGAGATGCCGATACGGGCGGTCAAACCCGGTACATCTTAGATTTGGCACGAACACTGGGAAAAACACCAGGGGTGGAACGAGTCGATCTCGTTACCCGCCTGCTGAAAGAGAAAACCGTCAGCTCCGATTATGCGGAACCGGATGAACACATTGAAGGCTGTGCAAGAATCATCAGACTCTCAGCCGGCGGCACAAAGTATATCAGAAAGGAAAAACTCTGGTCCTCACTGGATGAGTTCACCGACCGACTGATTAATTACCTCAGACACCAGGATCGCCTGCCGGATGTCGTTCACGGCCATTATGCCGACGCCGGGTATGTTGCCGAACAGGTCGCCGGCGCGTTTGGACTTCCACTGGTATTCTCAGGCCATTCTTTGGGTCGAGGAAAACTGAAGTTTCTGTTGGATATGGGGTGGACGGAAGACAAAGCAGACGAGAAATACGCGATTCGCAAACGCATCAAGATTGAAGAAGAAGTACTCGCCCGAGCCGATCTGGTCATTGCCAGTACAAGCTATGAACAGAATGCCCTCTACGGTCTGTATGAAAACAAAGATCATCCAAAATATCAGGTCATTCCACCCGGTCTGGACTTAGATAGTTTCTTCCCTTACTACGACTATGAACTTCCGGGAAATCAGATATCCGCCGAACAGAAACAGGCTCATATGAGAATGAAAAACCAACTTCGGCGATTCCATTTTGAACCTGACAAGCCCCTCATCCTGACATTATGCCGCCCCGACGCCAGAAAGAATATCGATCGCCTCATTGAAATATACGGCGAAGACAGAGAGCTCCAGGCGCTGGCCAATCTGGCCATCTTCGCCGGGATTCGCGACGATATCTCAGTGATGGGAGAAGAAGAGAAAGAAGTTCTCACCGAAATTCTGATGGCGATGGATAAATACGACCTTTATGGGAAAATGGCCATTCCCAAGAACCATGATCCCGGTACCGACGTTCCGGAAATGTACCGCATCGCCGCCCTGAGCGGCGGAGTCTTCGTGAGTTCCGCATATCTGGAGAACTTCGGCCTGACGTTCATCGAAGCCTCGGCCGCCGGGCTGCCGTTCATTGCCACCGACAAGGGCGGACCGGTTGATATCGTGGCCAACATGGGAAGCGGCCGACTGGTGGATATCGACAATACCGAACAATTTACCAACACCATTAAAACATTGCTGACCGATCAGGAGCAGTGGACGGATTTATCTGAACGAGGCATCAACAAAACCCGTGAAATTTACTCATGGCAGAATCATGTGGAGTCTTATCTGAATGCGCTCAAGGAATTCCCCGTACCGAGGATTGCACACCGCCGGGATCCGGAACAGGACCCGGTCGGACTACGTTTTCGTTCGTTGAGCAACGTTCTGATTGTCGACATCGACGATACACTTGTGGGAGATCCCGAGAGCGCCGATAAGCTTGCCCGGATTATTCGCGATAAGCGGCCGGTGCTCGGATTCGGTATCGCCACCGGCCGTCACCTGGAATCGGCTCAGCGTGCTCTGAAAGAGTCGGATATACCCAGTCCGGATGTATGGATTACTTCGGTAGGAAGCGAAATTTTCTATGGCAAGGAGGCCCAGCCGGACAAGGGATGGAGATCCCATATCAGCCGAAATTGGAAACCCGATGCTATCCGAGAAACCTTGAAGGATTTTCCGTTCCTTTCACTCCAATTGGACGAAGGATCCCAGAGTCCCTATAAGATCAGCTACAACTTGGACGATGCGAATCCTTCAAAGGATCCCATACCGAAGATTCATGAAGCCCTATCCGCCAGAAAGCTCTGGTACAGCCTCATTCATTCCCACGGGAATCTGGTTGATATCCTTCCTTACAGGGCCAGCAAAGGCAAAGCGATCCGCTATCTGTCTACGAAATGGAATGTACCCCTGGAACATATGCTGACTGCCGGCAACTCTGGAAACGATCGGGACATGCTCACCGGAAGCCTCCGGGGGATCGTGGTGTCCAACCACGAGAAGGAACTCAATTCCTTGAAGAAAACTCCCCATATCTTCTTCGCAGAAAGCTCCCACGCCGGAGGCATTATCGACGGCATGATCCATTACGGAGTTATCGAAGGCAATTAGGCACTGATCTCACCGGCTCTTCTCAGGGCGAGTTTCGTCGTAATCGGTCCGATGAGTTCGAAAATAATGGAGGTGGCCGATATGGTGGTGATGACGGTGGTTCCGATGGCCTCTCCGGCAGGTCCCAGTTCGGCGAATTCGTTCCTGACAATCAACGCCAATCCGATGGCCACACCAGCCTGAGAGAGAATACCCAACCCCAGATTGTTTCGAATATCCTTGCCGAGCCTTCCGATGCTGGATCCAAGCCATGCTCCGCTGATCAGGCCGGAACTCCGGCTGAGTATATACACCAGTCCGAGAAGCCCCAGGGCCGGCAGCTCGGCAATGTGGAGATTTGCACCGGCCAGAGTGAAGAACAGAAGGAAAAGCAGGGGCATGATATCGGCAAGCGAATCATGGATCTGGGAGAGAAGAGAAGACCTCTGGGTGTTCACCAGAACCATTCCCACCACCATGTTTGTCAGGATCAGCGAAAGGTGAAACAGCTGACTCAACCCCGTCGCCATCATCACGATGGCGAAAAGGAGCAGAAATTGGTCTCTCTTGGATTCGGATTTTCTGGTCAGGAACGCATAAATAGCCGACAGTACGAGTCCAACCACCAGACTCAGGACGATTTCCATCAGCGGTTTTGCCAGGAGCATCAGCACTCCGCCCTCTCCGGCCGGGACCAGCAGATGCCGAGCGATGGCCGAAGCGAAGCCAAAGATGATGATACCCAAACCGTCATCGAAACCCACAACCGCGTAGAGGGTTTGGGTCAGCGGTCCCTTCGCTTTGTACTCCTTGATGACTGCGACGGTACCTGCCGGCGCACTCGCGGGTGCGATGGCACCGAAAATGAGCGCCATGGGGAGATTGCGTGTAATCAGCCAGACAAGTGTCGTCACCAGAAAAAAGGTCAGGAGAGACTCGGAGAAAATCACCGTTATCACCCCCGATCCCAATCTCTTGAGAGTCGTGAGCTTGAGCTCCAATCCGATGCTCACCGCGACAAAGGAGAGGGCGATGTCCGTCAGGAACGAAAGACGATGCTGCACCGTCTCATCCAGGATTCCCAAGAAAGAAGGGCCCAAAACAGCGCCGATCAGCATGAAGCCGATGAGAGACGGGAGGCGCAGCGGCTTCATGGCTTTGCCGGAATAAAATGCGAAAAAACTCATCACACCGACGATGAGCAGCATGGGTATTTGCATGGCCTCCGAAATGCCGTTAAACACGGGAATAGTCATATATCCCCCTAGAGTTCCAAGCATCCGCTCACCAAGGAGAGGTCCTGCAATGCAACCAGCAGTCCGCTGTCTTTGGCGGGGTCGGCGACCGTAGATGAGATTCGGCGAATGATATCGTTGCCGGTATGTTTATCGATGACGGCCAGAACAAGTTTGATGTCTTCTTTGCGGTCGTTGTCGGTCCAGAAGACGGAAAACAACGGCATCGCATGGAGATAACGCCCGGCCCCGTGCCCTTCCAGAACCGTGATACCGACGTCGGTCACCGACGCCAACACCTCCAGAAGAGGTTCCAAATAGGCCGATTCCTGCACAAGTGCAAAAAACAGACTTTTTTCCACCATATGAGGTTCAGGCGCTTCGGGTTCTTCGGCTCCAAGGAACAGAGCCGTCACTTCCTGGGCGGTCGACGCGGACACAAGAGATTTCATAAATCCCTTTTTCTTCGACAATCGCGACAGCGCAGCAAGGATGCGGACGTGAATAGAACGTTTCGTCGATGGGCCGACCATGGCGAAAACAACTTGTACCGGCTTTCGGTCAATGGAGTCAAAATCAACACCATCGGGTATGGTGATAATCGCGAAGTGGAAATCTTCCAATCGATCGTCTGTGGCATGGGGAATGGCGATACCGTCGCCGATACCCGTTGAGCCCAGCCCTTCCCGACTCGCCAGTAAACCATGAATCTTTTCGGCGCCGATTTGGCCTGCTTCCGGGTTTTTTGTGAGCAATTCGGACGCCGCAGAAAGCACCTCGTCCTTACTCGCCGCTGTCATACCCAGGGAAATCTGGCCTTCGGCGATTAATTTATTGAGCATTTCTTACACCTCTTTATTCAGTTCTTGCTGAATCGTTTCGATCTTTATCAGCACCGACATGGCATCCCGCGGCGAGGGGGCCTCAGAGAGCATATCGATGACGCCGTCAATGATGAACATTCTGCGGATAGCCGCGAGTGTGCGGACGTGAAGGACTTCATTCCCTGTAACGGGTAAAAGAATGAGATTCACCGGCTTTCCGTCTATGGAATCCCATTCGATTCCCTTCGGAGAGATTCCGACAACCAGGTACGGCCTCTCCACCGGCTGATCCTCCGGATTTCGCAGGTGCGGAAGGGCAATGCCTCCGCCGACACCGGTGGTCATCATCCGTTCCCTGCCAAGAAGTCCGGCAACAAACTTCTCCGGCCGGTCCACGATTCCCATATCAGCCAGAGGGTGAGTCATGAGATTGAGCACGTCTTCCTTAGAATCGCCGTGAATATCGGGAATGATAAGCTTCTCAGTCGTGAGTCGGGAAATCGGTATGGATTCCAGCTCCCCGCTGAGCATTGTGGCGATACCTCTTCGGGCGGAACCGTCCCGTTCATTTCGCTTGTCCAACAGCCATCGTTCAAAATCCATCGGGTGAAACCGCCACTGATTCGCCACCTTGAACCCCGGTATCGTACCTTCCTGCAGCATTCGCGAAATCGTCTTTTCCGACACCTTAAGCCGCTTGGCAACATCGGTGATAGTCAGTACTTGGTCTTCTTGTACCATCACGTACCTCCTTGGCTTTTAATGGCCCTATTGACCCTAATTGTACGTCTTTGTCTTTGTTTGTCTAGGCCGTAAACTGTGATAAACTGGTTTTATGGCAAAAAAACACGTGAAATCCAAGCAGCCCAACAGCCGAATGTGCTTTGTTTGCGGCCTGGAGAATGATTTTGGATTAAAAGCCCGTTTTTACAGCGTTGAGGATAAGGAGCTGGTAGGCCTTTTCAGTCCCTCGGATGAACATCAGGGTTATCCCGGACGACTTCACGGAGGAATCGCCTCGACAATTCTGGACGAAACAATCGGCCGGGCCTTCCTCATCGAGCACCAGGATTCATGGTGGGTGACGGCTGAACTGTCGGTGAGATTTCGCAAGCCCATCCCGTTAGCCGAAACCATACGGGTTGTCGGACGCATTACGGGACGGCGAGGGAGAATATTCGAAGGCACAGGCGAGATACTCCTGCCCGACGGGACGCCGGCGGCGACGGCTAAAGCCAAGTATTTCGCCCAGCCCATCGGCGAGATTACCGGCTCCGAGGAGTTCGCCGACGAGATGTGGTCAACGATAATCGAACCTCAGGATCCGGAGACAGTTGAGCTCCCCTGAACACATCGATGGGCTCATGACGTTTAAGGGGCTTCAATGAGAAACTGGCCCATCATGCCGTTGTCTTCATGCTCCAGAAGGTGACAGTGATACATAAAAAGACCGGGGAAAGAGTCAAACCTGGCGATAATGCGGATTTTATCTCCCGGCCACAGCAGCACCGTATCTTTGGGCCCCGAGTCATACTCCGGAGGCGGCCGCCCATTGATGTCCAGAATGCGAAACTGAACCGCATGGACGTGAAAACTATGGGGCTGGCTCATCATACCATCCCGATTTTCGATTTCCCAGATTTCGGTGCTGCCCAGGGGAACTCTCTCGTTCACCCTCCTCATGTTCATCGTTTTGCCGTTGATGGTCATGCGCCCGCCCATCCCTGACTGCAGCACGAATCGACGGGTCCTGTCCGCTTCCGACTCGGGGATATTCTCCGGGGCGACAAGAGTATCGGGCGCCTTCCAGGCTGTCGCTGTGTTCCCCACAGGACGAAACTCCAATGCATCATAGAGCTGACCCCGGTTGGTTTCGGCTTTCAGCACCACCGGAGAGTTACCGGCTTGGGAGAAGTCCACAATCACCTCCGCTCGTTCACCGGGAGAGAGAATAATGTGACTGAGTTCGACGGGACGCTCAAGGAAACCGCCGTCGGATGCGATCTGAGCCATTTCCGGCAGACCGTCCAGGGTCAATCTGAGGAGGGTCGAGTTGCTGCCGTTGAGAAGCCGCAGCCTGACGGGCCCCCGGGGAACCTCCTTGGAAGGGTCCAGGACACCGTTCACGAGTATGGCATTGCCGAAGTAGCCGTGCATCACATCCGGCATCGAAGGCCGGTATGTGAACTCGCCGTCGGCGTCGAATCGCCGATCCTGCAGAATGACGGGGATGTCGTCTACGCCATATTCCCCAGGCAGATCCAGAGAATCCGATTCATCATCATCGATGATAAACAGTCCTGCCAGCCCTTCGTAGACCTGACGGCCGGTCGTTCCGACGATGTGGGGGTGATACCAGAGAGTTGCCGCGGGCTGCCTCACCACGAAGGATGCCAGCCACGAGTCCCGCGGAGGAATTCCCTGATGCGGCCCGCCGTCGGATTCGGCCGGTACGTCGGCGCCATGCCAATGAACCGATGTGATGTCATCCAACCGGTTGTTCACCTGAACGGCGACTTTCTCTCCCCGCCGGACCCGGATCGTCGGACCCAGGTAATCACCGTTGTACCCCAGGGTTTTCGTTGAGCTTCCGGGACTAAACTCTCGACTCCCTTCGTCCGCGGTCAATTCGAAAAAACGTGTACCGTCATTCATACGAACGGATTCGAGAATGGGCGGAATCGGCAGCGACTCTCCCGTGACTCTGACAATGGGTCCCAACAGTGCCAGGCATCCCCAGAAAATCAAGCTCAACAGGCGGCGCATAAACTTTACCTCTTAACTACTATATTCCCAATTTCAGAGTGAATAATCAAATGACAAAGTATCCATGTTGGTGATGTATTAATATTGAACAGTCATGAATGTATCGAATGTTTCCCTGCAGAGCGGGCAGATAGCCGTCAATCACATCAAAATTCACTACTACAGGACAGGCGGCGACAAACCGCCGATTGTACTGTCCCATGGCGCCGGTGATGACGGGCGCTGCTGGACCATGACGGCTGAAGTCTTGAGTGGGGACTATGACGTGACAATGCCGGATGCCCGGGGGCACGGTCTAAGCTCCGAAGGCGGCGGGAACTACAGTCCGGAGATTCGAACCGACGATCTGAATGCATTCATCGATGCACTGGAACTGGACAAACCGATTCTGGCCGGGCATTCCATGGGTGCGGAAAGCTCCATGCGGCTGGCGGTGCGTCATCCAAATCGGGTCCGTGCCGTTATACTCGAAGATCCGGTTCTGGTAATACCAGGTGAAATAGTCTTCGGGGGGTGGTTCGGACAGTCGTTCCAGAACTCTCCGGGAGGCTATCTGTCTTTTCTCAAGACACTGAAGAAAATCCCGCCGGTCATCGGGGTTCCCTTAACCAGGCTGATGAATCCCGGATTCCCCGGGAGTGCCGCTGCGCCGTGGTTTGAATCCAAGAAACGGCTGAGTGAGGATTTCCGCACAACCATGGCAAGAGTTTTTGAAGATTGGAACTCCGGATACGAATGGCTGGATCTGCTGCGTGTCCCGGTTCTGCTTATACTCGGAAACAGGCGAAAAGGTGCCATAGTCTCCATCGATGAGGCAAGATCCCACGCCGAGAATCGTCCCAATATCCAAATCCTCCATTTCCCGAAAGCCAACCACAACATTCGACGCTCCGACTTTCCGGGCTATTTGAATGGGATAAAAGCCTTCCTGAATGGGTTGGATTCCCGTGAGTTCAGCGACGCTTCTTTTCGGCACAGGGAACGCAGATGAGCGCTTCGGGAACGGCAAGGAGTCTCTCATAGGGAATTTCTTTCCCGCATCGGATGCAGTTTCCATACTCACCCTTGTTGATTCGGTCCAAGGCATTGCCAAGCCGTTCAATCCGGCGCTTCACCTCGGTTTGCCTGGCTTCGTTGACGCCTTTCTCGCCGATGGCTTCCATCCGCGTCAGTCGGCCGAGAGCAACACTTGGTTCAATGGGCTTGGTCGCATCCTTCAGATAAATTTCGCTGACTTTGAGTTCGGCCAATGTCTGTTCGATGATTTTTTGAAACTCCGCAATACGGTCTGCTGTCATGATTACCTCATGTATCATTCTCATGATCCTAAGATGGAAAGGCAAGTAAAATGAGGACTTGGGATATGTGGTTCGATGAGTTATAACTGAAAGCATGAAGACGTCCAAGAAAATGTGCCGTATTTCGGATGAGGATTGGGATAGCGATAAAAAAGCAATACGGGATCGAGTTCGTCATCCCGAACATATCTGCCGAAAATGTTTTCGCGTCAGCCGCGATGATGCTCAGCTTTGCAAGCCGAAACTGATCAAGTGACTCCTCGTTTACTCACCGACCCGGTATCACGGCTCTTGAAGCTGTACAAATCCGATCAACCACGCATTCTTGTCGCCCTGGCCGGTTATCCGGGTTCGGGGAAGACCACGGCAGCGAAGGGATGGGTTCGGGAGGTGAGCCGGAAACTGGGAGACGGCCAGTTCATGGCTCTTGGGATGGACGGTTTCCACCTCACTAAGGCCCGATTGGCGGAGATGGACAATCCGGAAGAAACCTTGGCCAGGCGCGGCGCCCCATGGACCTTCGACCCCGACGGACTGATCGCCAAACTCAAAGAACTCAAATCCAAAGCCGGCAGCGCCCCTGTAGGCTGGCCGGGATTCGAACACGAAATCGGGGATCCCGTGCCCGACGCACTCATTGTCCCGCCCGGCTGCCCTCTGATTCTCGTCGAAGGCATCTACACACTTCTCCGCCAAGAACGATGGGCCGACCTGGATGAATTCTTTGATGAAACCTGGTTCCTGGACACATCTCTGGAAACCTCGATGCAGAGGCTCTATCTCCGACATCAGCAGGCTTGGGGGATGAGTGAAACCGAGGCCCGAAAACAAGCCGACGGCAACGACCGTCTCAATTGCGAGCATATCCTGCCTTGCCGGGAAACAGCGGATTTCATCGTATGCTGAAAAACATCTCAGCCGTCATTTTCGATATGGACGGCGTCATCATCGACAGCGAACCGACCCACTTCAAGCTCGAGAGTCAGATGTTTGAGGAACTGGGTTTCTCTCTCTCCACCGAAGAACACGAGAGTTTCTTGGGCACCAATGGATTCGAGATGTTCAGTCGCCTCAAAACACGATTCGGATTCACAGACACTGTCGAGACCTTGGTGGAAGAAGAACGGGCCCGATACCTCAGAGAACTCGAATCGGGACGGATACCGACTGTTCCCGGTGTGATGGATCTCATCGCCGAATTATCCGGGGCCGATATTCTTCTGGCCGTCGCCTCGTCCGCGCCTCATGAGCAGATCGATTTGGTCTTAAACCGATACGGCATCGCTCAACACTTCGAAGTGAGAGTCAGCGGCGACGATGTGCCCCGAAGCAAACCGGATCCCGCGATTTTCCTCAGAGCCGCGGAGCTGCTCCGGATGAAGCCGAAAGAATGCGTTGTGATCGAAGATTCCGCCGCCGGCGTAGCGGCGGCGGGGGCGGCGGAGATGAGATGCGTTGCTTTTGATTCGCCCGCCTCACCGCCCCAGGATCTATCCGCCGCTGATGTTCGAGTCGAATCGATGAAGGATATCCGCCGATTGCTCATCGGCTGAAAGCCTGACCGGCGGAGTCGTTCTCGGTCACACGACTTTACTTGCCGAGGGAAATCCAGCATTCTACGCTGCATGACACCGATGCAAATCATCACCATCTATCTCGGTTTATTCGTCCTGGATTTTCTGATCGACTGGTTTCTGGATATCCTGAACATCAATGCCTCATTAAAGAACAGAGAGCTGGTACCTGAAAACTTCTCCGGCGCCATCGATGCAAAAACCTATGAACGAAGCGTGGCCTACACTCAGAGAAAGGGCCGCTTCGGACTATGGATGTCCCTTCAGGGACGAATCCTGGTAATTGTAGTCCTGTTCACCGGCGCCGGCGGCGCTCTGGACATTCTTATCTCGTCACTCGGGCTGCCTGCCTACTGGCATGGTCTGCTGTTTCTCACCTCGGCGTCCCTGTTTCTGGGACTGGCGGGTCTGCCCTCATCCCTGTATTCCAAATTCATCATCGAAGAGGAGTTCGGATTCAACTCGATGACCCCGAAAACGTTTTTTTCGGATATGGCCAAGCAGATTCCCATTGGGTTCGTCATCCTGATGGCGCTTATCGGCGGATTATACACGGCGCTGGCCTGGAGTGGCCGTTGGTGGTGGCTGGCCGCCTGGGGATTCTGGATGGCCTTCCAGCTCCTGATGGTGGTGCTCTACCCAACCCTCATTGCCCCGATCTTCAACAAATTCACGCCCCTTGCCGACGGGTCACTCAAGGACCGCCTCATCGCTCTGGCCGGCCGCTGCAGTTTCCCCAATTCGGGAATTTATGTGATGGACGGCAGCCGCCGAAGCCGTCACTCCAATGCCTATTTCACCGGTCTGGGCCGGTTCCGGCGTATTGTCATCTTCGATACCCTGATCGAATCTCTGGAGGAAGACGAACTGGAAGCGGTTCTGGCTCATGAAATCGGCCACTGGAAGCATGCTCATATTCGAAAGCGAATCGCGGTGTCGTTCCTGACGAGCCTGGGTCTGTTTGCCGTGGTGGGGGCCGCTCTGGAATGGACGCCCCTGTATCAGGCCTTCGGATTTGCCGTTCCTTCTCTTCATGTCCTGCTCTTCTGGATGACCTTCTTCGCCTCGCCGCTGAC
>JARGFR010000043.1 GCA_029210985.1 Spirochaetaceae bacterium | reverse complement strand
CCGCGGAAATCATTTGGTGAAAGAAATGAAGGCCAATCATTCTCTCGGACCTCTTGAAACTCTGCTGCTGGGTCAGGCCTCTTTGGGCGTATTGCTGATGGCGGCCAATCTGAAGGATGAAGGCCGGATCCGTCTTCAATGGGAATGCGGCGGACCGGTGGGGGGAATGAGTGTTGAAGCGGACAGCCACGGTACGGTCCGCGGCTATCTGCACAATGTTCCAATTGTTCTGAAAAGGGGACCCGACGGATCGCTGCCTGATTTGTTCGGTCCCGGATTTCTCACAGTCACCAGACTGTTCGAGGGCAAGGCAGAGCCCAGGACCAGTACCGTGGCTCTGCGTCACGGGCGCATCGCCCAGGATTTGACAGCCTATCACCAGGAGAGTGAGCAGGCCGCCACGGCTATGGCACTGAGCGTCGCATTTGATGAGGATGGAGAACCCACCGGCGCGGGCGGACTTTTCATCCAGGCCCTGCCCGAGGCTCCCGAGGAAGCTGTTGACGGATTGGAGGGTACCTTGGAATCTCTCCCCTCCCTGGGTGAAGCCTTTGCCTCGGATCGAGATGCCGAGGCCTTGATTCTTGATCAGTTCGCCCCCCAGGCACCGAGATTTATCGATTCCAAGAGAGTGGAGTTCTTTTGCCCCTGCGATCGCGGTCTGTTTCAGCGTTATTTGAAGGGACTGTCCAAAAAAGACAGACTGGAAATTCGGGAGAAAGGCCCGTTCCCCTTAGTCATCACCTGTCAGAATTGTTCCTCCGAATATGTGTTCGAAGAGAATGAGGTTCGGAAGTTCCTCTCTTGATCCGACTGGACAGCACTGCCCGGCGGCGGGATAATGGCCCGAGTGCCGGGAGTATCGACGAACCATGAATCCATCCGATCCTGAATACTGGAAAACCGTTCTCGGTTCGGGAGGCGGTCGAATCGCCTTTAGATCGGTGCCTCTATCGACCGGACAATCACCGTATTGGCACGCCGGTGCCCGTATTGAATTCTCAAACGGACACATAATAGACGCCGCCGTCGCACTGACGGGTCCCGAAGATGAACCCCGGAGACTCGGCGCAATAGAAGACGCCCTGATTTCCGGAATCCTGACCGATGCTGATTCCGTTCTGGATGCCGTCGTCGGATTGGTGGACTGCAAGGACGACGCGGACGGAAGCGCGGCGGCCAAGAACTACCTGGCCGGCTGGGTCTGCGCCGATGTTGTTGGACGGTGCCTGTCGTGACGGGAGCGTTGTTCCCATCGGAAGTCTGGGTTGAGCTCCATTACCGCTACAAGGGAGAACTTTTTCAGTTCAACCTGCCGATGCATCATGGTGAAAAATTCCTCGACGGTCTGAGACTGGATTTTGCCTATGAGGATATTCCCGACGGCCGGCGATTCACTCTCGTTCTCGAGCCCCTGGGTGAGGTGTTCCTGGATTCATTTGAACTCACTGGCGGGATGAAGTTCGGCGATGAAATGAAAAGCGTGTTCGTCAACGGATTTCAGTCCTGGACAGGCAGTCGCGAACGGTCCCCCGGCGAACGGATTTCGGGACTTAACTGGCCCGGCAAGATGATGTCCATGCATCGATACGGGGATGCGGTCATCTATCCCTACTCAGAAAAAAAAGGCCGTTTCCATGGTTATTCGTACGCGTACATTCGCTATCCTGAGCATCTGCTCTTTGCCGGCAGTCTGGATGAATCGGCCGGATATACCATTATCACCACCGATGTCCGGCGTGATTTTTTTTCAGTCAAGAAAGATGTCACAGGTCTGAGCCTGAAAAGTAAACGAAAACTGATCGATATCGTCCTGTTCACTGCTTCGGAAGAGCGGGTTTTCGATCGCTTCATGG
Organism: Spirochaetaceae bacterium; assembly: GCA_029210985.1. Lineage (GTDB taxonomy): Bacteria > Spirochaetota > Spirochaetia > DSM-2461 > DSM-2461 > UBA2779. Next base: position 17,831 of record JARGFR010000043.1, on the reverse strand, counting down.
AACTCCGGGGGCATGCGGCCACAGGATTGGCTCGGGCCACCGCATGGACAAGCTGGCACAGCGAATTCAGGGCCATCGACGAGTTGAAAATCCGTCGAAGCCTCTCGGCGTTTCGGGAGCGGCGGATTCCCTGGGACTATTTTATCATTGATGACGGTTGGCAGCGTGAAACCGGTGATTGGGATACACCCTCAACGGGTTTTGCCTCGGGTATGGCATCCCTCGCCGCCGAGATTCGCGGGAGCGGCTACAAACCCGGTATCTGGTGCGCTCCTTTTATGGTAAGTCCCGACTCCGCCGTATTTCGGACAAAAAAGACTTGGTTGGCCAGGACCGCCAAGGGTCGAATCCGACCGGCGGCCTGGCTGCCGAAGCACGGCGGAATCCTTTACGCCCTGGACATTTCCAAAGATGAAGTAAAAACCTTTGTCGCCGAAACCATCAAACGCTTTCGTGATTCATGGGGATTTGAGTTTATCAAGTTGGACCTTCTCTATGCCGCGGCGCTTTATCCTCCTCAGGGATACAGTCGCGGTGAAGCGATGAACATGGCGATGGATTTCCTTCAGTCCGTTAAAGGAGAGGCCGTATACCAGGTGAGCGCGGTGCCCCTGGAGAGTGCTTTCCATAGAGCCGAATATTGCCGAACCACCGCGGATACAACGCCGTATTGGGAACATATCTTTCATCGGAACATACACGGAAGGGAGAGGGCTTCCACACTGAATGCTCTCAGATCCACTGTCGGTCGACGTGAGCTCAACGGCCGTTTCTTCACGGTTGATACCGACTCGTTCTTTCTTCAGGAACGAAGCAAAGTGATGGAATCTTCCAGACGGTACACTCAAATACTCCTTCAGTCCCTTCTGGGAGGTCTGTTGTCCACATCTGACGACATCAGTGCTTTAGATGAAGACGCATTGCGGATGCTTCAGTCGATCTTTCCCGTCACCGACCCGGAAATTCACGAAGTTGTGGAGTCCCGACGAACCGTCACCATCCGCTATCGCGTTGCGGGCCGGCATTTTACGAGTATTTCGAATCTCGCCGAGCGGGTGAGACCCCTGGTCCTACCGGAAGGGTTCTGGTTCTGCGCATCCGGACTGAAGAGACGAGCCCATCATGTGACGGGAGGCGGGCGTCAGATTCTCAAACCCGGTGAATCCCGGAACTACATGCTTTTTAACGAAGGCGATCCCTTTGCGGGCAGCGACGGTCATATCTTTCCCGGACGGGAAATAGCCTCCATAGCCGGACCGGCCGATGATTGGATTATTCGACCGGATCCCGGTGTGATGACTGACTTCCGGGTCTGGATGCGGGTGGGAACCGAGTCCCATACGGTTCGCATCAATGGAGTTGAGGCCGACATCATCCAAACACCTTACGGAGTGAAACTGGCTTCCGCCGTGGTTCGCATCAACACCGACGAGGCTTCTGACTAGGAGAACGGTGTTTTCCCCGCTCTGTGCATCTCCACCACGTCGATGACGGCGTTGGATCGATGGGTCGTCAGAAACCGCACCATTTCAGCCACATCTTCCGGTGCAATCAGATCCGATTCATCGATGTCCGGACGCACATCCCTCACAAGATCCGTAGCCACACCCCCCGGGGCGATCAGATGAACCCTGATGCCGTTGGAGGCCTCCTCTCGGGCCAGTACCTTTGTCCATCCGGCCAAAGCGTGCTTTGAAGCCGCGTAGGCGGTCTGCATTTCATATCCCTTAAACGAAACAACCGATCCGATATTCACCACCGTCGCCGCCGCGGAGATTCGAAGGAGCGGCAGCAGCATGCGGGTCAGCAAAAACGGCGCCCGGGCGTTGAGATTCATCATACGGTCCCAATCCGCCGCGCCTGTGTCTTCAAACGACTTTGACACGACTATCCCCGCATTGTTCACCAGCACATCCAGCTGACCGGTCTCGGAGTTTACGGCGTCGGCCAATCGCTTGGGCGAATCCTCCTCAGACAAATCCATCGGCAGAATGACGGCGTCTCCTCCCTCACAGCCGCGACCGGTTTCTTTCAGGGTTTTCTCGTCTCGCGCCGTCAGTATCAGTCTGTATCCCGATCGGGACAGGGCGAGGGCGACGGCGCGGCCGATTCCACGGCTCGAACCGGTAACCAGGGCGACAGGTTTCGTACTCATGCAGGGCCTCCGTCACTATAATTCGCCCCGCGGGAGGTTATGGTCAAGAGAACATCGGCGACGATTGCACCTCAGCGGGAAGAACTTTCCGGAGGTCAACAATATAAAAATAGTCATATATAACTTGACCAGGTCGCATAGGATTGTTAAGATTGAAATCGAGGAGCTTAGAGGGTGTTCAGCATCAGTGCGAAAGGCATATACGGCTTATCCGCAGTCCTTGAACTGGCACTTCGGCATGAGGGTGGTGCGACTCAAATCAAAGATATCGCCGATGTCCAGGGAATACCCCAGCACTATCTGGAGCAGATTCTTGTGGTCCTCAAACGGGGCGGAATCGTCAAAAGTTTTCGCGGTGCTCAGGGTGGGTACGCCTTGGTCGGCGATCCCGCAGGTATCCGTCTTCTTGACGTGATTACATTACTGGAAGGTCCGTTGGAAGTGGCTCCGGGAGATCGTGGAGACCCGAGACTCAAGCCGCTCTGGCATGACTTGGCCGAAGGGGCGAGGTCTCGTCTGGATAAGAGTATCGCGGAATTGATTGACGAAATCCGACTGGCTGAAAACCGGTTGAATTTTATGATTTGATGACTGTTTTTTTGAAAATGATACTCAAGTAAGTAAATTGAGAAACGTAAATATAAGGAGTTTGAAATGATCCTGCAAATCAACGGTAAAAATGAAACACTGGACGGAGATCGACTGACGGTCAACCAGCTTCTGGATGTCAAAGATGTTCCCGATCCCGATATGGTCTCTGTCCAGCTCAACGGTGAGATTCTCGAACGGGATGACTTTTCCGATCAGTTGGTGAAGGACGGCGACGAACTAGAGTTCCTGTATTTTATGGGAGGGGGCCGCGGCACCGGGGGCACACCGTAACATGGATTTCGCCACACGTGCCCTCCATTCCGGATTCGATTCCTCCGCCTGGGGCGGCTCTTCGGTGATGCCGATCGTCGCGTCCGCTGCTTTCTCTCCGGGTACTCCCGAGGCCCTCGAGGATATTTTTGCCGGTAGGGCTCCCGGGCATGTCTACGGACGTCTGACCAATCCGACCGTGAACGCTCTGGAACGGCGCTGGGCGGCACTTGAAGAGGGAGCACGGGGCTGCGCCGCGTTTTCCACAGGAATGGCCGCAGTGTCGGCGATATTCACCGCATTGACCGAGTCCGGCGATGAGGTGGTGAGTTCTACGAGCCTTTTCGGCGGGACTCAGTCCTACTTCAACAACATCCTTTCACGTACCGGAGTCACCGTGGTTTCCGTCGATCCCGATGATGTGGATGCGGTACGCAGAGCGGTGACGCCCAAAACCCGCCTTCTCTTCCTGGAGGCGTTGGGAAATCCCCGTATGGATGTCCCGGATGTTGAAGCCTGGAGTCAAATCGCCGCCGATGCGAACATCCCGTTGATTCTGGATACGACACTGGTGACCCCCGCGCTCTTCCGGGCAAAGGATTACGGCGTCGCGGTAACGGTTCAGTCGGGAACGAAGTTCCTCACCGGAAACGGTACGGTTCTCTCCGGTGCGGTCACCGATACAGGTGTGTATCGATGGAAAGACTTTCCGGGCACGGCCGTGAAGACCATGGCCGGAAAAACCGGAAGCGATATGGCCTTTTTGGTCTATCTCCGGCGGGTCGCCCGACAGAATATGGGCGGATCGCTTTCTCCATTTGACGCGTATCTGGCCATGCTGGGCGCCGACACTCTGGATTTGCGTATGGACAGACACAGTTCCAATGCCCTGGCGCTGGCCGAGTATCTGGAAGGCCGGGACGATGTTCCGTCCGTGTCCCAAGTGGGTTTGGTTTCCTCTCCATGGCATGAGAGGGCATCCCGCTATTTCGGCGAGCGATGGGGAGGTTTGCTGACCTTCCGCACCGGGTCGCGGGAGAGGGCTTTCGGTGTTCTGTCGCGGTTGAAAATCGCCAGGGTGCAGACCAATCTCGGTGATGCCAGGACTCTGGCGCTTCATCTGGAGTCCACCATTCACCGCGAACAGAGTCCCGAGGAACTCGCCGGGGCCGGAGTGAGCGACGATTTGATACGGATTTCGGTGGGCCTGGAGTCCATCGGAGATCTCATTGATGATTTCGAGCAGGCGCTGAACGGCGCCGGGAGCTGAACATGGATTTTACAAACGAACAGATTGAACGGTACAGCCGCCACATACTGCTGAAGGATGTCGGCGGAACAGGCCAGAAGAAACTTTTGGAGAGCCGGGTTCTCATCATCGGCGCCGGGGGACTGGGCTCGCCGATCGCCACCTATCTGGCTGCCGCGGGAGTGGGTACCATCGGAATCGTCGACGCCGATGTGGTGGATCTTTCCAATCTGCAGCGGCAGATTCTCCACCATACCGCCGATGTGGGAGTGAAAAAAGTCGATTCCGCCAAGGCGACAATCGAGTCTTTGAATCCCGATGTCAAAGTGGAACTCCATCCTTATCGTTTGGATGCATCGAATATCCGTAAAGTGATTCGGGAATATGATTTCATTCTTGAGGGCACCGACAATTTTCCCACGAAATTTCTGGTGAATGATGCCTGTATACTGGAAAACAAAGCATTCAGTCAGGGCGGGATTCTGCGTTTCAAGGGCCAGACCATGACTCACGTTCCCGGTTCGGCCTCGTATCGATGTGTGTATCGTCAGCCGCCCCCCGCCGGTGCGGTTCCCTCCTGTTCGGAAGCGGGAGTATTGGGCGCCATCGCCGGTATCTTGGGCACCATACAGGCCGCCGAAGCCCTGAAATACCTCACCGGAGCCGGTGAACTGCTCACCGACCGCATTCTCACTTTCGATGCCCTGACGATGGAGTTCCGGACGGTTCCGGTGAAAAAAACCGCCTGGGCCCTGCCGATTTCCCAGGGAGGGAAAAGTCCGGAGACTCTGGTGGAGTACGAACAGGAGGCCTGCGATCTCGAAACGGTGCGTGCCCAGCGTAGAGAAGCGGGGCTGGCTTCATGAATGTCGAGCAGATTGTCCTGAATCCCGCGATTCTGGAAGAGATCCGTGTCCAGGCCCTCGAGGAGATGCCCAATGAAGCATGCGGTTATCTGGCCGGCGATATCGATGAAAGCGGCAGACGTATCGCCGTCAAGCGCATTCCGATGACCAATGTCGATGCTTCCCCGGAGCACTTCAGTTTTTCTCCTAAAGAGCAGTTTGCCGCGGTGAAAGAGGCTCGTGAGGCCGGTTTGAATCTCATCTCCGTATATCACAGCCATCCTGAAACACCGGCCCGGATGTCCGATGAGGATATCCGCCTGGCTAACGATACACAGACGGTCTATCTCATCTATTCCGTGTCGGACGAAAACATCAAGGGATTCACTATCGATCGGGAAAAGACCGTATCGTCCTATCCTGTGGTCGTGACCGAATGACGAGATAGAGCAGGGAGTCTTCTTCCCTCGACTAAGGAGTTAATGTTGACTATGTCAAATGAGATAATATACAAAAAAACTTTTCTACTACGAAATTCAATTCTCACCATCTTGTTTCTGTTCATCCTGATTTCCATTCCCGTCAGCCTGTCCGCCGAGAGCAGACTCTTCCTCCTACGGGGACAGACCCTCTATATCCTGGACGGAGTGAACGGAGAGATGCTGGACAAAAGAAACTTCAGCGCCAGGGAGCTGCCCGACATTCTGCTGGGAACTCCCGGGGGTAAATATGTGTTTGTCGTCGACTCGGCATCGGGAATCGGTGAAGCGGTGGATTTTGAAGATGCCGGGCAGGCCAAGGCCCTGGATCTGTCGGAATTCGCGCCGATCGCCGGCATGGCCTTCTCGCCCATGGGCGACCGGTTCTATGTCTGGAACGCCCGGAGTGGGGATGTTCGGTCCTATGGTCACAGGGCCGGCCAACTGACCGGTGGTGAGGACCTGGCACTTCCTGATTCCGGCTCCCCGGATTCGTCGGGTATTGCTCTGAACAGCCGTGGCACTCGCATCTACCGCAGCGTTCCGGGGGCATTAGCCTATTACCTGTCGGCGGATTTGAGTCTCCTCAAAACGGTGGAACTGGACGGGGGCAGTCGGAATTGGCTCATGGCCCCCGGCGGACGCAGGCTCTGGGGCACCGGCGGAGCGGGCTGGACGGTAGTGGACGAAGCCAGAGGAGTCCCGGTGGCGGATTTCCCGGCCGAAGAAGCACTGCCCCCGGTGTTCGATGCTGCCGGCAGGACCGCCTGGGCTCTGGCGGAATCCGGCACCCTTCTGCTGGAGTTCGATGTTCGGAGAACTCGTGAAGTAAAACGGGAGAGACTCCCTGAACCGGTCGTTGGCCCGACTCCCGGAGCGGAGGGTGGTGTGTGGCTGGCCGGAGAAGACCGTCTCTACCGCTTTGACGATGAACTGGTGAATATCGCGCCCTTGCCGGGCAGCGGCAAAGTGAAGGCATTGATGACTGTGGAACTCAAACCTGGTCAGGGCTTCGCCTGCTTCTAAAAGGGATAAGGATGTGAACGGATTGAGCATATTCAGCGGCCTGGCAGTGGGCGCCCTCCTCGGCTGGAGCCTGCAGCGCGGCGGATTCTGCATGAACACGGCGTTTCGAAGCATATTGTTCCGGGAAGATCGAACCGCCCTGCGAGCATGGATTCTGATCCTGCTGATCAACCTGCCCATCGTTGCCTTACTGGAAAACCTGGGCGTTCTCTACCCGGCCCGGGCGCCTTTCCGGCCCTGGGCCCTGGCCGTCGGCGGGCTGATTTTCGGTGCCGGGATGGTATGGGCCGGAGGCTGCGTCAGCGGTACCTATTATCGGGCTTCCAAGGGAATGCTGGGGTCCTTTCTGGCCCTTCTGGGATTCTTTGCCGGGGCCTTGGCCGCTACAACCGGGGCTTTGGCGCCCCTTCGTGCCGCCTTGAATATGGCGGAGTGGACCATCGCCGGAGAAATCCCCACCTTGGGACACATCTGGCCGGCTGATCCATGGACGGGGAGATGGATAGCCATCGGCGTTCTGGCGATTCCTGGACTCGTTTTTCTGGCCAGGTCTCCGAAGTCCCGATTCTACTTGGGCTGGAACTGGCCGAAGACCGGGTTTTCGGTGGGCATTCTGGCCCTGGCCGCCTGGGTCTTCTCTTCGCTGGAAGGCCGGGATTACGGACTCTCCCTCGTTCAGCCGACAGTCGCCTGGGCGTCCTGGACGCTCTTCGGCGACAAAGGGGGCTTGAATTGGACAGCCTGGATGCTTCTGGCCCTGCCCTTAGGGGCGTTCTTGGCCGCTTGGAAGGCCAAAGACCTCCGCCTAAGGCTCCCGGATCCCAAGAGAGCCCTCATACAGTTTTCCGGCGGTCTGGCTATGGGCGTCGGAGCTGCGGTTGCCGGGGGCTGCAACATCGGACATGGCATCACCGGGCTTTCGGCTTTGGCACTTTCCAGCCTGGCGGCGACACTGTTCACAATGGCCGGAAATTGGGCGGCGACGGCGCTGATTTGGCACCAAACGATAAACAAGGCAGCGGATTGAATGGAAACTGCGCGGGTCGTCGAGAAAGGCCCCTTCCTCGACGACGGGAAACAATGAAATGCCGGCTCCGACGCCGGCGGGAGGAATGAATGATGAAACGTTTAATGGTATTCGTGGCGCTTATAGCCGCGATGACCGCATTAACCTTTGCGGAAAGCGGCGAGGAGGTTTCTCCCGGCCCAGCGATAGAATCGGATGTCGATCTGCCGTCCCGCTTAATAGACGCTTACTGGCTGGAGGAACACCTCGGAGCCGAAAATCTCGTGATCCTGGACACGGCCAGAAAGCCGGGAGAGTATTCTTCAAGTCATGTCCCCGGGGCCCTATACGCCGACCGATCGGGCTTCTATCAGGAAGTGGACGGGATTCCCGGCATGTTCCCCGGTGTGGAGAAGACGGTATCCTGGCTCGAAACATTGGGCGTCTCCAACGATTCGGCGGTGGTGGTGTACGACGCCGGGTCGGGACCATGGGCGGCCAGGCTGGCCTGGACTCTGGCCTACCTGGGGCATGAGAATTGGGCGGTTCTCGACGGCGGATACGGCCTTTGGGAAGCTGACGGCTTGCCCTTAGCCACTGCCGGCACCGCGACCGTCGCCGCAGGGTATTTCCTTCCGGATGTGAGGGACAGCCTTCTGGTAAGCGGAGACGAACTCTTGGCGGATCTCTATGATCCCGGCGTGGTGGTCGTGGATGCCCGCAGCTCCGGCGAATACAACGGAAGTGACGTCCGGGCCGACAGAGGCGGGCACATCCCCGGAGCACTGTCCATCGAGTGGACCTTGAACAACTCCTCGGGGACACTCCCCACCTTGCTTGGAGTGGAAGAATTGGCCGAGTTTTACGCGACAGAAGGTGTTGATGCCGAGGATCGCGTGGTCGCACACTGCCAAACCGGGGTCCGAGGCGCCCATACCTGGCTGGCCCTGACCCTGGCCGGGTACGATAATGTGGCTCTATACGACGGCAGCTGGATCGAGTGGGCGAATGATGAACGATTTCCTGTGGAGTAAGTGATATGAGCGATATCCAAATCGATAGGGAAATCGACCTTTCAGGTGATGTTTGCCCCTACACCTTCGTCAAAAGCAAGCTGGCCTTGGAAAAAATGTCGAGCGGACAGATCCTGGCCGTTAAAGTGGACAACGGCGAAAGCGCGTCGAACGTTCCCCGTTCCATGGAATTGGAGAACCATGATGTTCTGAGCGTGGACGAAGTCTCCGGAGGATGGCGAATAACGGTCAGAAAAGGATAGAAGCATTTCCTGAAAAACCAAAGATCGCCGAATTCCCGGGATTTTTGGTGGACGCTCACAGAATACTGATGGGATATTTATGTATTCGAGGGTGATTCTTTGAGTGGTTTTCTGGTAATCCGACCAGAAAACCCCTTTGAATTTGATCAAAGCGCTCGATATCAGCACAAGAGATTGTGTTCAACACAAGCCTCGGCGCTTAGGGTGTATGAGATATTCCGGGAGGTTGTATAAATATGTAATCGTGGACCAAAGTGTTTCTTCTAAAAGAAATATCTTTATCACTAATAATGCTGATCCGGCCTCAGGTCGTTACCTCTCCATGGCCCTATTCCGATAGACAACGGTATGTTTCACGGGTTATATTGGCCAAAATACCTCAAAAGGAGAGGCACAATGAAAAGAGCTTTGATTTTCGCCCTCGCAATCCTGCTACTCGCCCCCGCCGTATTCGCAAACGGCGGTAAAGAAGAGTCCAAGGATCTGATGGTCATGAACTGGAACTTGGCGGCCGACCCCAAGACCCTTGATCCGGGTCTGAACGGCGCCAGCGACGGTGGCGATATCGGTAACAACACGCACGAAGGTTTGGTGCGTGAACAGGAAGGAAAAGTCATTCCCGGAATGGCTGAGAGCTGGGAACTGTCCGACGGCGGTAAAACCGTCACTTTCAAAATTCGCAAAGACGCCAAATGGTCCGACGGTTCGGACCTGACGGCCAACGATTTCGTCTACTCATGGAAGCGGGCCATGGATCCGGCCACCGCCTCCGAATACTCCTGGATCTGGGAATACACCAACGTTGTCGGCGCCATGGATGCCGCTTACGGTGAAGGCTCCCTGGAAGATGTCGGCATCCGCGCCGTGGATGACTACACCTTTGAAGTGAAACTGACCAACCCCACCGATTACTTTGTTTCACTGATGTCCTTCTACCACTTCATGCCCGTCAAGAAGGAAGCCGTGGAAGCCGGTCCGGAAGGCGCATGGGCCAAGGATCCCGAGATCTACGTCTCCAACGGACCTTTCATGCTGACAAGCTACGTCATCGGCGACGGCCTGACTCTCGAGAAGAACCCGAACTACTGGAATGCCGACAGCGTGAACATCGACGTCATCAACGTTAAATTCATCGATGACGCGTCCACCTCTTACACCGCCTATCAGGCCGGTGAGTTCGACTTCCTCAACGGCGTCGGCATCCCGTCGGCCGAAATTCCCAAGCTGGTCGCCGAGAACCCCGAGTTCTACGTCTTCCCCTTGCTTGGTACCTACTACTACAACTTCAATATGGACTTGGATCTCTGGAAAGATCCCAAAGTCCGCCGGGCACTCACCCTGGCTATCGACCGCGAAAAGATCGTGGAAGTACTGGCCAAGGGTAATGTTCCCGCCGCCGGTTTCGTGCCCCCGGGATTCCCGGATCACACCGGCGCCGACTTCTTTGAAACCGCCGGCACCTACGGTATTGCCACCGACGACAGCGCTGTAGGCGAAGCCCAAAGACTCCTGGCCGAAGCCGGTTACCCCGGCGGCGCGGGTTTCCCCGAGTTCGTCATGCTCTACAACACCAGCGACGGCCATAAACTCGTGGCCGAAATGATGCAGGAGATGTTCAAGACCAATCTGGGCATCACATGTACGCTGGAGAATCAGGAATGGGCCGTTTTCCAGGATACACGGAAAGAAGGCGATTTTGAGCTGTCTCGCGGCGGCTGGATTACAGACTTCCTGGATCCCATGGGACTTCTGGCCATCTTCCAGACCCCCAATACCTACAACGATCCCAACTACTCGAATCCCGAGTACGATGAGCTTGTATCGAAAGCGAACCAGACGGTTGGCGCCGATCACTATGAGGCTCTTTACGCCGCTCAGGACATCCTGATGACCGAGCTGCCCATCATCCCTGTGTACCATTATGTGGATTACATGCTTTCCTCACCTCAGGTGAAGAATTTCACACGATCCCAGCTTGGTGCCATGGACTTCAGCACCGCGTATATCGAAAAATAGCACCCGCATGACTTTGGGTCGCCCTCATTTCCGAGGGCGGCCCTCATTTTTTAGAGCCTGACGTTCCTCGCTTCTTGATCCCCGTTCGTCCAGGCCAGGAGATCGCTTTAATGAAAAACTACTTCCTGAGGCGTTTTGTCTATTCACTGTTCACAATTTTTATCATTGCGACGGTGACATTTATCATGATGCACTCCATTCCCGGAGGACCGTTTTCCCGGGAAAAACCTGTGCCGGACGAGATATTGCGCGTCATCAATGCGAAGTACAATCTCGATGCGCCGCTGCACGTTCAGTACTTTGACTACCTCAAGGGCCTGGTTACTTTTGATTTGGGACCCTCTTTTTCCAAGGTTGGTACGTCGGTGAACGATTTGATCTCCGCCGGATTTCCCATAACGGCCAGAGTGGGCTTTCTCGCCGTCTTGCTCATCATCGCCGTGGGTGTTCCGGTCGGTATTATATCGGCGCTGAGACAGAACAGACCCATCGACTATTTCGTGATGTTCATGGCAACTCTCGGAGTGACAATTCCGAGCTTTGTCATCGCTACGATTTTCATATTCCTCTTTGCCGGGAAACTGGGCTGGGTACCGCCCTTCGGTCTGAGAACACCGGCTTCATACATCGGTCCGGTTATCGCTTTGAGCGGCTACTCCCTGTCGTTTGTCGCCCGCCTGACCAGATCGAGCATGCTCGAAGTTCTCCGGCAGGATTATATCCGGACGGCCCGTGCCAACGGCCTGAAGGAACTTTCCGTCATCGGAAAACACGCCATGAAAAATGCCGTCATCCCTGTTATCACCTACATGGGCCCCACAATCGCCGCTTTAATGACCGGGTCCTTCGTTGTCGAGCGTATTTTCGCCATCGCGGGTATCGGTCGCTATTTCGTCGAGAGTGTCAGCAACCGGGACTACACCGTGATAATGGGTGTGACGGTGCTTTACGCCGCCTTCTATGTTCTGATGGTGTTCCTTGTGGACATCCTCTACGCTCTGGTTGATCCGCGCATCAAGTTTGAAAAGGAGATCGGTTGATCATGGACTCCCAAGCATTTCAATTCGTCTCCAAGGAAGAGAGTCAGGATCAGGAAATACTCCGAAAATCACTCACCTATTGGCAGGATGCCTGGCGGCGACTGAAAAATCACAAACTCGCCATGACCGGTCTGGTGGGCGTCACATTTATCATCTTGACGGCAATTTTCGGACCGCTGCTTTCTCCTTTATCCTATTCAGATCAGAACCTGGATTTTTCCAATGTGCCGCCGAGGATGGAGATCTATCGGGTTGCCGATGACTATTTCGTCTACATTACCCGGGACTATAAACTGCTGAGGGTCAGTGAGGAGGGAGAACTCCTCTCCAGACTTGAATTGGTTGACAAAGACACCGTCAACAAAGTCTATACCTACGAAGACGGTGACTTATCCGTTGCGATGGATTTTTCTTACAATCTTCTGCCCGGAAAAGAAGCGGACTATGACTTTACCTTTGCCGTCAACGGCGGTGAGGAAATTACCCGGCCCGATAAAAAAGTTCGAAACAGAACCTATCCCTTCGGCAGCGACATCGTGGGCCGGAGCCTGCTGGTCCGTGTCATCTACGGTGCTCGAATCTCCCTGACAATCGCCTTTGTGGCGACGCTGGTGAATCTCCTGGTCGGAGTGGCCTGGGGAAGCATCGCCGCTTATGAGGGAGGCCGGACGGACAACTTAATGATGCGTTTCGTCGATCTGCTGAATTCTATTCCTCTGCTCATCTACGTCATTCTGATTATGGTTCTGGTGGGCAACCGCGGCTTATGGACCATGACGATTGCCCTGGGAAGTGTTTACTGGGTTGTGATGGCGCGGTTGGTCAGGGGTCAGGTCCTTTCTCTGAAAGAGCAGGAATTCGTTCTGGCCGCCCGGGCTCTGGGTGTCAGCCGTTGGAATATTATCTCACGGCATCTCATTCCCAATGCCATCGGCCCGATCATCGTCACGATGACGATGATGATTCCTCGAGCGGTATTCACCGAAGCATTTATCGGTTTCATCGGACTGGGCGTTTCGGCACCCATGGCTTCCTGGGGTACGCTGGCCAATGACGCGCTGCAATCCCTTCTGTCCTATCCGTATCAGCTTTTCTTCCCGGCTATGGCCATTGCTATTACGATGCTGTCCTTCAACTTTCTGGGTGACGGACTCCGTGATGCCCTGGATCCAAGACTGAGGAAAGGTTAGGAGGCAGTATGAGCAAGAAATTACTTGAAGTCAAAAACGTCCATACCTCCTTTTTCTCCCACCTGGGTGAGATTCAAGCCGTACGCGGTTCGTCCTTCACTCTCAACGAGGGTGATGTGCTGGGCATCGTCGGCGAATCCGGTTCAGGCAAAAGCGTGACGGCTATGTCTATTATGGGTCTGATCGAGAATCCGGGAAAAATCAAGGAAGGTCAGATTCTCTTCGACGGTCAGGACCTGGCCAAGAAAGGGCAAGCCGAGCTGAGTGATATCCGGGGCAACGAAATATCCATGATTTTTCAAGATCCCATGACCTCCCTGAATCCGGTTTACACCATTGAAAACCAGATGACCGAGGTGCTTCGTCGGCATAACAAGGGTATGACCAAGAAACAGGCGGTAGCGAGAGCCATTGAGATGCTCAGCCTTGTGGGAATCCCCAAGCCGGCCGAACGCATCAAGAGCTATCCCCATGAGTTTTCCGGGGGTATGCGGCAGCGGGTGATGATCGCCACGGCTCTGTCCTGCGGGCCTCGACTCCTGATTGCCGATGAGCCCACCACCGCATTGGACGTCACCATCCAGGCTCAGATACTGGATCTGATGAACGACCTGAAGGAACGGGTCAACGCATCCATCATTCTTATCACCCATGACTTAGGTGTGATTGCCGAAGTGTGCGACCATATTGTCGTCATGTACGGCGGCACCATCATGGAAAAGGGAACCGTGGACGAAATATTCTACAATCCTCAGAATCCCTACACCGTGGGTCTTCATCAGTCCGTGCCCAAGCTCACCGCCTCGGGTGAGAAATCCCGGCTTGTCCCCATCGAAGGATCACCGCCGGATTTGATGCATCCTCCCAAGGGATGCCCGTTCTCTCCACGCTGCCCTCACGCGATGAAGGTCTGTCTGGAAAAACCTGTTCCGACCGTACAATTGAGCGAAACCCATTCTTCCGCCTGTTGGCTGTTCCATGAAGACGCTCCCAAGGTGGGAAACTATCGGAAGGGGGGAGAAATCCTTGAGTAACCAAGAGAACCTGCTGGAGGTGAAAAACCTCCGAAAGTACTTCAAAGTGGGTGACGGAGGACTGTTCGGCGCCAAAAGGTCATACTTGAAGGCGGTGGACGGCGTTTCCTTCAACATCAAGAAAGGGGAGACCCTGGGACTGGTGGGCGAATCGGGATGCGGTAAGTCAACCACCGGACGGACCATCGTCCGTCTCTATGACGCCACGGGCGGAGAAGTGAATTTCGACGGTACCGATCTCACGAAGGTACCGGAACGAGATCTGTTGCCGTTTCGAAAGCGCATCCAGATGATCTTCCAGGATCCCTACGCGTCACTCAACGGGCGGATGACGGTCACGGATATTATCGGCGAGGGAATTACGACCCACGGGATTTACCACGGGGCCGAACGGCAGGAACGTATCTTCGACCTGTTGAATCGTGTCGGACTTAAACGGGAGCATGCCAACCGATATCCCCATGAGTTCTCCGGCGGCCAGAGGCAGCGCATCGGTATCGCCCGAGCCCTGGCCGTGGAGCCGGATCTGGTGATCTGCGACGAGCCGATCTCCGCACTGGATGTCTCCATCCAGGCTCAGGTTGTGAATATGCTGGAAGACCTCCAGGACGATATGGGGCTGACTTATCTGTTCATCGCCCACGACCTGTCCATGGTGAAGCACATTTCCGACCGCATCGGAGTGATGTATTTAGGTATGCTGGCGGAAACTGCCGAAAGTGAAGAGCTGTATCGGAATCCTATTCATCCGTACACCAAGGCCCTTCTGTCGGCCATTCCCGTCCCTGACCCCAAGTTGACCAGACAGAACAAGCGCATCGTCCTCAAAGGCGATGTACCTTCTCCCATCGACCCGCCTGAGGGATGCCGATTCGCCTCACGCTGTCCACTGGCCAGCGACAAGTGTCGCCAAGTCACACCTCATCTCACAGACAGGGGAGCCGGGCACATGGTAGCCTGTCACAATGCATAATTAGACCATGATGAATAAAAAGGGGCTGTTGCGATTTGACTATTGCAACAGCCCCTTTCTTTGTTTTCGTCTTATCGATTATCGGAGCATCTGAGCCGCTGCACGGCCGATTTCGCTGTTCGGATCCAATTCCACCGCATTCCGGAGGCTCGAACTGCGGCCGGCGCTGTTGCCCTGTCCGTCCAAACTGAAGGCTGAGAGCAGCCATGCGGCCTGGGCCGCATCTCCCCGGGGATTCTCGTCCAGGTAGGAGCTGAGTACCACGTCGGCCTTGTCAAATTCCCGGCTTTCGATATAAAGGGTTCCCATCGTTACAGTATATTCGCCGAAGAACGGATCGTCAGGTTCCGGATTAATGCCTGAGAGTGTTTGGCGGGCGCCTCGCGGATCTCCGAGCAGCTGCTGGCAGAGTCCCAGGCGATACGCGCATTCCCGTTGTATGGCCCCGGTTTCCCATATGGTGCCTTCATCAAAAAGATTGCGGGCTCCCACGATATCCCCATCTTCGAAAAGGGCGATGCCGTCGCTCAGGTAATCCGTGGTTTCATCTTCCCAGGTAATGAAGTCGTCGCCTTCGGCTTCGGCGCCTCGTACGGCTGCCACGGTCATGCCCGAAGACGCGTCGGGACGATTCAGCAAGGCTGAGAATTTCGAACCGAGGACATCTCTGAAATTGGCCTTTTCGGGCTCTTTCGACACCAGATTTGCCGTTTCATAAACGCCATCCCGGGTTAATGTGATGATTTGGGCTCCTGCTGAAAGTTCCGCATAACCTCTGCTCGAGAGCCTGACTGTTCGCCCGTCGGGTATGGATTCACCGATATCCACGCCAATCCATGTGTCCTGTCCTTCACGGTATTCCAGGACACCCTCGAGATACTCGACGCTTAAGTCCGCGCCGCTGAGGGGAAGAACAAAAAGAGCGAGAAACAAAATCCCCATGCTTCTGGGAATATATCGTCCATTCATATCCATAACATAGCGTAAAAGAAGTACAAATACAAAAGCCGCCCGCCGAATTTTTCCGGGAGCGGCTTTAATTCCGAGGCGGTTTGTAAACCGCTCGGTATCACCCTATTTGCCGTTGACTTTAATGCTGAACGGTTTGGCTTCCGGCTTCTTCTTGAGCAGCACCGTCAGCACACCATCGTTCATCTGAGCTTCGACGGCATTCTTGTCGACGTCCTCGGGAAGAAGGAAGGACCGCTTCCTATCCCCTTGAACCCGTTCCTTGAGGTGCCAGGACGTTTTGTCCGCGGCCTGACTCTCTTCGGCGGTATTCTCGAGAACCTTGGCTTCGATGACAAGCAAATTGTCCTCGACTCGGACATCCACATCCGCTGCGGTGAACCCCGGCATATCCGCCAGGATGCGGTATTCTTCGGCATCTTCGGTGATGTCGGCTGCGAATCCACGGGCAGCGTGTACCTTGGTGTTCTCGTATAAGTGGTTGAACATCCGATCCATATCGTTGATCAGGTTTACGGGGCGGTAGGTTTTGGTCGTCAGGTAATTCATCTTATGCCTCCTTAGGCTTTGTTGATTTGTTTTCGCCGAACAATTTCGACACTGAGTATATAGCAGGATGCGTGCCAACTTCAGGACAAATCTTTTAATTCATTTACAGGTAGGTAATAAAACAATTTGATTGCGGGGGTGTCTCATCAGCAGAATCTCAATGACCTCCGAGGACGTCGCCATTTATACCGGAACTGTGTCGAAATGAATCTCCCAGGATGACCTGATGAAGGAACGAGTCAAAAAGAACCATATGTGTCAAAAAAGCCCAATTCAAGGTACCGAAATGGATCAATCCGCTCTAGGGATAATCCAATGGAATAGAGAGATGGATGTTTTTTATTTCGTTCGGTGCGATCGAGAAGGAGGCATACCACCTTATCACGCCTTCCCCCGCCGCATTATAGGGCGTGTAGAGTTCCGCATCCGGAGTGACCGGATCGATGGGAGCGGCAACGCTTTGATCGTAGAGGAAGGCTTCGATTCTCATCGGCATTGTCGCGGAGGCCAGTTGACCGGAACTGAGCTCGATGGCAAATGACTGGAGATGGACGCCTGATTCGGGCGTCGCTGTTCCTACATAGCCGGCGAGGGTGCTCCCGACAGGGTAAGCGGGTGATTCCCAGATAAGCGTGCCTGCGCCATCGTTGTCCATGATGCGCAAGTAGGCGGCGTCGTCATTCACCGTGCCGGAATGCACGGTCGGGGGGAATGTGCGATAGGTTTCCACTGGGTTCAGAAAGCTCACGGAACCGATGACAAGGGTCGGTGAATCAGCGCATCCGGCCAGGACAGCCAGCCATGAGACGACCCCAGCCAGTACGAGCAGGGGGAATGGGAGTTGTCGGATCGAATCACGCGTCATGTTCACTATTTTACCACGAATAGGCGTGGGCGACAGCCGGAGAACAAGGAGGATGGCGTGTGTTTGAATCCCTACACGGAGGAATTTCCTGAGCAGCGCCATCCGTGGCCAGGCGAATGTACGGCTTTCCCATGCTCCAGCCTGTAAGTGACTTCGAGAACGCCGAATGTTTCATTGTCCTGGGCGCTAAGAGTCTATCGGACTTACCCGCAAGATTCTCTCAAGATTCTCTCTTGTTGGGTGCATTTCCAATATCTTCATAGGATTTGGCAAAGCTGAGAATAAAGCGCTGTCTAGG
>JARGFR010000042.1 GCA_029210985.1 Spirochaetaceae bacterium | reverse complement strand
CATTATCATTTCCGCCGACCTCTCCGGTCAAGCAGGGACTGCCACGCACCTCCACCTTAAGCTATAATGAGCGCCTAAGGAGACGACATGTCATACCTCATCAGCGGCATACAGCAGATTGGAATCGGAATTCCCGACGTGGAAGAAGCGTGGAGATGGTACCGATGCCGATTCGGCATGGATATCCCCATCTTCCGCGAAGCCGCGGAAGCTCCCTATATGATCAAATACACCGGCGGCAAAGTGCAGTCCAGGGACGCCGTCCTGGCGGTCAATCTCCGGGGCGGAGGCGGCTTCGAAATTTGGCAGTATACCAGCCGGGAAACCGTATTCCCCGATTCGGCCCCGGTACTCGGAGACACCGGTATTTTCGCGGCCCGTATCAAATCGGACGATCCGGTGGTAGCGCATCGATACCTGGCCGACTCGGGGGCCACAGTCCTGGGAGACCCGGCCGTTGGTCCCGACGGTGAGCCGACATTCTTCGTCCGGGACCCCTGGGGAAATCTCTTTCAGATCGTCCGGTCCGAGGAATGGTACAAAACCAAGGGCCACCCCACCGGCGGACCCGCCGGAGCGCTCATCGGCGTCAGCGACATAGAGAAGGCCCTCACGCTTTATCGGGACGGCTTGGGATACGACACCGTGGAATTTGACGAGGAAGGCACCTTTGCGGAATGGAGTTCGCTGAATGGCGGGGGCGGAAAATTCCGCCGAATCCTGCTTTCCAGAAGTGAGGCTCCTTCCGGCCCCTTCGCTCCCATGTTCGGATCCAGCAGCATCGAGTTGGTACAGGCTCTGGATCGCAAGCCGGCAAAGATCTTCGAAGGCCGCTATTGGGGCGACGGAGGCTTTATCCATCTGTGCTTCGATATCCAGGGCATGGACGCCCTGGGGGAAAAACTCGCCGCGGGAGGATATCCCTTCACAGTCGATTCGGGTACGCCATTCGACATGGGGGAGGCCGCCGGCCGATTCACCTACATCGAAGACCCGGACGGCACACTCATTGAGTTTGTCGAAACCAAGAAACTTCCGGTCATGAAGAAATGGGGATGGTACATGGATCTCTCAAAGCGTCCCCGGGGCAAGGCATTGCCGAAAATCGTGCTGAATGCCCTCGGCCTGGGCCGGGTGAAAGGCGGCTGTGAATCGGTGAAAGGGTAAGGATCAGAACGACGGGTCCCACATCATTCTGAAGAGCAGCAGCCACTTATATCCCGAGACCGATCGAGTCGTGAATTCGAATCTATGAAGCAGTCGATCGTGGTAAAATTCGACGTATTGCTGCTTGAAAACGCTGAATGAGGAGACTTCCTTCAGGGGCAGGACAATCCTGTCCTGATCTGATACAAACTCAATCCGATTCCCGTAGAGCCGGGCCGAACCGACACCCAGGTCATCCAGACGACCCATCCGCCGTCCACGGAGAAGGCGGACCGTATTCCGATCCTCCCAGAACAGGAAGGACTCGGCATCCGGAGAGTCGCCAGACCCGTTTCGCCCGAGACCCAGTCGATAGAGAAGTTCCCGATAATGCGCCATCTGCCAGAGATTCCAATCCCGAATCGTCTTAATGGTCTTCTCTCGGGGCCATACTTGCGGCGGCCGAATCCATTCAAAGGTGCCCATCGAGCCGATGGAGCCCTTCAGGCCGCAGTTGGAGCAGAGAAATTCATTCCCCGTGGAAACGATGGAGTTCACCGATCGGCATTCGGGACAGAGAAAACAGACCAACTCGACGTGCTCCGCCCTATCCTCACCCAGCAAGGGGCTGCCGGCTGCTAATTGATGGGTCCACTCATCGTATTCACCGGCCCGGGTGATGCGCCGGGATATTTCCGCAAGAGGTAGATATTTCACCTCTTCCCGGTCTATCAGCAGTTCAAATCGGATGTTGATCCGAGCACCCTTGCTGGTCCACGACCATCTCGGGTGGTCGAGATACGCACCCTGGAGATGGACGTAGACGACCGGAATTTTCAGAAATCGGATCAGTTTGTCAGTTCCTTTGACAGGAGGTAGATTTACACCGTCCCAGCTTCTCTCCCCTTCCTGGTAGACACCGATAACGCATCCCATCTCCGAGAGAAATTTCATTTGGCTCAGCGTCATCATATCGGAACGATTTTTGGACTTGGCGATGGAGCCGGCTAGAACGATCATGACAAATTTCATAAAGGGAGTTCGGAAATTCGCATCCGCCGCCACCCAGCGGATCACCGGCCTGAGAACCAAACCGTTGAAGAACATGTCCTTGGGATGGACATGGTCAGACAGGACCAGATACGGCGGCTTCAGCCGACGGAGTTCTTTCGGCACATTGTAGCGGATCCGGTACTTGAACCGGTAATGCATCCGGACGCCCGCACGTAGAGGGAGATAGAAAGCGGCCAAAAAGACCTTATGAAGAACAGTGAGGGTCTTCCTCAAAAGAGAGTCTGTGTTCATAGCGCCAAATCAGTATAACCGGGATAAAGCGGGGATAGGAAAGCGGTTTTTTAACAATTGGCCGGGGGATTGGCCGGGGGATTGGCCGGGAAGAGTCGTCTCCCCGGCCATTCAAATCCTACGAGATCGAAAGGCTCATTTGTCCCGGCCCGGAGGTCTCCTAATCTCGGAAAATCTTGGTGATTTTTCCCATAAGATCGTCGCTGAGGGGGAACTGAATCTTCAAATCATCCCGCATCGTCTTGAACACATCAATGGTCCGGGCCACATCTTCTTCGGAATGGGCGGTGGTGGGAATCATTCGGAACATCACCAATCCCGGGGGAATCACCGGCCAGGTGACGCCGGTGCAGAAGATGTTGTGCTTTCTCAGGTAGGTGAGCATGGCCATGGCCACTTCTTCCAGGTTGTCGCCCACCGGAGTGAATACGGCACAGATGGGAGAATCGCCGGAGCCGATATGATATCCCAGATTTCTCAAACCGTCCTTGAGATGGTTGGACCGTTCCCACATCACCTTGCGCCGATCGTCTCCATCGGCCACTTTTTTCAAAGCGATTTGGAGGGATTTGACGTAGGGCATCGGCAGGGCCTTGGCGAACACCTGGGTGCGCGCATTGTAAGCGATCCAGTCCCGCACCTGAGTACTTGTAGCCGAATAGCCGCCGATGGATGCAAAAGACTTGGCGAAAGTGCCGAAATAGATGTCGATTTCATCCTGGACACCCAGATGATCGGCGGTACCCCTTCCCTTTTCGCCCAGAACGCCGACACCGTGTGCGTCGTCGATGAACACCCGGGCGTCGTACTGCCTGGCCAGGGATGTGATGCCTTTCAAATCGGCCAGGTCGCCGGTCATGCCGTAGACGCCTTCGGAGAGAATCATCACGCCGCCCTTGCGGTTTTTGTTGACGCTCTTGAGCACCGATTCCAGGTCGTGCATGTCGTTATGCCGGAAGAACCGCACCATCGGTTTGCCGCCCTGGCCGCCCTTAGCACTGAAAGCCGCGTCCACGATGCAGGCGTGGGCCAGCTTATCCACGATTAGAGTGTCATCCGGTCCGGTGAGAGATGTCACGGTACCGATAACGCCCATGTAGCCATAGTTGAAGAGGAAAGAGTCCTCCTTCTGGGCATGTTCGGCCAGAGATTTCTCCAATGCCAGATGCTCGCTGGTGGAGCCGCTCATCATTCTCGAGCCCATGGGTGAACTCACCGACCACTTCTCCGTGGCTTCGACGGCAGCGGCTTTGATGTCCGGGTCGTTGGCCAAACCGATGTAATTGTTCACCGACCACATGATATTGTCCTGACCCTGGAATTCCATGTGAGGACCGGGAAGATCGTCAATCACCGGCAAGGTGAAGAAGCGGTCGCCGGCGACCCGGAAACGTCCGAAGTATCCCTGATCGGTGGCGCATTTGTCGAACATATCTGGCATGTTAATTTCTCCTGATTTTTGGTAGGACCTCCAGAGGCCCGGCCCTATATTAATGGAGCGATCCTGCTCCCGTAAGTCCCTGGTCAAACAATCTCTCGGCGGCGGCAACGATTTCTTCGTCTTCGGCATCCAGGGGAATCACAGCGGATACTTCGAGAATGTGGGTATCCCGCTCACGCTTGAAACGCTCCATACCGCCGCCGGTGATGTTGAGCATAATTGTGTCCTTCTTCTGCACCAACCCCGTTTCGACGGCCTTGAAGAGACTCGCCACCGCGACACCGGCGGCCGGTGAAATGTCGTTGCCCTCAAGCTGGGCGAATCTGGCTCCGGCGACGGACGCTTCCTCATTCGTCGCTCCCAGAACGGTTCCGCCCGAAGATTTGAGGGCGTCGTAGAGTCCGCCGGGAACACTCCAGGGCGGCCGTCTGTTGGTGAGTACTTTGGCGTTCACCTCGTTCACATGTCCCCGGGCGGTGATATCGTCCGCCACCAGGAAATCCCGACTGTCGGCTTTCCATGAGTCCACCATCGGTACAAACGGCGTATTCTGACTCACAATCAGCCGCATCGCATTCGGTCCGTATCGACCATCCTCAGCAAAGCGCATCGCGGCCTCCCAGGCGGCAATGGCACCGGTGCCGCTTCCCACGGCCTGAAAATAGGCGTCCGGGATACGGCCAATAGTGGTGACTGCCGACAAAACCGTGGTAGCCATGCCGTCCCGGCGGGCCACATTGGCCGCCCCGCCCTCGGCGATGAATCGCCCGGAACCCGCCACGGCGGCATTACTCATGCGAATAGCGTCAAAATAGTCGCCGCCGGCCTCGGGCGCAATGAGTTTGACGCAGGAGTCGATGGGCTCGTCGAACCACAAGGATTCCAGATTATCTTCGGGAACAAACAGGAGCAGAGAGATTTTATTATCCGAGCACACCCGGGCGAAGGCCCGGGCGGTATTGCCGGCGGAAGCAACAACCAGGATCTTGTCAAAATCGTCGCTCATTCTTCCGCAGACGCTGAAAGCCTCACACTCCTTGAAGGTGCCGCTCTTCATCAAGGCGCCCTTTTCCGGCCACCAGCCGTTGAAGGTAATCCAAAGATTTTCCAGCCCCAGTACGTCGGCGAGGCCTTCGCTCCGGTATGTGACAGGTGAACCCGAACCTTTCAGGGTGCGGCGTATGGGAAGCCAGTCGGCGAACTTATACAGCCCGTCCAAATTCTCTCGGAGGGTCAGGCGCTTCTCCGCGTAAACCGCCCGGATGAGAGAGGGAGCATCATCGGCGAAACTCAGCGTCCATCCGCCCTCGTCCGGCCTTCGTGTGCCTGTGGCGACGGAAACCAGCTCATATTCGGTAGGACGGAAACTCATACACCCACCCCTTTTTCCTTCAGAAGGTTCATCACCGATTCCAGATGATCGGCGGCGGTACCCGCGTCTTCAATCGTGTAATCCGCATCCACGTCGGATCCGTCCGGGCTGCCCACCCAGATCGTGTGAACAGGCATGGGCGAAACCGACGTTCGAAAGGCTTCTCTTTCATCGAAGGTGAGCTCGGAAACCGTGGCCACCAGAACGATGCCGGCATCCAGGAGAATATTGGCCAGTTCGGCCAATCGCCGAATCATTTCCTCTCTATCCTCGGGATACCGATGGTCGCGCTTGATGGTCATGTCGGCATCAAGACCGGCCAGGACATTCTGGACGCCCAGGTAGTACACTTTGGTGCCGCCGTCGAAGAGATGATGTTCCATCGTTTTGGCGAAATTGGCCTTCCGGCTGTCCTCAGGCCCCCCCACCAAGACAAGAGCGGGTTCATGCCCGTAACTCTCGTTCCGGTTTTCACGAACGATGCTGCCGGTATCCCACTTGAGGTTCCGGTCCATCACCTTGTCCCGGTATCCGGCATGGTTGTCCCTGATCACCTCGCGTATGATGCCTCCTCCGGCAATTTCATATCCGTCGACGATGACAAACCTGCTGGTCTGGGGAAAATCTTCCACGATATCGAAGGCGATGGGCCGATTGGTGGTGACCACACAGTCCGCCACATCGTGACGCTCCACCATTTTCTTCATGCCGTCGGTGTTCAGGTTCGACGCATCAATCACCTTCATCGTGTCAAAAAGGCGCATCCTGACCCGTTCCGTACCGGTTTTGAGAATATATTCCTTGTCCTTGACGAAAGGTTCCCGGCCAAGCCAGAACAGATTCACACGCATGACGTTGCCGGTTTGGGGCTGTTTTTCCGCGGCCTTCACCACCAAATCGCCCCTCTTGGCGTAGATCTGCTCGGTCATGGTGAAACCCGTCGCCATTCCCGCACCGACGCTTTCGAGGGCATCGCCGGTAAAATTCTCGATGGACTGAACCCGGCTCTTCTTACCCGAGGGGTAGAAAACCAATTCGTCTCCGGTCTTCAAAGTTCCGGTGGAAACCGTACCAGCGATGATGCGTCGGTTGTCCCCCATGGCGGTGAACTTATAGACATCCTGAACCGGCATGCGGAAGCTCATGTTGTCGGGGGCTTTTTCCTTACGGAATTTATCGATGAGAGACAGAACCGTATCGCCTTTCCACCAGGCCATTTTGCCGCTCAGGGATGCGATATTATCACCTTCCATACCGGAAACCGGGATGAAAGACACATCTTTCATATCGATATTTCTCAGAAATCGGGAATACTTGCGAACCACCGACTTATACACCCTCTGATCGTAGTCCACCAGATCCATTTTGTTCACCAGGACGCACATCTGTTTGATGCCCAGCATAGAGAGCAGATAGCCGTGGCGTCGGGAGTTCTCCTGAACACCTTCGTCGGCGTCGATGCAGAGAAAGGCCGCTTCGGCCCTGGCGGCGCCGGTCACCATATTCTTGAGGAATTCGATGTGTCCCGGTGCGTCGATGATGATGTAATGACGTTTATCTGTTTTGAAAAACACCCGCGCGGAGTCAATGGTGATGCCCTGGCTCTGCTCATCCTTGAGGGCGTCAAGGAGAAAGGCGTATTCGAAGGGTTTGGAGTTCCTGGCGCAGGAGGCCTTCACCTGTTCCAGCTTACCGTCAGGCAGGCTGCCGGTGTCGGCCATCAGACGGCCGATCACCGTACTTTTTCCATGATCCACGTGTCCCGTGATCACAACATTCATGTGTTCGAGCATTCTACATATACCCTTCGCGGCGCAGGGTTTCCAGGCCGCCGCCGTCTTCCTTATCCTGGGCCCGACCGGATCGTTCGGCAATATTGGCAAATTTACCGGACTTAAGTTCGGCAATGATTTCCGGAACGTTCTTAGCGGTGGATTGAACAGAGTGGGTGCAGGGTTCGCAGCCCAGGGAGCGATAGCGAATCCCTTCACCCTGATCGTAATACAGGGAGACCGTCGGGATGCTTTCCCTCTCGATGTACTCCCAGATATTCGTCTCGGTCCAGTCCAGCAGGGGATGAATGCGGACATGAGTGCCAGGGGCGAAATCGGTCTTGAACTGATTCCAGAATTCCGGGGGCTGGTCGCCCACGTCCCAGACATTCTCGGTATCCCTGGGAGAAAAATACCGCTCTTTGGACCGGGATCCCTCTTCGTCGGACCGTACACCCACGATAACACCGGTGTAGGCCTCGGTATCCGTATCCACCATGTATTCATCGGCCTCATGATTGAAGCGATATCGGGGCCAGCGGCCGCTCAGGGTGTTTTTCAGGGCCTCGGCCTTCAGCAATCGGCAGCAGCCGATGCGGTCCACATTGCCGTCGGGATAGGTCTGCTTGGCTTCGAGCGCAGCTTTATGCTGCCCGTATACCATGGGAAGTTTCCATTCCCTAGTCAGACGATCACGATATTGAATCATCTCCGGAATTTTGTAGCTGGTGTCGATGTGGACTAAGGGAAAAGGTACGTGACCGTAGAAGGCTTTTCTGGCCAGCCACAGCAGCACGGTGGAATCCTTACCGATAGACCACAACATGCACAGGTTCCGGAAGTTGGCGTAAGATTCGCGCAGAATATGTATGCCGAGGCTTTCGAGTTGTGAAAGTTGATCCATAATATTTGGGATAGCTTAAAGCATGTCCTTTAGAGTGGTTTATCTTCACGCTATACGTGATTCGGTATTTTTGTTTGACAGTTTACCGGCGTGTGTCGTGGAAGGGAACCCCGGAGAATCGTCCCTTTAATAAGAGAATGGTTAGACCGGACTGGTCTTTCCGGCAATCATCCGGAATATCCCCGGCAGATATCGATAAAAATACACCATCAGGATCTCCTTTCCCCCGATCAGCTTCAATCGACGTCCCTTAATCACCGCTTTCCAATAACGTCGGGCGCATATTCCAGCGTCCATCCCCGCCGCCAGGCCGGGGTCATTTTTGGCATGAGCCCGGCCGTCACCTTTCAAGGAACTCAGGCTGATGGGTGTGTTGATCCTTCCGGGAGCCACCAGAGTGACGGTGATACCCGACCCGGAGTATTCCAGCGCCAGGCTTTCAAAATATCCGTGGAGGGCATGTTTGCTGGCCGCGTATGATGAACGCAAGGGGAATCCGAATATACCGGACAGACTGCTGGTGACGCCGATATGTCCGCCGCCTTGTTCCAACATGGCCGGCAGGAGAGACCGGGCCACGACGATGGATCCGAAGAAATTGACATCCATTATCTTTCGGGTCACATCCAACTCGGTTTCCCCGGCCACGGCACGCTGTGACACTCCGGCATTGAGAATCAGATAGTCCGGAGCACCGGTTCGGCCGAGAACCTCTTCGATGAGATTCTTCGCCGAAGCCGCCACGGATAGATCGATGGGATCGTATCCTACCGATGCGGCTCCGGCTGTGGTGCAGAGCCCCGCCGCATTTGCCAAGGCATCTTTCCTGGAGGAAAAAAGCTGCAGATGCGCCCCCGCCCGGGCGGCCAGTATAGACAGCTCCAGGCCGATCCCTGATGATGCGCCGGTAATCCAGACATTCCTGCCTTTGAGTGTGGTGAGATTCATATTTTTTTATTCCAGTGGCATATTCGGGGCATATTGCGGCGGAGTCAAGTAGAGGAAGTCTTTCAGGAAAGCTCCGGAGTCCGAAAGAAACGCCAGTTCGCCCCTGGTGGATTCAAATAAGTCGTCTTCAGCCATAATCGGGAATCCAAGACGCCGGGAGAGGGCCAGTCCTTCTCCGAAAGCCAAGTGCCGTTTTTCCGAAAGCCTGAGGATTGGCCGTCCATCCACGTCCATTTCAATCACAGCCCGTTTCGGAGGCCGATGAGTCAAAAGATCGGCCAGCCAGGAGACCGCAGTCCCCTCATCATTCCCGATAAAACTGCGTATCACCATCTCAGCTTCATACGGATCGGTATTCAACGGCAGAAAGTCGCCCGAGACGGGCTCTTCAAAAACAACGACAGGGGAGCCTTCGCGCCCGGTGAGGGCGACGCCGACGACGCGGAGCTGGCGCTTTCGTTTCATCAAAGACATCACATTGAAATATATCGCGGTACAGGGACGAAAACAGGAGTAAGTTGACACCCCTTAAAGGTCAACCTAGACTTGATAAATCTCAACCCAGGTGGATCACTAATGTCCGACTTCCTAAATGATGCGCTGTTCCAGAACATGAGGGATTACATCTACGGTGAGAGCGGTATTCACTTTTCCGAATCAAACAGATCCATACTGGAAAGTCGGCTCAAGGAGCGTCTTAGGTCAATTGAGACCGAAACACCGGCCGGTTATCTGGAGTTACTCAAAAGAGACAAAGAAGAGACTAAATACTTCCTCGATGCCATCACCACGAATCTCACCAGATTCTTTCGCAACCAAGCCCACTACGACACGTTCATCAACTATATCATTCCGAATCTGGTAAAACACAAAAACTCCGGAGAGCATCGAATCCGAATCTGGAGCGCCGGCTGTTCCACCGGTGAGGAACCCTACACCAACGCCATGGTCCTCAGTGAACACATGCCTCCGGGGTGGGAAATTGAAGTCATTGCCTCGGACTTGAGTTTGAAATCCCTGATGAAAGCAAAAGAAGGGTTTTATCCGGCGGCCCGGGTGACGGGAGTCCCCGAAACATATCTCCACAAGTATTTTGATGCCAAGAACGACGGATACCAGGTCAAAGACAATATACGAAACCTCGTTCGCTTCGATTATCACAACTTGAAGTTCGAGAGCAGCCTGAAAGATCTGGATATTGTTTTCTGCAGAAACGTCCTCATCTACTTCGACGAGGCCGCACAGAAGAACGTGATCAATCATTTCTGGAACGCCATGGCACCACATTCATTTCTGTTCATCGGACATTCCGAATCCCTGTTCGGCATGGACACCAAATTTGAATTCATTAAAACCGATTGGGCTTGCCTTTATGGGAAGATCCTGGGATAAGGGAGCGAGAATTGAATCCGATATCCGTACTTGTGGTTGATGATTCCGCACTGATGAGAAATCTCATCCGGCGTATGCTGGAGATCGACCAGGAGATTAACGTTGTCGGTGTGGCCATGAACGGTCAGTTCGCCATGAGAAAAACCGAAACGCTCAAGCCCGACGTCATTGTCCTGGATCTGGAAATGCCGGAACTCGACGGCATCGGCTTTCTGGAGGAACGCAAGAAAAGGGGCTGGACCATTCCGGTAGTGATATTGTCGGCCGTCGCCAAAAAAGGCGCCGAGGTGACGATGAGGGCGCTCTCCCTAGGCGCTTCGGACTTCATCACCAAACCCACCGGCAAAGATCCCGATTCGAACAAAGCCACGGCTGAGCAATTAGTCGGAATGGTGAAGGCATTCGGGGGCGCTTACAGAAAGACCCTAGGAACGAAGGAGCCGAGCCGCTCCGTCCCCCCACCTAAGAGGACTGCCGGCCCCGCCGTTTCGACGCCTGCGGCCATGCGGAAACAACCGGACTGGCCCGAACTCAAACCGAAGCAAAGCCCTGCCCCGCCGGAAATCATCGCCATCGGCATATCCACCGGCGGCCCGAACGCCCTGCGTCAGGTGTTCGCCGGCATATCCGAAAACCTCAAGGTTCCAATCGTTGTTGTTCAGCATATGCCGCCCGGATTCACCGCCGAGTTCGCCAACAGCCTCAATAAAATCTGCCCGCTTGAAGTCAAAGAGGCCGGAGACGGCGATATACTCAAACCCGGCCGTATTCTGATAGCACCAGGAGACCGGCACATCCGTGTCGAAAAACGCCGGCTGGCGGCTGTGGCGAGGCTGGAAGACGGAGACACCGTCAACGGGCACAAGCCGTCGGTCGGCGTCCTGTTTGATTCTGTTTCGGCACAGTACGGGAATGCCGCGCTGGCCATCATCATGACCGGTATGGGAAGAGACGGTTCACGGGAAATCGGCCGTATCTACGAACAGGGCAGCATGACGCTGGCTCAGGATGAAGGATCGTCTGTTGTCTTCGGCATGCCCCGGGTGGCCATCGAGCACAACTACATCAGTCAGGTTGTGGCTTTGGAAGATATGTCGGCGGCGATAAACGAACTGGCCGGAGCCTTAGATTAACGGTCCCGGAACACATCGTCGGAATTAGGCGCTCAGGGGCGATAGACCACTGGGCAGTGGTCCCTTTGTGGAATCGGGCGATCAGATGTTTCGGTCGTCAGAGGATTGGGGCCCACAGGACCTTGGGCCATCCTTAGCACTGGGCCATCCTTAGCACTGGGCCATCCGAGGGGGCGCCTTACCCACAAAGGGTACAGGTTCCGCAGCCGCCGGCCATCGTTTTACAGTCCCTGGCTTCAGAAGGAGTCAGGATTCTTCGTATCTCCGGAATAGTTGAGAAGACGCCCGCCAATCTTCGAGCCAGCGCACCCAGGGGAATCCCCGTCAGCAGGGCGGTAAAACCGACCAGGAAGGAAAGGCCTTCGCTTTGAGCACTTAAAGGTATCAGACGTCCGGCCAGGCCATATCCCACCGGGAACAATGCCAAAGGCAGCAGGAATGTGAGGGCCGCCGAGATAACGGTACGGCCCGGGGGAAGGAAGAGTTCCACCGTGTCACCCACCGTCAATTCAAGATGCGCGGGATTTGCGGCGGAGTAGGATCGCTCCCTCACGCCCCAGAAACGCCGGGAGGTGGCCGCTTTGGCCGAGGGGATATCGTCATTTCGGACACTTGGCCTCTCGCCGATTTCAACCACCATCGCCGTTCGGATCATTCGGTTCCTCCTTGCTCGGAATATCAACGGACTCGATGGAACGTGCCTTGCCGTCCTCGCCGATATCCAGGATGACTCCCTGAAGTCGAAGGTCGCCCCAGCCGTCTTTGGACCGCTCGGGAACCCTCCTCAGAAGTATGCGCATTTCCGTCTCGCTGTCCATACCGTATATCGACGATCGGCTCCCGGTCCGGCCGGCGTCGGTGATAACCGCCGTACCACCGGGAAACACCTCGGCGTCGGCGGTTTGGCATCGGGTACCCGTACCGATCATGGCCGACACAAGACCGTCGGAATGGAACGCCATCGTCCGTCTCTCCGCCGTGGTGGTCGCGTGGAAATTCAGCAGAATCACGGAAGTGCGTTCCCGGATCTTCCGGACAATCTCCGGCAGATACGTGTAGGGATTGTTCCCGTGGATTCGCGGATATCCCGACTGCCCGATCATGCAGATAATCCCGACCTCCCCCGCCGGGGTGTCGTAGACCCCCCATCCCCGGCCCGGTATGCCCGGAGGCAGGTTGGCCGGCCGGAGAATCCACGGCGCCTTGGCCAGGTATTCCACCATGTCTTTCTTATAGTAAATGCACTCCCCGCCGGTGAGCACCCGGATGCCCTTCTTGCGCAGAGTAATGGAATGGTTCTTCCCCAGACCGAAGCCTCCGGTGGCCCCATTGGCGTTGGCCGCCACGAAATCCACCTTTCTGTCGTCAATCAAATCCGGAAGTGAGGACTTGAGAGTAAAATGACCGGCTTTCCCGACAATTTCGCCGATGAAGAGTATCCGCATGGCCCTCACGATATCGGTCCGGAGCAGTTAACGCAACGGGCCGGGAGCGGAGATGGAACCCCTGGTGCGGTCGTCGCCCTCGGCATAGTCCTCGAAGTCGTCCTCGCCCAAGGTGTCCGGTGTCCGAATCTAAATCAGTATTCGCCGCACAAAATAGCCCTATCTCCGGCCTCCGGGTTGGATTGGCCAGGCGCAACTCTGTGAATCCCTATCTCCGGCCTCCGGATCCTATTTGCCGGAAACAACATTAAGCAGCCATGATTCCGATGAGTAAATTATCCAACTCATGGCGGAATTCCCGCAACTGCCCCTTTATTTCGAATCATTTATATAGTACTTTTTTAGTAGTATATATCGCAACTGCGATGACAAGGAGATATAAATGAGTTATTCCACACCCGCTTTGGGTTTCGCCTACGACGCTCTGGAACCCCATATAGACGCCCGAACCATGGAAATCCACCATGACAAACATCATGTCGGCTACACAACTAAGCTCAACGCCGCGGTGTCCGGCACCTCGTTCGACGGCAAGGACCCCGCCGCTCTGCTTGCCGATCTGAAAGCCCTGCCCGATTCTATCCGCGGCGCCGTGCAGAACAACGGCGGCGGACATGTGAATCACGCTCTTTTCTGGGAGATTCTCACCCCCGGCGGCTCTCCTGAGCCGGAAGGGGATATCAAGTCGGCC
The DNA here is from genome assembly GCA_029210985.1 of Spirochaetaceae bacterium. Lineage (GTDB taxonomy): Bacteria > Spirochaetota > Spirochaetia > DSM-2461 > DSM-2461 > UBA2779. Next base: position 6,335 of record JARGFR010000042.1, on the reverse strand, counting down.
ATCGAGTCGGCATTCGGCGGCATTGCAGGATTCAAGAAGCTGTTTTCCGACAGCGCGGCCACCCGGTTCGGCAGCGGCTGGGCCTGGCTGGTCAGTTCCTCCGGCAAACTCAAAGTCTACAGTACCGCCAACCAGGACAGTCCTTTGAGTCAGGGCGACATACCCCTACTCGGCCTGGACGTCTGGGAACACGCCTACTACCTGAACTACCAGAACAGACGCCCGGACTACATTGCCGCATTCTGGAACCTCGTCAACTGGGACATCGTGGCGTCCAAATTCAAGAACGCCTGATTTTTTGGGATGACCTCCAAGAGCCCCGGCGCATGCGTTCTCTCAATATGCATGAAGCGGGGCTCCCTCTGTGCGGTCGGCCGGCAGGTTTGAGCATCCGATGAATGTCCTCCATGGTCTCCGGTGGATCATTCAGTAAATGATAGACATCGAAGAGAATCACCGTATCCGGAGCCAGGACCTTGCCCTTTTCACCCACGACGTCTCCCGCCGGCATGGTAAAGTCCCATTGTCCGCATCCATAATCGAGAACCCGGCGATTTTATCCGGCAGAGTCCCATATTGACAAAACCCCCTACTCCCGGTATTTTCAAGCTCGTCTTCCGCCTGGATGGTGAAATTGGTAGACACGCTAGTTTCAGGGACTAGTGACCGCAAGGTCGTGGAGGTTCGAGTCCTCTTCCAGGCATAGAAAAGGCCCGGTGGCTGCAAGCTGCCGGGCCTTTTCTATTTCTTTTGAGTGTGGACGAGAACCTCCGGAGTGAGCGGCCCGACCGATGAGGGAGGGCGGATCGACAGGACGTCGATCCAGCTCTCGCAGGCGGCCCGGCGGGAGTCGGCAGGACGCCGACGACCAGAGGGTTCGAGTCCTCTTCCAGGCAACTATAAGCCCTTTTGGGGGAAGAGATTAGAGAGCACCCAACAGACGGGTGCTCTTTTTTTGTCTGTGAGGTTTTGGCTACTGATGCCAGAATCGATGCCTTTTGTTTTTCAGGCAGGTTAACCTTTGGCAGTTTATTCGGAAAGTTTTCTGTATTGCAAAGGGTTTCGGGTGACCTCCGCTCAGCAGAAATCTAATAGGACTGTCTCTGGTAAAGCCGGGGCGGTTCAGTCTGAATCGCCCCGGGAATCCCGGAGACTGTTTTAGTTGAGTCGAGCCACCATGACCGGCTCGTCCTTCCTCTGATAATAGTCCATTTCATATTCCGCAGGGTGGAATTCCTCCGATTCTGGAGATACCTATTATTTCAGAAAAAGGTCCCATGGACTATCTGATCTGCGAGGTGTGTTCACTGCAGAGAACTGATATAATGTCTACAGATGGATAAAGTCGTTGCACGGAAGAAACTCGGTGAAAACTCCTACCGCGAAGACCGGGAGTACTGGCTTTCAAAAAACCCGGTAGAGCGCTTTTCCGCCATCGAGATGCTAAGGCGGCAGATGAATGGATATGCGTGTCCGTGTTTTCCGACGGCAGCCTGAAGCAAGGTGTTTATATCAATTGCATAAGGTTCTGAATACTCAAGTCGGAATCAGAACCTACTCGAGATAGCGATCGAGGAACTGCCGGGTGCGTGCCTCTTTGGGATTGGAAATCACCTGAGAGGGCGGACCCTGTTCCACAATGGAACCGGAATCCATGAATATCACATTGTCGGCCACATCCCTGGCAAAGGACATTTCGTGGGTGACGATCAGCATGGTGGTATGCATGTCCGCCAGACCCTTGATCACCTTAAGCACCTCTCCAGTGAGCTCGGGATCCAAGGCGCTTGTGGGCTCATCAAAACAGAGGATATCGGGATTCATCGCTAGAGCTCTGGCGATGGCAACTCGCTGCTGTTGCCCCCCGGAGAGCTGGTGGGGATAGCTTTCGAGCTTGTCTGAGAGACCAACCTGGTCCAAGAGATTCCGGGCCCTGGAATTGATATCACTGATGATCCTGGAACGGTTCATTCGATAATCGGGATCTTCGGTGGCCAGCAGTTCACAAGCCAAAGTGACATTTCTCAAGGCCGTATACTGGGGAAACAGATTGAAGTTCTGGAATACCAGGCCAAAATGCAGACGTTTGTGTCGGATATCCCGTTCGTGGTGGGTTGAAAAGTCCTCGACATCGTAAAGGCACTCTCCATTCACCAGTATTTGACCTCTGTCCGGAATCTCCAGGAAATTCAGGCATCTGAGAAGTGTCGTTTTTCCGCTGCCTGAGGCGCCGATCAACGCCATCACAGACCCTTTGTCCAGAGAAAAGCTAATGTCTTCAAACACTTTGACTTTGCCGAAACTCTTTGCGAGCGACCTAACCTCAAGAATCGTGTTTTTCATTTCCGCTACACCTCAAAGTAGTCGAGCTTTTCTTCGATCTTTCCAAAGATCAGGGTCAACAATCCGCAGAATACCAGGTAAAAGGCTCCGGTATAAAACAGCGGCCATAGGAGTGCTCGGCTGGCGATAAATTCCTGCCCCATCCAGATGATTTCCTTGACCGCAATGATCCGGGCCAGGGAAGTGTCTTTCACCAGAGTCAAAATCTCATTGGACATGGGCGGAACAATTCTCTTTATCACCTGGGCTAAAACAACCCGAAAGAAGATCTGCACCTTTGTCATTCCCAGAGTTTGAGCTGCTTCATACTGCCCCTTGGGGATAGCCTCGATACCCCCTCGGTAAATCTCGGAGAAATAGGCGGAGTAATTGATGATAAAAGCGACGAGAACCGCCGCCATACGAGATAAGGGGCTAATCCCATCCCAGATCAGCGCCGGACCGTAGAACACAATAATTACCTGTAGCATCAAAGGCGTTCCCCTGATGCCCCAGACGAAAGTTCTTGTGAACCAGCGCAGCGGTTTGAAGCGGCTCATCGATCCAAAAGCCACGGGCAGCCCCAGGATTAAAGAGAAGAAAAGAGTGACGACGAAAATCAGAAAGGTTAGAGCAAAGCCGTCAAACAGCTTGACGGTTACAGTCCAGAACATTGGCGGCTCTCCATGAATTGAGAGAGAAAACCCGGGGAATAACAAAGTTCCCCGGGAAATGGATTTACTGATTGAATAGAAGCTGGTCTTCCAAATCGTATTTTTCGGCTATGCGGTTCAGAGTGCCGTCGGCGGCAAGCTGGGCGATGGCGTCATTTACAAGGGGAACAACAGAGCTACCAAGCCGGAAGGCGACGGCGTATTCTTCAATGGCAAAATACAGTTCCTCATCGGCAATAACCAGATCGGAATAATCGGCTCCCGCGCCGGTCATAGCCGCGGCCAGAGTGTAGTCCAGAATGGCCGCATCTGCCGTACCGGCCTTGACTTCCAACAGGGCATCGGTCTGCTTGGAAACGGAAATGACGGTGGCTCCGGAAACCTGATCCCTAGCGGCATCCTCACCCGCAGATCCGACTTCGGCAGCAATCGTGAGGGAACTTAGGTCATCCTTTGTCGAGAACTGATCAGCGTTGGCTTTTCTGACAACCGTCACCTGCATGTTTCGAATGTAGGGAGTGGAAAAGAGCACTTTCTCCTGTCGCTCGGGAGTGACGGTCATTCCGTTCCAGATGGCGTCGATATTCTTTGCCGCCAGTTCGATTTCTTTGGTGTCCCAGTTGATCTCAACGAAGTTCGCTTTGACGCCAAGAATACCACAAACGGCTTTAGTGAATTCAGTTTCAAAACCAATCAGGTTCCCGCTGTCATCGTAGTAGTTCATCGGGGGGAAAATGGTGATTCCGACAATCATTTCGCCCTTATCCTGAATGTATGCCCAATCATCCATATCAGAGTCATCCTGACCTCTTGAGAAAGCCATTGACGCGGCAATCGTGAGCACGAGAAACAGTAGCATACCTTTTTTCATCTAGGGTACATCCTTATTTTGAGTTAATTCCATGATGCTACGGTCGGGAGAATTCTGTGTCAACGACTAAATTGGTGAATAACCTGGGAAACCGGATCATCCTCGATATATGGTTCCAAGTCATTAACGGTTTCCACCAAGACATGAAGAAAGAAGAACCCATAAGGCAGCTCTATCCGTTGAAATGACGTGTGTAAAAAGAAATCAAGATACCCGGGGATAACATCAATCGGCAGATTCTGCGCCCCCAGCAATTGTCCCCGATAAAGCTGTTCGGTTAATATCTCCGGCAGGAGATAGCCCATAAGATTCAGCAATACAGCCCTACCCGTCAATAATTCAGAAACATTTTTTTATACTCCCCACTGCTGAGAACCCGTCAGTACATGTTTCCCTGGTTTTTTCCCTTATCCGTCAGTCTTTTAATAACCGGTATCAATTCCGGCGCGTATTGGATTGATTTCCCCAATTTGCCTGTTATGAACCGGTTTCGATATGTCATTGTGGGGTATATTCCATTTTTTCTTGATTTTAAATGATTGAATGTATCCTTTTCGTGCTATACCAAGATCCGACCGACGGTATTTGATATGCATTACCCCATTGTCGGCCGTGGCAACTTCCACTTGAAAGCCTTCCGGAACAGCTCGGTTGCCTCGTATTCATTTTCACCCTTCATCGCACCTTCGGGACCGGCGGGTTTGATGTGGACCAGGCCGAATAATGCGCAGAAACGATCAAAGAACAGAGTCTTGTATTCCAGTCGGAAAAAATCTTCAATATCCGGATTTCCATTCGCCGGCTGAATATATGCGGGAAACGCCTTGGCGAACCTCCGGAAAAAATCCCCGGTGGTACCGGTGGGATGTCTGTGAAGGAGATACAGCGAGAAAAGAACGGAGTCCTGAATTATGGTGAAATGGTCATGCTGCAGATTCTCATCCTGCCATATCTGCCAATCCATCTCATCAAGGATAAACAGCAGTAATTCGGAAAATAGTTCTGCCCAGCCGCTTCGGGTGATGACAACCACCCCATCGGTGGTAAGCAAGGACTTTGAAGCCGTTTCCACCGTATATCCGGCGGCCACAATCGCGATATGAGCACTGAAAAGAAAAGGCATCGCCGCCTCAGAGGGAACAGACTCCTTACGGTTAAACCAGGGATCGAATTTCTTGAGATAACTGCGGCATAAGATACGGGGGTAGTTTCCCCGGGAGGTGAGGCGAACCTCGCCGTCGTTCTCGGCAATGTATCTCAGAAGCCAGGAGACTGTACCGACGAGTTCGGATGAGAGCGCCAGATCATCCGGAAGCTCGTCGGAGATTTCTACGAGGTCGCTCTTCCCCTCGAAGCTTTCACTAATGATGCGGTGCATCTCCCCGGAGGAGATACCTTCGAAGTCCTCCAGTGGTGCCGATGACATCGCGTCGATCTGTTCCTCGGTGAAACGATCGAGTTCATCCATGTTTGCGAAATTGCGGCCGCGCAATTCATCGCCCATTTTCCGACTGACATCGGAGGCTTGATTGGCCCGTCCCAGAAATTCCATAAGGGTGGGAATCGGCGCACCATCCGGGAGATTCTCACAGTACATCTGGTAACGCCGCATCGCCGAGTCAAAGTCATCCGGACTGTCAAAACCATTCTGGGAAAGCAGAAAGCGAGCCGTATTTTCGTCCAAGCGGACTGCTGTTCGAGCCGAATCTTCGTCTTTGGACAGGCAGCAATGTTTGTACTTCCTTCCGCTGCCGCAGGGACACGGACTGTTTCTACCGGTTTTCATATTGGAATACTATCCCATATTCCATGAGTTACGGCAGCCGATCAGGACGCCCTCGAGTTGATTTCAGAAGATCTGCCGGTCCTTTCAAGGTTCCGTATCATGTTTCCGGTCATGGTGCTGACCGGACATACGGCACACCATGTTCTGGGTTTGTAACGAAGAGCAAGCCCGACGCCGATGAGTGTGGAGGTCAGTATGATGGAATAGAATCTGTAGGACAAATGAGAGACCCACGCCGGCAGGGCGTGGACCGAAATAAGCTGCGGCAGGTTCCAAGGCAATTCGAGAACAATCAGAAGCCGTATCTTTTCTATCGGTTCAACCCGCCCGGTCGCAACGGCGATTGTCGACATCGTCACAAACAGAAAATTCATACAGAAATATCCGAGGACGGCTCTCCTGGCTTTGTTCCCTACCATCCATTTCGGTGCGGATTTACGGCGACTGATCCTTCCGATCTTCTGGAGGAAATCGGCACGGGGACATATGGATCGACACCAGGTCTTTTTTTGATCCCGGTAGGCCAGATAGAAAGGAGGTCCCATGCAGACGAGGGCCGACAAGGCGAGAATAATGTGAAAAAACGACAGCGCGAAATAGGTCGGCGTAATGACGAACAGCAGGGTGTGTCCTTCAATTTTCCCCAAAAACCTGCCTCCAGAGTCAATTTGTATTTCATATA
>JARGFR010000041.1 GCA_029210985.1 Spirochaetaceae bacterium | reverse complement strand
GCCGTACTTTGTCTTCGGGGTTGTTGGTCTTTTCAGACATGCCCTTGCACGGTCCTCCTTCACACGCTTTATCACCGCAGGGCCCCTTCCCTCCGCCTGTTTTCACAGGCCTCTCAGGTACTATGGGCCCCTCGGACTCCCTTCCGGCTCCCTGGAACTTCGGTCTCTCCCTTATCTCCAGGGTCTCTTGTCCGACGTCGACATGCCGGTGAGGGTCTCCCGTGTTCCGCACATTTCCTTCATAACGTGCCGCCGCCAATACCCCGAAGAGGTCCTTGAAGGGACTCCCGTCGAACACACCACCCCGCAAAACTTCAGGCGGATTTGAATGAAACCGCCGATATTACTGGTCAAAATATCGCCGATCAGTCTTTTTTTTAATATTATTGGTAGTGATATATAGGAGATTCATATGTACGAAGCCGCATCATCACGTTATGACGAAATGACATACAACCGCTGTGGGAAAAGCGGCTTGAAGCTGCCTGTTCTGTCCTTGGGGCTATGGCAGAATTTCGGATTCGATGTTTCGATGAGTTCGATCAAGGAGAGGCTGTTTACCGCGTTCAACCTCGGGATCAACCACTTTGATTTAGCCAACAATTACGGCCCTCCCTACGGCTCCGCCGAAGAAAATTTCGGGAAGGTGATGAAAGATGACCTCCGGCCCTACCGCAATGAACTGATTATTTCGTCCAAGGCCGGGTACGACATGTGGCCGGGGCCCTATGGTGAATGGGGTTCCCGAAAGAACCTTCTGGCCAGCCTGGACCAGAGCCTGGATCGTATGGGATTGGAATATGTCGACATTTTTTACTCCCATCGATTCGATCCTGAGACACCCCTTGAGGAAACCATGGGTGCTCTCGCCACCGCGGTGAAAAAGGGCAAAGCCCTTTATGTGGGGATTTCATCCTATTCGGCCGAGAAAACCCGAGAAGCCGCTTCGATACTCAAAGAAATGGGGATTCCGCTGCTGATTCACCAGCCGTCTTATTCCCTGCTCAACCGTTGGGTTGAAGGCGGCCTGTTGGACACTTTGACGGAAACCGGTACGGGCTGCATTGCGTTCTCGCCCTTGGCTCAAGGAATGCTGACGGATAAATATCTCAACGGCATCCCCGAAGGTTCCAGGGCCAGTAGAGAAGGAAGTTTCAAATCATCCTTCCTGAATCCGGAGAATATCAAACGGCTGAACGGCTTGAACGATATCGCCGGGAAACGCGGACAGAGCCTGGCGCAAATGTCCCTGGCGTGGGCGGCACGGCGGCCGGAAGTGACCAGCGTGCTGATCGGTGCCAGCAGCTCCGAACAAATCATCGAGAATCTCAAAGCCTTTGATAACCCGGATTTCTCCCGGGAAGAACTGGACGCCATAGATGTATTCGCCAAAGAAGCCGGAATCAATCTTTGGGCAAAATCCAGCGACGCCGGCTAATCGGAGAACGGCACCAGAAGACTGCTATATACAGTCCCCCTATTAATGACTGCTTTCAGGAGGAGGTCGGTTTTGCGGCTATTAGCCGCACCGAACTCCTTTTGTGCAGCGGTAATTGATAAGATGCGGATGCCATTGGTAAGAACCTCGGCGGGGTTGTTCCTGATGGTAAAAATATAAACGCTGGCGTCCAACAGATACACCAGAAAGCGCATCGGATCCAATTCTCGCCAAGTTTGAGGCAGGTGACTCACTGACTTGTCAGCTCAAGAAACCTTCGGTCAGTGAAATGATTGGGGTGCCCTTTCTACGTATTCGGATGTCCGTAGTTTTGGACAGCGATACGGTATGCACCAATGTTGACGATACCTCCGCTGTTAATCGATGAGCACCAAATCCCCAAAGTCCATTGGTCTATGGTAATCCGGATCCTTCGCCGTCATGGGCGACCAGGAAAGATAGTATGGAGAGTCCAGGGCATCACCGCATTTATATAAATTCGCCCGCAGTGTATCAGCGTCATCGCCCCAAGCATCGATGTACACCGCCTGCGGCGGTATCTTGATGGAAATCCACCAGGCGGTGCCTCGGATATCGAAGGGATCCCTCCCGACGTGGCTCCCGTCGATGGAAATCATCCGGCCCAGAGTCTCCGTCAGGTCCAGCCGATTCTCACGGTTCTTCCCTCGAGCATACAGCAGCCTTCCGGCAGCGTTCACCTCTAGGTTAAAGTATTCGGGTTCCCCTGACAGTGAAAAGAAAAACTCGGCGCAGCTATCCCTGTGAATCAGCCATGGATCGGCCTCCAACGCCCGGGTCTGCGGTTCGTAGACATCGAACCGCAGATTCAGGGAATCCGGTTTCCAGGATAGAGCCGCGTTTGTCCGAACCGGTGCGTCAAAACGATCAGACCATCGACTTTCCAGCTGAACAACGTTCATCGCGGCAAATCGCGGTACACTAAGCCTCATAGGCACTCCCTTTCCGGACGGACGTAAATATCTCCCGCCCCGGCAAAAGATCATACGCGGCAACTCAGTAATCGCCGAAACCGTTTTCGGCATGACGCCCAGCGAGTACGCGGCATCAGCGAAATTGAATTCCGAGTTCCGTGAAACCGAGGACAAAAGACTCTCCCCGGGTCCCTTGGGCCAGATCTAAACCGACGCTCCGAAATGGAAGCTCAGTCGACTTCGTTGCCGACTTTGCGCGCCCGCTCGGGTTTATCCAGATCGATTCCCGCCGCGATGCCCGCTTCAACCAGGAGATTCCACCCGGCGGCGAGCAATATGTATTCCGTCCAAATTCCACCGGAGGGGACACGGATCGTCGGAAAGAAAGTTTCTCGATCGGAAATCGCGATGATGGTGACACCTACTCCGTCGGCCAGAGTTTCTTTCAGCTTCGCTTCTTCCTCGGGAAAGGGGTCAACAAGAATCACGACATCGTCGGCAGTCATGATTTCTTCGATGCCGTGGGCTGCGTAGGTGCCTTCCAGGTAATCTGAAGGCTTTCTGACAATTTCATTGGTTTTGAGTGTGAGTTCTTCCGCGACACCATCATTTCGGCCGGCGAAAAAAATCGTACGGGAAGCGGCCATGGCGTCGGCAAACACCTTCGGCACCTCGGCCGTAAGAGCGGCTTCGACGGCATCGGCGCCTTCCGATACGTCGGGGAAGTCTGTTCCATTCAGGGCCGCCATCACGGCTTGGACGGCCATGGCCTGTTCAACGACGCTCTTGGTGGCGGCCACCGCTTCCTCGGACCCGCAGCTCAGCACCAGGGCGGCATCGGATGCTTCTTCCAAAGGAGTTCCGGTGTTGGCGGTGATGCCGCAAAGTCTGGAGTGGCCGTCGGCCTTAAGAGACCTAAAGAGCCTAACGAGTTCCTTAGTCCGCCCGGAGTTGGAAGCACCCAGAACGGCGATGTTGTCAAGATCGTACTCCAGGGCTTGGGTACAACCCTCGGTCAGGGGGATGCCTGCAGGGCCAGGAGCCCTCATAGCGGCGGCTCGGGCCCGCTTTGCCGGGAAAATTCGGCTGGACCCTTCGCCTGTGATCAGGAGGGCGTCAGCTCCCTTCAATCTTGCTGTGATGGAAACCAACGAAGAGGCTGCGAATCCCCTCATCACCCCCGGTGTTTCCAACATCTCCCGACATAAAGCGAATCGTGTATATTTTTTATCGGTTCTGTTCATAGCATTCACTCCCTAACCCACCCGGGGTTTCTCGTTTCTACCATCTTTAGCGATGGCGTATATAGGCCTTTAGCTCTTCCTGGAGCAACGGATCCTTTTGGTATCCGCCGCCGAGGTGCTGCCAATAGCATTCGGCGTCCTCAGTACCAACCATGGCACCAAGCTTATCGTTGAATTTGCGCATTTCTCCGAAGAAATCGTCCATCTTGTGCATGACGCGCATCAATTCCTGCTGGGATTTATGATGGGACAGCATCTCCATTTTCTTATCCATGGGCTTGCCGGAAATATCGACGAAGAAATGGGGCTCGGGTACGGCACTGCCCAGGGGATCCGATAAACTCATCGGCATGCCGTGGTATAACAGTGGTGTGATATCCAGAGGAGCCTTGTCTGAAGGAACATTGGGAAGAGTGGCAACCATGGCGGCGGCGTCCACGACCTGACAGGTGGTACGGTGGTCCTGGTGATAATCGAAGGGAGCATGGGTGATGATCACGCCGGCATTCACCTGGCGGATAAGGGAGACCACTTCCGTACGGATGTCTTCATCATCGAAGAAATAGCCGTCACGACGGCCGAAGCAATGATACTCCGCTCCAATCACCGCTGCCGCCGCCGTCGCTTCCTGGAGTCTCACCGCAACAGTTTCGCTTTCGTTCATGCCGATACCGCCCATGCCTCCGGAAGTGATAGCGGCGATGGTGATGTTCCAGCCGCGATCGGCAAGAAGAGAAAGGGTTCCGGAACTCCAGGCTTCGGCATCGTCGGGATGGGCCTGGATAATCAACAGATTCTTCGGAAAACGACTCACAACTCTTCCTCCAGCGAAACATATTCCGGCATCCGACCCACCAGCGGACGGGCATATTCCAGAAAAGCGTCGGTCACATTATTGCCTCGTTCGTTAAACATTTCATCCGGCATTTTTTTGGCTCGGAGGGCAACCTCTGACAGCGGTGCTTTATCGAAAGAGAACTTGCCGGTCCCGCTCCGCACTATGGTCACCATATAACCGGATTCACCGGCGGTCGCTAGGCGGACAGCCTCGGCACCGCACCCGGAGGCTCTCTCTATATCGCTTTCCACAGCTCGGTCGATCGCACACATCGGTAGAGATTCGCCAATCTGAAACTCACCTCTCAGGCTCGTGGCCTCACTGAGTATGCGGTGGACGTTCACCGCGACACTGCTTCCGCCCATAGCACCGTACTCAATATTGCCGAATCTATCCATTTTTTCGTCTCCGGCGGCACTGACGGGAGTACCATCCGGATACTTCAGTCCTTCACTGACAACGATACTCACATAACCCCACTTATCTATGCATGTCTGAGCGTCGGCGATGAAATTTTCTTTCACAAAAGGACGTTCCGGGCAGTAAATCAGATGCGGCGGATCACCCTCTTCGCGTCGAGCGAGGGCTCCCGCCGCCGCCAGCCACCCAGCATCCCGACCGATGGTTTGGTAAATAACGAAGGAATCCACTTTCTGCATGTCCCGTGCCAGGCGGCCGGACTGTTGAACACTTAGGGCGTTATACCGTGCCGCCGACGGATAGCCGGGCGTGTAATCGGTGCCGACGAGGTCGTTATCCACCGTTTTTGGAATACCGATGCCCCGCAGTTCATACCCATTTTCCCTGCAATAAGCTTCCACCCGGTGAACGGTATCCATGGTGTCGTTCCCGCCAATGAGAAAGAAGAAGCGGATGCCATGCTTCTCCAGCATGGCACGGATCGCCGGAAGATCCTTGTCCTTTAATTTATATCTGGAAGAGCCCAGGGCGGACGAGGGTGTATCCGAAAGCCCGGCCACAACCGCGTTGCTCTGACGGCTGAGATTCACCAGGAGGTTCTGCAAGAACCCTTCAATACCCCATCGCATACCGTAGAGGGTTCTAATATTCCGAGAGTCCCGCGAGGCACGAATGACGCCCTGCAGGCTTGCGTTGATAACGGAGGTGGGCCCGCCGGACTGGCCGACAAGGGCGTTTCCTTTCATCATAGTCAGAACCTCCTGATTACGGTCCGATAAGTTTTCATTGAATAGGTTTCCATGGACTTTCCGGAAACCCGCCGGTATCCGTCTACTTATAGAAGGGAACCGGTGTGGGGTTCCGTTCTGTAAATCCCCTCTGGTGCCAATAGGGGTAAATAGTATCGGTTTCACTCACCCGGTCCAGACGAGCCATTTGTTCTTCGGTGAGATTCCACCCGACGGCGCCGAGGTTATCGACAAGCTGCTCTTCATTTCGGGCACCCACGATGACGGTGGAGACCGACGGTCGCTGAAGCAGCCAATTGAGGGAAACTTGTGAGACGGTTTTACCTGTTTCAGCACTGATCTCGGCCAAGACATCAACAACCCCGTAGAGGAATTCGTCTGGGATGTCCGGACCTTCTCCAGCCCCCTGATCGACCCGGGAACCCTTGGGTATCGGCTGATTCCTTCGATATTTACCACTGAGTCGGCCCTGAGAGAGAGGACCCCAAACCATGGTGCCGACATTTTGGTCCAGGGCCAGGGGCATGAGTTCCCATTCCAGCTCACGTCGAAGCAGGGAATAGTGGACTTGCTGGACCGTAAAGCGGGGAAACCCGCGGTAGTCGGAGGCGGCAAGGGATTTCATCAGATGCCAGCCGGAATAGTTTGAGCAGCCTACAAACCGTACTTTTCCGCTTTGAACCAAATTTTCCAGAGTCCGGAGAGTTTCATCGACGGCGGTCTTGGCGTCAAATCCATGAAGGATAAAGAGATCCAGATAATCTGTGCCCAGCCTTTTCAGGCTGCTTTCACAGGACCGCATCAGATGATGGCGGGAATGCCCCACGTCATTGGGATCGTCACTCATTCGAAAGGTTGCCTTGCTGGAAAGGAGCACCGAATCCCGACGGCCGGCGATAACCTGGCCTAGGATATCCTCAGATTGACCGAAGGAGTATACATCGGCGGTGTCAAACAGATTCACACCGGCCTCCAGGCACAGATCGACCAGCCTGCGCGCTTCGGCCGTGTCGGTGCTGCCCCATTTGGCGAAAAAGGGATGATTCCCTCCGAAGGTTCCCGTACCAAAACTCAAAGCCGACACCTGCAGGCCGGAACTGCCGAGGGTTCTGTATTCCATATGTCACTCCTTTATATTGAGTTTATTGACTTCGGCATGGCGATGAAAGAGGCTGATTTCTAACTGGAGAAAAGCAGGATCAGTAATATCGGCGTCCCGAGGATGATAAGGCACCAAGGTAAGAATATGTTTTTGACAACTGTTATGGGGGTCGACAAATCAGTCGCGGTGGCAGCCAGTGCGGTAAAGGGCACCAACGGCGAGAGATTCATCGATGAAACATAGGAGATAATCAGGACGAGGGCAAAACCGAGGGGTGTAAGCCCCAAGGATTCCGCCGTGAATACAGTACCGACAATGACGATGGTCACCAGCATATGTATGCCGAGAAACGCAAGAAGAACCGTGCCGACAATGACGACAAGAATGCCCAGATACTGCGGAAACCCAACAACCGCGCCGACAAATGTTTCGATTAGAGTCGACGCCGGCGTTTCCGGGAGTACCGTTCCGAGGAAAGATGCGGCAATTAGGAGGGGGAGAAAGCCGGAGTATTTCGGGATTGCCTCGGTAATCGTCGGAAAAGCGTTTCGCAGAACACCAACTCCATGGGTGAACGCCAGCCAACATAGGCTGTAAACGCCACCCAAGAGGCCGATAACAATGGCACTGGACACCTCCGGAAAGGCGCCCGTTGTCAGGATAGCCAAGGTAAAAAGGATGGAAAGATGCGCCAGAAGTGGAAATGTTACGAGTGATTTGGTGCCGGGGCCCTGGGAAAGTATTGCGTCTTTCCGATGAACGCCGAGTTTATGCCCGAATTTTTTTTGAAACCTTCGTCGGAAGAAATCAATGAGGAAAAAGATGGTGATATACCAAATGACAGCAACGGCGGCGCCACCGACAAATCTATAATACGTCATCCCGCTGAGGAATATCGTCGTATGCACGATAACATCAAAAGGTGACACTGTGACATTGGCTGCATAACCCAGGGAAATTCCTCGATGACTTGTCTTCCGGTTTATCCCGCACGTTCGAAAAAGCGGCCCGGTAATCCAGACGGCGCCAATGCTCATAACAAGCGATAATACAAACTGTGTTCCAGCCGCTATCATCAGCGATCCACCGGAGCTGGATGATACAGGAACTAAGGCATCCGATTCCCTAAGCCGGCAGCGGGGATTGGATCGGTTCGCAAGTGCGGTAAACATCTCGGTCAGAAGCGGAAGAAATAGAAACAGCACGAACATACCGCTGCTTCTGTTGAACCCTTTTGCCCAAAGAGTATAAGGATCGGACACCGTTGAGAGCATGAGCATGCCTGCGAACAGCATAAATGCAGCAGCGACACGGATAAATAATGGCGAGTACAACAGCGAAAACAGGAAATAGATGAGGATGGCTCCGGGAACGATGCTTTCCAACAACACATCGCTGACTAAAGATGCGATTGTAAAGCCTGCAGCAGCCATAAAGATGACGACAAGCAGCCTCTTCGGCAACGCTGCATGCCCCGGAGGATTCATTCGCTTTCCGTGAGTGAGTTCGGTTCCAATATCAATGGTTCCGGGAGTTCAAAATCCTGTCCGGGGAAGTAGAGATGATATCGCCTCTCTTCACTTCCAGTGCCATTGAAGTGTGTCGCATTGATGATGAATTCAATCATTTCCATATCTGTAAAGCGAAAACTACCGTCCTGTTCCGTTCGAACGACACTCGCATCCTTTATCAAATTTAAAGTCTTCTCACGAATCCGAACCTCCGCTCCCGCCACAGGATTCCCGTCAGCGCTCCTGACGGAACCGCGTATTTCACCGGTACCTTGAATGGCTTTCCATGTCGGAAGAGCTATTGCGATGACGATCGCGATCATAAGAAGGACAACATTGAAGCTGAGCTTGGGGAATTTTCGCATAGTCTTATCCTTTCACCGCACCCGCGAGAATACCCTTAACAAAACGTTTCTGGTTGGCGAGAAAGATCAAAATCACCGGTATTGCTACAAGAACGACAAATGCGTAGAGCTGACCGCTGGTATCTTCGAAATAGCTGAGAAAGCGTGAAAGTGCCAAAGGAAGGGTCTGCATCGCCTCGTCGCGAACGATAATCAAGGGCCAAATAAAGTTATTCCATGACCAGACAAAGGCAAGGATGATGTTGGTCGCGATGGCCGGCCCTGCAAGGGGAAGATAAATCTGATCGAGAAGCCGCCACTCGCTTAAACCGTCAATCCGAGTTGAATCAATAATCGATTTGGGAACCGCATCAAAGGAACTCTTGAACACAAAGATGTTCACAATGGTGGCCAGGAGCGGCATGGCCAAACCGAGGTGCGTGTTCAGCAGACCCAAATCACGGGTCAACAGAAACGCGGGAATGATGGCTGTCTGAAAGGGAATCATCATACTCCCAAGATACATCGCGATGACTGTTCCTTTCAGTTTGAAATCATAGGTTAGAGCCATAGCGGCCATCGAGTTAAATACCAGGTTGGCGGCCACGACGATACCGGAGACGACGACACTGTTGAGGGCAAATCTTGCAAATGGTATCCAAAAGAATACATCGACATAATTAAACAAATGTGGGGCCACCGGAAAAACACTCGGCGGATAGCTGTAAAGGTTTTCACCTGTGAGACTTGTTTTGAGTACCCAATACAACGGTATGAGGATGACCGTTGCAGCCGCGATGAGCAAAATCTGCGTCAAAACCGTCTGAAGCAGTTCTTGTTTTGATTTACTTTTACTCATATCCGGCGCCTCCACCCGCCTCTCCACCGGATAGACGGTTGGATAAGAACGTCACCCCGAGAAGAACGATGAACATGACAAAGGTTAACGCTGCAGAATACCCCAGGCGGTTAAACTCGAATGCGTTTCGATAGATATACGTCACCAGGAACTCTGTTGCGTGACCCGGGCCTCCGTTGGTCATCACATAGACCATGTCGAAGACGGTAAACGAATTGATGATGCCGATGATAAAACAAAGGAAAAGTGTTGATTTTATCAGCGGAAGCGTGATGGACCAGGTGCGGCGAAGGGGGCCGGCCCCGTCGATGAGTGCCGCGTCGTTAAGACTGACAGGTATTGTCTGAAGTCCGGAGAGGACAAGGATCATAAAATAACCGACAACCTGCCAGATTGTCGTTCCGATAACTGAAGGAAGAGCAAATTCAAATGATTGGAGAAATGGTACTCCCGTTTCGATAATGCCCAGGGAACGGAGGATATGATTCAACAGGCCGACCCGATCGTTGAGTATCCACTTCCATATCAATCCTATTGCGACCGGAGTTATGGGATACGGCAGAAAAATCACCGTCCGATAGAAATTCCGTCCGCGGATCGGTTCGTTTACCAATAGCGCCAGCAATAAAGCTAAGCCGATAGCGATCGGCGTCCCAATGAAGAAATAGACAAGGGTGTTCTGAAGAGCTTCCCAGAACACAGGGTCCGCCACAATCAACAGGTAGTTTTTAAGTCCGATCCATTGGTTTGCACCGAGCGGTTTCCATTTCTGGAAGGAAAGGAAAAAGTTCCACACAACCGGAAGCCACCGATACAGTAAGAGAACTGTTATCGACGGTAATAGAAACAGGATTATCAGTCCACGTGGTTGTTTATGTTTCATAGTTCTCTGGGCCGGAAATGCCGGAGCTTTATAGGCTCCGGCACTCCGAAATTTGGCGATAATAACCTATTCGGCGAGGATGGCGTTCACCGCTTTTTCGGCATCGTTCAACGCTTGTCGGGCGGATACTTCACCGAAAATGGCACGAGTCAGGTTTGTATACACCGCATCCTTGATACGGGCGTCCGCGGCCAGGCCGGTCATACCGGTAAGGTTAGCCATATTGCTTCGTTCCACCTCGAACATTCGGACCTTGACGGGATTGTCCGCACGGAAGCCTGCGTCATTAAGCGCGATATCGTCGGCCGCTTTGTTTCCGCTGAGGGTGCCGAGACTGCTGACAATCTCTTGAGCCCATTTATCACTGGTCACAATCTTGACAAAGTCCCAGGCCAGATCGGCATATTTTGTCGTGCTGGTGATACCGAGACTATGATAGTTGGGCACGGCGTAGTTACCGGGAAAGGAAGCAACACCGATGGTGTCTTTATTTGCCCAATCACTGTTTGAACTGAATGCATTAAACGCTGTGACATGTGCGTTGAGCATGGCCGATTGTCCCGCACCGAAGGCGCCGTTCGGCTCCGCCCAGCGACCCGTCCAGGTGACCGCCGGAATCGCTCCTTCATCAGTCAGCGCAGCAAGAGTCTCAAGTACTTCGACAGCCGCAGGAGTATTGAAAGCTGCCGCCGATTTATCAGCGTTAAGGATTTCAACACCGTTGGAAGCAAAAAGCGGCCAGTACAGCCAGTCAAAATTCAGGGTGATGAACCCTCCGCGTTCCCTATCAGTCAGTTTCCGGGAATACTCGACGAGCTGGTCTAAGGTTTGGGGCGGGCCCGGCAGGCCTGCTTCTTCGAACATCGTTTTGTTGTAAAAGAGTACCGTCGATGGAGTATAGAGGGGCAGCATGTAGTACTTGCCGTCAAAATTGGCCGCAGCTTCAAAAAGATCGGGATAAAACCGGTCTTTGATTGCCGGTTCCGACGCGAATCGATCGGTGAGGTCCAGAAGTACACCGTCTGATGCATACTGGTACCACAGCGCACCCTGTACATCGATAATATCCGGGGGATCTCCCGCAGCCAGTTGGGTTTGGAAATAGGTAGACCACTCTCCGCCTTTGACATCAACCCAGTCAATCGTTGCATTCGGATGAGCATCCTCAAAATCCGCAATCCATCCTCTAATCTGCTCTTCATAGTGCGGTAGATTCCAAGTGAGGAGTGTTAATTCTTGAGGACCGTCCACAGCCTCTTTGCCACCGCTTGCGAATGCAGAGCCGAGTGCGACTACAGCGATCAAAACCGCTAATAGGATCCGTCGTTTCATAAGAGCCTCCTTGTTATTTTCTTTCCTTAAGTAAGTAAAACACGGGTTAACATCGGTGTCAAACAATTTTTCTCAAAAGATGGCCGATTGTTCACCAATTCTCATCCATCAGTTCCATTTCACAATAATCTCGGTTACACGATGTTTCCGGTACGGCGAGCACACCGATTATGGGAGACTTTTCCGTCTTAATGCTCAGCTGCCTATCTCTAAACTGAGTTTGGTTTAAGAAGAAAAAACTGCTTGAAAACGATATCCGTCGCGCCGTAGCAAGCCTGTACCGGGTTATAAACCAACGAGATGACCCGCCTTCCAGCCAACGCGCGTTCGGCAACCGCTCTTAAATACTCCGAGAGGATTGTGAAACGACTGATTATCAGAAATGCTTCAGGGTGGAAAATGTGATTGAGGTTGCGCAGAGCGGTTTCAAACGCGAGTTCGACTTGTCCGAGTGACGCTTCCAGGTCGCCAGTGGTCAACTGTTCCTGTATCTCTTCCCAGGACGTCACACCAAAACGAGCCCGCAAAGCCCCAAGTATCGCCGGTTCGGAACAGATCCCTTCTAGGTTCTCCGCATTAGAATCGGTAGTCACGTGTATACGACCAATTTCAAGAGCGGTCGTTGTGCCGTTCAAAAAAATCTCACCATGATTAACCAGCGCACCGCCCACGCCGGATCGTACGAGGATGGCGAAGAGACTACCCTCTTCCCGAGCACCCCCATAATGGTATGCACTCGCGGCAATTACCGACGCGTTGTTGTGTGCCAAAACGGGTGCACCAAAAACCCGCCGGAAGTGTTCGACAATTCCAAAGCCCGACAATCCGCCGATCCGTTCATATTCCAAAACGCGACCTGTCTCCGTATCCACAATACCCGGCGCGGCAATACCGATACCGATGAGCCTCTCCATATCGATGCCGCTTTGATGTATCGCCTTTTCGATTAGAACCTCAAGAACCGCCATCATCCCGTCCTTGTTGATCCCGGGTTCGACGTCAATCGTATCGTTGTAGATAACTTCATTCTTAAAATCGACCACAATGGCCGACGCAGCAAGACTTGAAAAATCGACACCGATCGCATACCCGCTGGACGGATTGACGCAATAGTAATTGGGCCGTCGACCTTTGCGATCAGCGCCTTGAGGGGGTTCGGCTGGAGTATACTCCCCGCACGGCTGGATATAACCGTCTTCTTCCAACTTCGCAAAAATTCGAAAAACAGTTGGTGCCTTGAGGCCGGTTCGCTTCACAACCTGGGATTGCGATATCCCGGCGTTTTGAAAGAGAATACTCAGGACGAGTTTCTCGTTGCTCTCTCGTATGTCGTTACTGCGTAACGGATGCCTAATCATAGTTTCTTTCAGAAAATAACGTTACTACGATAACATCGGTGGGGATCGGTGTACAGTAGAATTTTATTGCCGGCCGCCTTGGGAGCCGTGCCACCGAATACTTCCGTCTCTATTTGTATCGTCAGCTCCACCCTGCCGCCGATATGCTCCTGGGAGATTCGGACATCCTGCAGCCTGGCGCCGCTGAAGGCGGCAAGACCGATGTCTCTCCAGCTCCCGCAGGTGGGGGTCCGAATTCCCCAAACCCAGCCGAAACTGCACTGCTCTTTGCGAAGGTGACCGGGGTAACCGGTCAGGACTTGCAAGTTCCATGTCGGTAGATTCCGAATTTTGTTTTGCGCTTCCGTGTAGTTCACGGCACTTTCAAAAAGAATCCGTATTCTATTCTCACCGGGCTTCAATACCTGACGGACATCAAATTGATATCGACGGAACATATTGTCGGTGTGTTCGATCAGCTTATCGTTGATCCGGATAGCGGCCAGGGTATCCAGACCGCCGCAGACAAGTTCGACTCTGTCGTGAGACAGCAGTGAAGCATCGACAACGAAGTCTCGCGAATACTCCCAATCGGTTTCGGCCACCCATGCGGCGTCGAACTCCTGGGCGCGATAGAACGGGTCGTCTATAAGTCCCTCAGCAAGGAGGTCTGTGTGTATGCATCCCGGAACCTCAACGGGGATCGGCGTTGACTTTTTGTGTATCTGTTTCACGGTCCAGCGGCCGTTCAGGTTCAGAGTTTCTATTTTTCTCCAGATGTAAGCGCCTAGCTTTTCACCGCACCGGCGGTCATTCCACTCACCAAGTACTTCTGCATAGCAAATCCGATACAGATGATGGGAACCATGGCGATTGTCGCCGCCACACTGCTCTTGCCCCAGTCCACGGAGACGGCGCCCACATACCGAGCGATCCCGACAGTGAGCGGATAGGTTTTGATGTTTGTCAGCTGCAGCGAGAACATCAGCTCGTTCCAGGAGAACTGCATAATAAGAATTACAGCCGACGCTATAGCCGGCGTGAGCATCGGAAAAATGATCTTATAGAAGGTTCTCATCCGGGAGGATCCTTCCACACAGGCGGATTCCAGAATTTCATTCGGGATGTCCCGGACAAAGCTGGCCATCATCCAGGTGACAAAGGGCAGGCCCATCGCGGAATGTGCGAGTATGGGACCGACGTAGGTGCCGGTCAGCCTGACCCGATTCAGCATGACGAACAGCGGGATCAGAATGGTGATTGACGGGACAAGCTTCCCCAAAAGCAGGAAGTTCGACAGTCGCTCACCCAGACGGGACTTGAAAAGTTTCAGTCCGTATGCCGTCAATGTGCCCAGCCCAATGGTCGTGACCGTCACAGTCACGGCGATGATGGTGGAGTTCAGAAAGTACTTGAGAAAATTATCATATTGGATAATCCGTTGAAAATGCACCAATGTCGGTTTGAAGAACAATTCCGGCGGCATCTTCTTGATATCAAGGGTCTGACGAAACGCGTTGGTCATGATAACATAGACAGGCACCAGAGTGATGACGAGAATCACAATCAGAAACAGATAGTTCAGCAGACGTAAGGACCAACGGCTCTTATTCAGCATTCATTCACCCCTGTGCCCGCCGGCGGTTGCGCCGAACAAACGGGACGCCGAAAATGACGAAAGTAATAACCATGGCAACCATGGACAGAGTCATGGCGTAGCTCATGTTGTTCTGCATAAATGCCTGATTGAATGCGTACATGCTGATGGAAATGGTGGAGTTGTTCGGCCCGCCGCCGGTCAGTGAGTAAATGATGTCGAATATCTTGATGGTATCCACACCGCTGATGAGTAAAATCACCATATACACATCTTTCAACAGGGGAAAACTGATCTTCCAGAAGACCGTAAACTCCCCCGCACCATCCATATAGGCCGCTTCATAGAGATCGGTAGGAATGGAAACCAGTCCGGCGGTCAACACAATGATAACAAAAGGGACAACCTCCCAGGAGTGGGCGACGATCGTCGAAAACAGCGCCGTCGATGCGGCGGTGACTCCCGGGAAATGATCAATCGTCATGCCGAATAGACCGAGGAACCAATAGAAGATTCCCTGAGGATCGTAGATATACCGCCAGATCAGCCCGACGACGATTGGGGAAATCAGCAGCGGAACCGTGAGGAGAGGACGTATCAGCGCTCCGGCATAGCGGGGCAGTCGAACCAGGAGTACGGCGATAAATGTTCCGACACTCAGCTCGAGAGCAATCGCTCCGCCGGAGAACAGGAGGGTATTGACGATACTCCGCCTGGCCGTTGCGTCTCCAATAAAACGGACGTAATTCCGCAGACCGGCAAAATCATCAGCAACGGAAAACTCCCCGAAATTGAAATCAAAGAAGCTCAGAAAAAGTCCGTAGCCCAGGGGAATCACCATAATGCAGAGTATCAGCAGAACTGCCGGCATCATCAGCATCAGGGGTAGCAGGTCGCCCTGTTCCAATGACCAGTAGTAGTCTTTCCGATTTTTCAATTGACCGACTCTCCTGTCGATTTCTTTCTATCAAAAACATAATACCGCCCCGGCGGGACCTTGGCTCCCGCCGGGGGATATCTTTCAGAACTTACTAATCAGTAACTGAAATCCACGTCTTTCAGTTCTTCCTGAACTCTCGCCAGCACCGTGGCGGGATCGGCATCCGTAGAGGCAATCTCAGAAAGACCGACGATCATGGCTTCACGAAGAGTCTGGAAGTTGGCCAGTGCCGGATCCATCAGACCGTTTCCCAATGCTTCCATGACAACCGGAAGGAATGGTGCGGCTTCCAGGACTTCGGAATCGTTAGAGAGTGAAGTGATTGCACTGATCTGCTGATTCTTCATGGTCATTTGTTTCTCTACCTCGGGACTGGTCAGCCAGGTCACAAGGTCAAATGACGCCTGTTCATCTGTCACATTAGCCGGGATTGCCCAAACCCAGAAATTATTGTTCGCCGCTGCGTAGCCGTCTGCCGCCGCCAGTGGTTGATATTTGACCGTATCAACAATCATGGAGCGTTCCGGGTCGTGATTCTGATTGGCCAGGCCGCTCATAATCACCCCGATGGGGGCATTCTTCGTTCGAACAGCTTCGGCAACTTCATCGTGGTGCCATGCCAGAACGCCTTCTACAGCGTTATCCACTAATTGATCGTACACAGTCGCCGCGTAGATGCTCTCCGGAGAAGTGAGGTCGAGGTTTCCCGCGTCGTCGAAATAATATCCACCGCTGGAAAAAAGAATTTGGGAGTAGAAGCCCACGGCTGCGGAACCCTGCCTCGCGGGGATCGCAATACCGGTTCCCTGATTTTCTTTGAAGTATCGGGCCACCGCAATCAGTTCTTCTGATGTGGTGGGTACATCCACGCCCGCTTCTTCAAACGCTGCCGAATCATAGGCGAGAATCAACGTCTGGGCGAAGGTCGGCAATCCGTAGGTATTGCCGTCGAACTGAACACCTTCCATCATTCCCGCGGCATAATTACCGGTATCAAAACCGTTTTCGGCAATCAGATCATCAATTGGCATGAGATAGCCGGCTTCGACATATTCTTTCATCCACTGACTGGCGACCCAGACAGCGTCGTAGTTCCCGTTACCCGGAGTGGCCTGAAAAGACGTCAGCTGCTTCTGACGGAGACTGCCGTAGTCGATATCATCAACAGTGATGTCGCCATTCGGGTAATCTCTCACGACAGCCTTCAAATCATCCGCATGAGGCCCCGCCCATCGGGAAATCAGCAGAGACTTCGCCTCGTCCTCGGGTGCGCCTGCGGCGAATACCATACCGGACATCACCATGATACCGATGAGGACCATCAGCCCTTTTGCCAAACGATTCCTTTTCATAAAAACCTCCGATCGAATATTGCACTACCGCCGAAACCGGCGGTCAATTTCGTTCTATATACACCTGACCTCACCCGCACCTAAGGAAGCCAATCTGTCCAGCCATCGCGCCTTCTGACCGTCGCTCGAGTTCGGAATTCCATCAGCCTGAGGAGCCAGACCGAATCGCTCCCGTTTTGACTCACCAAGATTGTGATACGGCATAATCTGGGCGTACTGAATCGAGGGATATCGCTTAAGAAGACCGGCAATGAAACGCAGATGGTTATCGTCATCATTGACTGTCGGAATCATCGGAAGACGCAGAACCACCGCGGCTTTCTGATCACATAGTAGATCCAGATTCTCCAGGATCAGCTCATTATCCGCTCCACACAGCTTCCGATGTTTTTCAGGAGCGGAAGCCTTGATATCAAAAAGAAACAAATCAACTTTAGGGAGAATTCGCCTGAAGGTTTCGGTAGATGCGTGGCCGGAAGTTTCCATCGCGACATGGATGCCCTCCAGTCCGTCCAGAAAGACATCGATGAACTTCCACTGCATCATCGGTTCGCCGCCGGTGAGTGTGATACCCCCGCCTTCACCAATTCGGTAATAAGGGAGATCCACCGAAATCGCCTTCGCCAATTCACCAACGGTATACTTCGTCCCGGCCAGTTCAAGCGCGTTATAGCAGCACACGGCGATACATTCTCCACAGCCGGTGCATTTTGAATGATCAACCCTATGCACAGACTTGCCCCCCGACGTTTCAAACCTATGAACATCATATTCACAGACATCGGCACACAAACCGCATCCGACACATAAGGCGGCGTTGTAGGCCAGCTGAGTTTCAACGACGAAGGATTCCGGATTATGGCACCATGAACAGCGCAGCGGGCATCCCTTGAAAAAGATACTCGTCCGAATCCCGGGTCCGTCATCCAGCGCCAAATGCTGAATGTCGAATATCGATGCGGTGGGTATGTCAGTATGTGACTCGGTCATATATTTCCTGCTGAACATCTTTCTTCAGCTCAACAAATCTTGCCGAAAATCCGCCGACACGCACGATCAGATCACTGTATTCCTCAGGGTGCACCATGGCGTTTTTCAGATCGTCCTGACCGACCACGGTAATCATGGCGTGGGCGGCACCCCGATCGAAATAATCAGCCAGCAGGCCTTGGGTTTTTTCGGGATGACCGCTGAAAGTTTCCCTGGTGAATCTGATGTTGGAGACCATGCCCGCATGATTGTCGTGCCGTGGTTTTAGTATCGAATTCAACATGGCGGTCAGACCGTTCTTGTCTGTCCCGGGGGACGGGTTGTTGGCGTTCGCCATCCGTGTCCCGGCCTTTCGCCCATCCGGTGTCGCACCGACCAATCGCCCGAGTGTGGTGTTCTGCGCATTGTTGATGGTGACCGACAGATAACTGTCCAATCCCACTTTTTCGGCTTGGCGTTTCGTTGTCTCGTTCAGATAATCGTGAAGACCGGTGAAAATGGAATCAACATAGTCGTCGTCATTCCCGTATTTGGGCGCATCCATGAGGAGCTTCCGCAGTCTTTCATGTCCGACGAAATTGGCATCCATGGCGTCCATCAACTGTTGGGCACTGAGGACTTTTTCTTCAAAAACCAGCTTCTTCATGGCGGCCAGGCTGTTGGCGGCATTCACATTCCCGTACATCTCCAGCGTTCCGGCCAGATACGCGCAGCCGCCGTTGAATATGGCCCTACCACGTTCCAGGCATCCGTCGTAGAGCATCGTCACCATCATGAACGGGTGCATTTTCCCGGTGATTTCGTACTCGTATTTCTCGAACTTCGCCTGGGCTTCGATATAGAAATTCAGGTGTGCTTTATAATGATCCATGAACTCGTCAATGGTCCGGCAATCGGTGATGGGCGTGGTTTCCGGTCCAAGATGCCATCCGGTCATGGGTTCGTAGTTTCCCCGCATGGCCAGTTCGAGAATTTTAAGGGTATTCATGGACCCGCTGGGTGTTCCGATACTGTGGTGGTCGAACTCAATTTCTCCGCAGCCTAAAGGCATGTAGGTTTCGGCCATTTCACGGCCGACATCAAAGGCGTTCATCACGCCGGGCACGAGTACATCATCGTTGTACAGCAGTGGGTACGTACGGCCTTCTTCGATGCAGCGCATCGAGGCGTCCCAGACTTCCGACGGGGTTTCCTTATTAAATCGAAGGGTGAACTGAGGAAGAACCTCCTTCACCGTTCGGCAGGCTTCAATGGCATGCAGAGAAAGCCGGTCCGCATTCTCCGGATTTCTCCTGCCGTAGCCGCCCACAATAACCCGGCCGTCTGTCTCGCAGTCCAGATGATCAATCAGCCTGAAGAAGCTGCGCAGAAGCTCGACGGCGTCTTCCTCAGTGATGATGCCCCTCTCCACATCATGGACGTAGAGGTCTCCCAGATATTCATCCAGACGGCCGTACTCAATCAGCGGACCCATGATGCCGTAAATCCAGACAAGCTGAAGAGCTTCCAGCATCGATCCGGGCTTCCTGACCGGGACGGCATCCAGTGCGTCGGCAATCCGAACCAATTGTTCACGGCGCGTCTCGCTGTCGGTTTGGCTCGCCAGAGTCCGGGCTTGTTCCGAGTAAAAAATGCAGACCTCAGCAACCAGCTCCAGCACGTCCAGCATCGAATCGAACAGGACAACATCACCGCCTTCCGCGGCGGCCCCTTCCCGATAATATCGAACTTCATCCCGAAGGCCCGGTATGCCGATGCAAACCAATTTGTCAAAATCCACATACGCACCGGCCATCCGGAGTATGGGTGAGGCCGGCAGAGGCATGGTTCGCCATTGATCCGATACCAGGGCCTTACGGATATCCTCAGGCATGTTTCCCAGGACTTTTACATTGGTATTTCGTGCCTTCCAATACGTTAAGACGTCGTGTAGATCCTCACGGTATTTGGCGTTCCCGGCTCCCCTTTCCAACTCCTGGGCGACCCTATCTTCGTCGATATAGAAACCGAATCCTCCGGTCTGGTGCTGGATTCCGAGTCCGACAATCCCCATCTGAATA
>JARGFR010000040.1 GCA_029210985.1 Spirochaetaceae bacterium | reverse complement strand
GGTTTCCGAGTTGGAAGATATCGGACTGGTTCTTGCCGGTCAGAAAGATCTTCTTTCCGATATTCCGACGATTTGGCCGCTCCAAGGAGTTAGGGGCTGGGTGACCCAGGTTTTCGGCCCGTCCATCCATCCCTTCGGCAAGTATTGGTATCTCCATCGAGGCGTGGACCTGGCTTTCGGATACGGAGTTCCCATCATGGCAACGGCCGACGGTAAAGTGGTAAAAAAAGAATTTGACCCCAACGGGTTCGGTTACTACGTCGACATTCAGCATCGGTACGGCTTTAAAACCCGATACGCTCACATGCAGCGCCAATTGGTCGACGTCGGCCAGACAATCAGTCAGGGGGATGTCATCGGTACGATGGGAAGTTCGGGACAATCCACCGGTCCTCATCTTCATTATGAGGTGATGATCGGAACTCAGCTCGTGGATCCCATCAAGTTCCTCAATATGACCAATCCGGACGGATCCCTGCAGAACATCACGACATCACTTCAAAGGTATCAGTAAAGACAGGGGAACATGGACGAAATGACAAAGACTCAAGCCCTGATCAACTCCATTATCGGAGAGGGAACCCGATTTCGTGGAGACCTGGATCTCCAAGGGCTTCTGCGCATTGACGGCGATTTCGAAGGCAACATTCGAACAGAAGGTCGAGTTCTCGTCGGTAAAGGCGGAAGGGCCAGGTGTTTGATTGAAGCCGACACGGTGGTTGTCGGCGGAATAGTTAAAGGTGATATCAAGGCAAAATCAAAAATTGTTCTCTTATCCACCTGTGTCGTCATCGGAAATATCCGTTCTCCCCAGCTGATCGTCGAGGAAGGTGTTCTGCTCAATGGTCATTGCACCGTATCGGAGGATGCGAAAGTCTTGGCCACCGCTCCTGCCGGAGGGGAAGGGCTTTTTTCCGTCGATTGGGACTCCCGACGACCCGCGGCGATCGCGACCCCGTCTCCAGGACTCTAATGCAGTGATGGACATCGAGCGGCTCAGTCAAATCGGCTCGTCACTTGATATTCGTCTTAAAAAGAAAAAGGACTCTGAGAAAGCCAAATCTTCAAAAAAAACTGAAGTGGCTTTTCGCAGTGTTCTGGAGGGAGCCGATGAGAAAGCTGAGGCTGATTCAATCCTCAGTACCGTCTCTCTTCCCGTTCTGGACGGAACCGAAACGGTCGAAGGTCTGCTGGATGATGTCCATGTGGCAGGAGAAGCACTGAAAAGGGATCCGGTGTTCGGGCCGATGAACGGATATAAGAAGGCTGTTCGACGTTTTTTACGCTATGTGATAGAAAACGGTTTGGAAACCGACGAGGCTCTGGGTATTCGAAATCCGCGCACCATGCAGCAGAAAAAGTATGTCATTATACGTGTAGTCGACGAACGATTGGAAAGTCTTGCCGCCCATGTCCTGAAGAATCAGATTGATCAACTGGAGATCCTGCGGCGTATTGATGAAATTCACGGTATGCTCGTAGATATAACGGGTTGAGAGAGACGGCATGAGAAAGGAAAAACATGGATCGAATAAAGATAAGGGAACACGCGGCGGATCCTCGGTGAAACCTGATTTTCAGGATCTGCCCGAGAATATTTGGCGAGCCAGAATTGTCCCGACCAATGATTTTGAATACTGTTCTCCTCCGGAGGGTATAAAAATAGAACGGGGTGACTTCGTGGTTATCTCGACTCGATACGGCCTGGATATGGCCAGAATACTTGGACCCGCTGCCGATAAGGCCGGTATCGACGCTGAACATGTGCGCAGGATCGATCGGATTGCTAACGACGAAGATCTGGCACTGCGGGAAGACTACAGCCGCCGCGAGGGAATTGCCTACAAAATCTGCCGTGAGAAAGTCGCCAAGCTGAAACTCTCGATGAAATTGGTTTCGGCTCATTACATTTTGGACGAATCCAAGGTGATGTTTTTTTTCACGGCGGAAAATCGAATCGACTTCCGTGAATTGGTAAAGGATCTCGTTTCACATTTTAAAATGCGGATCGAACTGCGTCAGATCGGCGTTCGTGATGAGGCTCGAGTTGTCGGCGGCGTCGCCGTGTGCGGCCGCCAATACTGCTGCCACGGACTCACCGACAAACTCTCGCCGGTTTCCATCAAGATGGCCAAGGAACAGAACCTGTCTTTAAACTCCTTGAAGATTTCAGGTCCATGCGGCCGCCTGCTGTGCTGCTTGGCCTTCGAACACGATCATTACTCGACTGAACGAAAAAATCTTCCCAGGGAAGGCAGCCGCATCACACATGAGGGCGTCAGCTATAAGGTGACGGAGATAAATGTTTTTACGCGAAAAGTTCATTTGATCGCCTCTGAAGGGAGGCATTTGGATATTCCCTCATCCAGGCTGAAACGGAAAGACGGCGGCGGCTGGAGAATCATAACGGAAGATGCAGTCGGCGAAACCGCCGTCCCAGGTTGACATCTAATGGACCGTTTTGTTAATATCGGTCCGCCAAATAATTATAGGAGTAACCCTCGGAATACCCGAGCAAACCTCCAAGGAGTAGACCCATGGCCGGAGTCAGTAAAAACGCGCGAACCATATCGGGTACCCATAAATTCGCCTGCCCGTGCGGCGGAGAGATCAAGATGCGGTCGGTATTCGCCAGCGGCCGGATGAAGCATTTCGCATATTGTGAGAAATGCAAAAGAGAAGAGCGTCGTCCTCGGGACTTCAACTAGACCGGACATAAACCTGATGATTCTCCTTAAACCTTGACGGGAAAAGGATTATCTGGTATTAGTTATTTTAGAAAGTTCCGAAATTACCGGGACATGGAACAGAGAGGGAGCTACAATTGCCCAATTCTAAAGATGCCGCAAAACGGCATAAACAAAGTCTTAAGCGTCGTATTCACAATCGGAGTATACGCAGCCAGGTCAGAACCAGTGTCAAGACATTTGAAGTTGCCGTTGCCGGCAAAGATAAAGCTGTTGCCGAGTCCGCCTATGCCGATTTCGTCAAGCTGATTGATACGGCGTCCGGTAAGGGTCTCTATCATCGCAATACAGCGGCACGAAAGAAATCTCGAATGCATAAAAGGCTTGATGCCCTGGCTTAACCGTCAAAAAAGCTGAACGATTTTCGATCTTGAAGAAGGGAGATTCCGATGGCCGACAATGTTGATCAGAATAAGATGACCAAGGCCGAAATCATAGAACATATCTATGAAAAATCCGGGATCAGCCGTAAAGATATTCACGGCGTCATCGATTCTTTTTTTGAAGAGGTGAAAGATGCCCTTCATGAGGATCGGGTGGTTGAACTCCGCGGCTTTGGTACTTTTGAGATACGCACCCGTAAAGGCCGGGAGAAGGCGCGGAACCCCAAAACGGGGGAAATCGTACCCGTGAAAACTCATGGCGTTACGGTGTTTCGTCCGGGGAAAGAGCTGAAAAAAATGGCCTGGAATCTCAGGCACTAAGCAGAACTGCACCAAAGGGAGCCCCGTCGAAGTCGACGGGGTTTTGTTTTGCATTCAAACGACTGCAGTGGAGCGACTTCGATGCACCCTTCCGTGCCGGCCCTCGACATCTATTCTTGACTGCGGCGGTGAATCGGGGGACAATAGCAAAGACTTATGGATAAGAATAAGATTCTCATCATCGATGATGAACAGATCAATCTCGACTTCTTCGACGTTATGTTGACACGCCTCGGCTTTGAAGTCCTTATGGCGGTAGACGGAGAAGAGGGACTCGAGATGATTCGGGAGCACGTTCCCGATCTCATCATCCTGGATAACATCATGCCTCGGCTCACCGGATGGGAACTGACAAAGCTGCTCAAAAGGGATGAGGCGTACGCCGAATACCGGGATATCCCCATTATCATGTTTTCGGCCATGGATGCCGTGAAAGATAAAATTGAGGGCTTTGAATTAGGTATCGACGACTACATCATCAAGCCGTTCAATTTTTCCGAAGTTCTGGCAAGAATTCGTGCGGTTCTGAGAAACCATGAACTTTCCCGGCAGGTGGTTCTCCGGGAAAAGAGGTTGGCGCTGACCGACTCTCTCAATAAATCCCTGATATATTTTACCGAACATTTGAAGGCTCCGGTGCTGGGATTAATGGAGGCGGCAAGATCTCTGGATGTTTCCGATCGGAAATCCGTTGAGAGCTTCAAGCAGCAAGTCGTTGCCGAAGCGGAACAGACGCTGGCTGCCCTTGGAGGTCTCGAGGATGAAGTCGAAGATCTCCAAAAGACCGAAGGCAATGTCAGGGAAGCCGAACTTTCCATGCATGAGCTGGAAGAACGATTCCGCGAACATTTTCGGGAACTCCACGAAAGCGAGGGAGAACCCGCATGATTACCGATACCAAGCGCGAAGTCCTTCGACTTTTCGCCGAAGGTCGGGAATTATACAAGGCGAGGGATTTTAAAGCGGCACTGGAGAAATTCAAGGCTGCCTACGCGTTGGACCCATCGGACGAACCGTCCAAGATCTTTGGCACTCGATGCAAGCATTATATTGAAAATCCGCCGCCCGAGGGGTGGGACGGCATTTTCCAGATGACGACGAAATAGTATGCCGCGAAGAACTGAAAACCCCGTATATAGGGCACGAACAGTCCTAGGCGGCGAGACCAAATTCAGCGGGATACTCAAATTCCAGGATTCTCTCAAAATTGACGGACGCTTTGAAGGTGCGATTGAATCCCCGGGATTCCTCATCATTGAGAATGGCGCCGAGGTTGTTGCCGATATCCATGTTGGGAGTCTGATTGTCGGCGGTGTCATCAAAGGTGATGTTATCGCCACCGAACGGTTGGAATTGCTTCCAGGCGGGAGCATCTCGGGGAATATACGATGCCCCAGCCTCGTCATGGCCGAAGGAACCGGTATTCAGGGGCGTTGCGAGATGCTCGCCGATCCCGGCGGAGTCGATATATTTTCCATGCCCTTGGACAGGCTCAAGAAGTCGCTTCCCCGTGTCGGTTGATATTGTCGATCTGATCAGGCTTCTGAAAGAACGCGGTGAACGATTGGCCGCCGCCGAATCCTGCACCGGTGGAGGCATACTCGCCGAACTGACTTCCGTACCGGGCAGTTCGGCCGTTGTATGGGGTGGTATTGTCAGTTACGACAATGAGGCGAAAATATCCTTACTCAATGTGGATGCCGGAATCCTTAGGGACGAAGGTGCTGTGTCCTCGGGAGTCGCCAAGTCCATGGCCTGGGGTGTGAAAAATCTCAGCGGCGCCGACTGGAGTGTTGCCGTCACAGGCATTGCCGGCCCGGATGGAGGAACGAAGGAGAAACCGGTAGGAACAGTGTGGATCGCCTGGTGCAGTCCTATCGGCAATGTCACGGCGAAATTATTTCATTTTCAAGGAGACAGAGCGTCGGTACGCCGACAGACGGTCCAATTTGCCTTGCACGGTCTGGAGGACATGATCCAGCATATTGGTGAACACGACGAGCTTGACAGTTTAGGTGAGCTCTGACTATATTGGAAGTGGTGTGACGGACTTGCTCTGTTGCTCAAGTCAGTACAAATAATATCCTACCGGCATCGCCGGCAGGTTTGATAATCAGAACAATTTAATCCATGCGCATCGAACGGTCCTAAAAGCGTCGTTCCCGCGGTCAACATGGTGATGAGCAAATAGGAAGGATCTACTCGTGTCGGATATTTCACCCGCGCAGAGCGAACTTGATTTACAGGAAGAAACCCCCAAAACCGCGGTCGGCAAGGCCAAGGGTCGAAAGAAAGCCATAGTCATAAAGGCTGTCAACGACGACGAACAGGGGGATGATTCGTCAATTGAAGAGGTTGGACTCGAACCGGAAAAGAGGGAAGATGAGCCGAAAGTCGATGAAGAGCAAGGGGAAGCTGCGACTGGAGAGGATTCTGTCTCTGATGCAGAGCCAACCTCGGACGGCGAAAACGAGGAAGCTACCGTAAACACGGCCCCTGAAAACGCCAAAATTCTGGAAAGCAGCGGCGATTCTCCGGCGAAAGTCAAGGTTCGCAAAAAAGTGAAAGTGGAAAAAAAGGAGTCGGCTGCCGATTCCCAGAAAAACGACAACGGGAACGGCATCATGACTCCCGGTGAACCACTAAAAAAAACAGCCGAAACGGAGAATTATACGGGCGGGTCTCGCCGCAGGGGAAAAAAGGGCCAGAATCGGCAGATAAAGGGTCCCAGCCACGACCCTGACGCACCAAAGATCCTTATCAACGATCTCTCCAAGATGACCATGCCCGAGTTGCGGGAAATGGCCGAAGATCTGGGTTTGAAGAGAGAAGATCTCATCCCCCTGAAAAAACAGGAACTCATCTTCCAGGTTCTGACAACACATATCGACAAAGGCGGCGTTATATACGCCTACGGGTCCCTTGAAATACTGCCTGACGGATACGGTTTCCTGAGGTCTCCTCAGAACTCCTACCTGCCCGGCCCCGACGACATCTATATCTCCCCCAGCCAGATTCGACTCTTCAACCTGAAAACCGGTGATACTGTATACGGACAGATCAGATCTCCCAAGGAAGGCGAACGTTTCTTTGCCATGCTCAGGGTTGTCAGCGTCAACTTCGATGAGCCTTCGGTGGCCCAGACACGGGTTTCTTTCGAAAATCTCACTCCGCTTTACCCGACGGAGCGGTTGAACATGGAAAATCGCGCCGGCGATCCGTCGACACGTATCATCAACCTCTTCTGTCCCATCGGTAAGGGTCAGCGGGGACTGATTGTATCACCGCCGAAATCCGGTAAAACCATCATTCTTCAGAAAATTGCAAACTCCATTACCGAAAATCACCCCGATGTGTATCTGATTGTCCTGTTAATTGATGAGCGCCCGGAGGAAGTGACGGACATGCAGAGAAGTGTTCAGGGTGAAGTCATCGCATCCACGTTCGACGAGCAGGCCACCAGGCATGTCCAGGTTGCCGAGATGGTTCTGGAAAAAGCACGCCGGCTTGTAGAGCATAAGAAAGATGTTGTTATCCTTCTGGATTCCATTACCCGTTTAGCCCGGGCCTACAATCAGACCGTTCCCACCAGCGGCAAAATACTCTCAGGTGGTGTGGATTCCAATGCCCTGCACAAACCCAAGCGATTCTTCGGTGCGGCAAGAAATATTGAGAACGGAGGAAGCCTCACGATCGTGGCGACGGCTTTGATTGAGACAGGCAGTCGAATGGACGAGGTGATTTTTGAGGAGTTCAAAGGAACCGGCAACATGGAACTCTCGCTGGATCGTCGACTGGCGGACAAGAGGGTCTATCCTGCATTCAATGTGAAGAAGTCCAGCACTCGTAAGGAAGATTTGCTCCTCACAACAGAAGAATTGAATAAGATGTGGGTGCTGCGTAAAGTCATGAGTCCCATGGATGACCTGGAATCCACCGAGATGATCGTTGACAAGATTCGGAAGACCAAGAATAATGAGGCGTTTCTCAAGGGAATGAATACCTCGGGCTCGCGAGATTTATAGCGTATCCCCGATAGCATAGGACAAACGAAATGAAGAACGGCATCCATCCTGATTACAAAACTGCTCACGTGACTTGTGCATGTGGCAATTCCTTCGATACCTTCTCGACGATAGGCGATCTGCAGGTGGAAATATGTTCCAACTGTCATCCTTTCTTTACCGGTAAACAAAAACTTGTCGATACCGCCGGACGAGTTGAGCGCTTCAACAAGAAGTACGGAATTAAATCCAAGTCTTAAGCTGCGTTTTAACAGCAGTATGAGACCGATCCTCGACGGATCGGTCTTTTTTCTTGTTCCCTCCGGATCCAAGATTTCTAAAATGAAAGGCTTTTCTTGATTACCTAGGCACTTCGGCGTAAAATCTTGATTAGCCTTAGGGCATATTCATAAGAGACGGCGGGCTCATTTGATCGACCAAATTACGGCGCAGCACGAGAAAGAATACGGAGAAAGACCCACCGTTATCACAAGCGCACCGGGAAAAATCGACTTACTCGGAGAACACAGCGAAGTGGGGCAGGGGTACGTCCTGTCATTGGCGATAGACCGTCGCTTCTATATTGCCGCCTCACATAGAGAGGATAATTCCCTCCGGTTCTTTTCGGCAAATCTCAACGAACGTAAGAAATCAAGTATCGCCGGGCTTAAATATAAGAGAGAAGATCGATGGGCAAACTACAGTAAAGGAGTGATCGACGCTCTCATCCACATGGGTTTCAATATCCGAGGGCTGAACCTGACTCTTTTCAGCGAAGTTCCCATGGGCATCGGACTGGCTTCCTCATCCGCGATGACCGTGGCGACTGTGTGTGCCATGAAAGAATTCTTCAACCTGGATATCTCAGATGCCCAGATAATCGAGGCTGCCAGGTCATCCGAGAGTCGATTCATGAACCTTCATGAAGGAATCCGATCTCCCATGGTTTCCTTCTATGCCAAAGCGGACCACTTGGCCCTTCTGGATATTCGCAGCCTCAAAGTGGAATATCCTGAGTTTCCCCGAGAGCCGGTCGTTCTGATGGTAACCGATTCAAGAGTCACTGAAAGTATGCGAGACGATGAGAAAGCCGCCCTGGAACATTCCTGTCAGGAATGCATCAACGCTTTGGACATCGGAGACTCAGGATTGCTGTTCCGTGATCTTTCCAAGGACGATCTTTCGAGCACCGTCGAAGGATTGAGCGAAAGATCCCGTAGGATTTGTCTTCATATCATCAAGGAGAATGTACGCATCAAAGACTTCAGAAAAGCGCTCAATGACAAGCGATTTTCTATGGCCGGCCGCATTCTCTTTCGATCCCATGAAAGCCTGAGGGACCTCCTGGAAATATCCTGTCCCGAACTTGACTGGCTGGCGAAGCGGGCGGTGGAAACCGAAGGTGTCTACGGTTCCCGTATGATCGGAAGCGGCTACGGCGGTTGTACCGTGACTCTTATAGACAGCCATCTCCTCAAGAATTACGAGGAACGCATGGAAGAGTACGATCGCATCTTCGGTTTCAAAGCCAGCGTATTTCCCGTTCACCCCGGAGAGGGCGCTCGGGTTCATCTGACCGAATCCTGAAATTATGACACTCCTGCTGACGAATGACGATGGTCTGGACGCTCCCGGACTGGAGGTGTTGGAACGTGTTCTGGGGAACGACCATGACTTGTGGGTTGTGGCGCCCGACAGGGAAAAGAGCGGAGCTTCCCATGGCATTACCCTCCTTGAGGGGATCAAGGTTCTTCAGCATGGGGACAAACGATTTTCGGTTCGCGGAACTCCTGCGGATTGTATCAATATCGCTTTGCAGGCTGTTCTTCCGGTTTCTCCGGATTTTGTCATCTCAGGAATCAATAAAGGCCCCAACCTGGGTACCGATATCGTGTATTCCGGCACCTGCGCGGCGGCCAGAGAAGCCTCTCTGCACAACGTCCCCTCAATGGCGGCATCCCTGGCCACACTCACGGGCCCCTGGGATTACAATCCTGCCGCGAGGTTCATCTCCGAAAACCTGGAAAATTTATTCAGCCTATGGACAGAGAACGGATTTATCAATCTCAACCTCCCTCCGATTCTTAATTCCGGATGCGTGCCGAAGATGACTCGCCCCGGTCGGAGGAGATATCTGGATGAGATGGTGTGTTTTCGGTCTCCCAGAGGTGGTGATTATTGGTTTTTCCAGCCGGCTTCCATCGAGTCTTCCGATGAGGAGGGAACCGATACGCGATCGGCTATGGATGGAGAGATATCCTTAAGTCTTGTGAACGCCGAACCCACTCTGGCCCCAATCGCGCCCATTCATGATACGATGGAATGGAGGGGTACATGAGCGTGAATTTCCGGGAAGACGGACTGGAGCTCTATAAGGAAGGGCGATACGCGGCCGCACTGGAGTCATTCTTATCCGAAGAAACCGATCCGGCGGAGGATTCCGAACTGGCCTACTACATGGGCCTTTGTCATGTGAGGCTTGACGAGAGGGAAGAGGCCATCGGGCTTCTGAGGCAAGTGATACGACATGAGGTTCATCTGGCTCGCCTCTACCAGGCAAGAATGCTCCTGTCCTGGCTGATGGTGGAAGCCGATGATATCGAGGGAGCGGAAAACAATCTGCGGGAGCTGCTCCAGGAAGGTTTCTTTTCCCCCCAAGCCTGGGCCGCACTGGGCTATTGCCAGTGGCGTCGCGGCCGCACGGATCTCGCCCTGGAAAGTTATCAGGAAGCGATCAGTCTGGATCAGGAGAACAGCAACGCGGTGAACGGTTTAGGCTATCTTCTGGCGGATAGCGGAGAGGATCCGCAGAAGGCTGTTGACCTCTGTCGAAAAGCCCTGGAACGCGATCCCGATAACGCCGCATATCGTGATTCACTGGGCTGGGCCCTTTTTCGAGCCGGCAAACCACTGGAGGCGGTCCGCTATCTCACTGAAGCCTTGTCGGATCGTCCCGATGATGAAATCATTAAAAGCCACCTGGAGGCCGTGAGAACTCATGAGCAGCCGGATCTTTAGTCGAACAATAGTCCGAATCGGCATCATGCTGGTGTCGGTGACTTTCTCCCTTCCCACGGCATTTGGACAGGAACTGAGTCTGGAAAGCTCCCAAGCTCTGGAAGAATGGCGCTGGGGAGTGGTTTCCTATAACGATGGCTTGCCCGGGAAATCCCTTCTGGCCATGGAACGGGCTCTTGCACTGAATCCTACTGATGCAAGAATCCGGGAATGGCTGGGCCGCTCCTATTGGAAATCGGGAATGGAAGACGCAGCTCTCGCCATTTGGGATGATTTGGCACAGGACGATTTGGCCTCGATGTCATTGATGAATCGATCCGAACAGCTCCGTCGGCGACTTAGCGGTGAAGAGGAAATTCCCGTTGAGGATGAGTGGATACCCCTGGTGTCATTCCACGGACGAGACGGAGATGTTCTCTACTTCGAACGTCCCGCAGCAGCGCGCATTGCCGGTGATGGTTCGGGTTCTTTGCTGGTCTCTTCGTATGCCGGCGGTGATCTGATACGAATCGATCCCAATGGGACGTTCGTCGAACGGTACGAAGGCGGTGTGGAAGGTTTTGACCGGCCATTCGACATTCTGACAACAGGTGACGGACGGCTGCTGGTCAGTGAGTTTCAGGCCGATCGTATCTCTGTGCTGTCACTGGGCAAATTTGACCGAGGCTACCGCTTGGAAACCTGGGGTCAGGCCGGCCGCGGCCCTGACGAATTTTTGGGGCCTCAATATATGGCGCTCTCTCCGGACGGCAATTTTGTGTACGTCAGCGACTGGGGGAACCGCAGAGTGTCCAAATGGAGTCTGGACGGCCGGCATGTTCTAAACCTGGAGGCGGGCGGACGTTTTCGTGGTTTCGATGGTCCGGCGGGAATTGCCAGCATCGGTGAACGGGTGTATGTTTCGGACTCTTTGAGAGGCAGTGTCGATGTGTTCGATCCTTCCGGCAATTATCTGGGACCTCTGGTGGAGGAAGGACTTGAATCCCCCGAAGGCTTGGCGATCTACGAAGGAGATCTGCTGGTTGCCGATGGTGCGGATGTCTACAAGATCGATTTGGTTTCAGGCGCAATGACTCTGGAAGCGAGTCTGGGATCCGGGAATCATCGTATCACAACAGTTCAGCCTGACGAAAACGGCAATCTGGCGGTGTGTGATTTTGACTCGGACAGAATCGTCCTGCTGACGCCGCTTTCCACCCTTTATGGGGGCTTGGACATCACCCTAGACAGCGTCAAGGCGGATGCATATCCGGAAATTGTCGTGAACCTCACGGTGCGGGATAGAAAGGGTCATCCCATATCCGGACTGGACGCCACGAATTTTCGTGTTTTCGACGGTGATCTGTCACTTGGGTCTCCCGAGCTCGATTGGAGATCGTCTGAGGATGATCAGGTTTCGGTTGTTGCGGTGACCGATTTGTCGGGAGATGAGAACGACGTTCGCGGGCTGATGATCGGTGTGGAAGACCTGACCGGCGCTTTAAGGGCCGGTGATACGTTTTCACTGGTGGATGCGGGAACGGACCCGGTCGTTCATGATATCAGATCCGATGCAGGCGCGACGGCATTTACGGAACTCCTGAATAGTCCGGCGGGGAATCGTCCCGTCGCGTGGGATATCGCACTCAGACTGGCGGCGACGCGAATCGTACCGGTCCGAAATCGGAAGGCTGTTGTTGCGTTCGTGAATGACGAGCCGCCGGCGACGGCATTCGACACCTATGGTCTGGTGGAAACCGCACGACTTATGGCCAACAACGGCATTATCTTCCATGTGGTGTATGGGCAGCCGGGTTCCAACAGTCCCGAACTGGAATACATCGCGGACCAGACCGGCGGAACCTCAAGTTATATGTACCGACCGGAGGGCAGCGGCATTATCGTCGATGAATTACGGAACACGAGCATCGGCCGATATACCGTCGTTTGGAGAACACCCCGTTCGGCGGGATTTGGCCGGGAATTCCTGCCTGTTTCGGTTGAGGTGGTGTACATCAATAAGAGCGGACGCGACGAATCTGGCACGTTTGCCCCCCTTCAATGATGAAAAACTGGGAGTCACATTGTCACCGCTGCGGGCTGTGCTGCTATGAAAAAATCCGTCAGGCCGACGGTTCCTGGATTCTGGACATCTCCAATCCGTGTCCTTGGCTGGACGAGAATACGATGCAGTGCAAAGTGTATAAGCGAAGGCTGACGGTCTACCCTCGCTGCCGCCGAATCACGATATGGCGCGCTCTGTTCGCGCGCTATTTACCACCCAGTTGCGGTTACGTCAGAAACTTGCGCCCGGGATTTTTCCCAAAATCCCGGTTGGTGATCCTCGAATCGCTACGCAACAGGACCGATCGCCGCTAGGCGCCAGCCTTCCGGGAATTCCCGGAAATAAAATCCCATTTTTTCCGCCCAGAAGGTGACGGTGGGCATCGCATCGGCAAACTCTTCCTGAGTTTCTACGTCCAGTCTCCAATAGCCGTTGTCCAGAGGCGTCGTGACGATTCCGTCCATCTTGAATATATCGTAGGGGGACAGCTTGGTGATGTCGTAGTTCTTAAAAAACCATTCCATTTCAGCGGCGATTGTCGGTTTGTCTACACCCGAATCATAAAGCGGAAGGTATAACGTTTCCGCCGCCACCGAAAGCGTCAGAGAGACATTTTCATTAAATATTCCTCTCAGCAGCTTGGTGAAATAGTATCGAGATGCGGCTTCACCGGCCGGATCGGGTTTTACAGGTTCCGGACGCTGGGGACGTGCCGGTTCGGGAGGCTCCTCAGGTCGCTCAATTTCACCGAAACCTGGAAAAATAATCTGAACCATCGCTCTGAAGGCGTCGGCTTTCTGCTGATCGTCAAGTTCATCATATCTGTCTGCGACACGATTGTAAGCGTCGGCGAGATCGTATCGCTGGGCCTCAGACAAAGCATCAAAGAACAGTTCTGAGGCGCCTATAGCCATGGCTGCGGCAAGTATAAGGGTGGTTAGGACTACGATTCGTTTCATCATGTGCCTCCCGAGAATCACTCTCCACCATGATAGCGCAGCGGCCATTCTTTGTAAAACCAAAGAGGCGCTTATTGTTGACGCAAGGAAAAATGGTCGCTCCGAAGTTTGACGTTGATAGTCCTGTACTAAAGTCGTAAATTCCTAGGGTATGGCTAAAGATCCGAAAGAATACGGCAACAGCGACGTACTGGAAAATATACGGGAAGAACTTAAGGAACCCGATATGTGGAAAGTGGTGTTGCTGAACGACGATTATACGCCCAGAGATTTCGTCGTGGAAATATTGGTGTCTATTTTTCACAAGGCGCCCATTGAAGCGACGAAAATTATGCTCGAAGTTCATAATAAGGGACGAGGTATGGTCGGTATCTATCCTTACGATATCGGTCGGACCAAAGTGGCCCAAGTCACCCAGGCAGCAAGGGAACGTGAGTTTCCGCTCAAGACCGTTTTGGAGAAAGCTTAATAATGAGACCGACTGAAGAAGTCCAGGGAATCCTGAATTCCGCATATAACGAAGCCAAGGAGAAGGGCCATGAATATATTACTCCCGAACATTTGCTCTATACCGCCTTGGTTTTTGAATCACCGAGAATCATTCTGGAAGAGTGCGATGCCGATCCCGATGAGGTGAGGGAAAATCTGGAGACTTATTTTGCCAAGCACATGGAATCGGTCAAGGATACCGAACCCATGTTGACCGAAGGCTGGCAGGATGTCATTGAGCGGACTGTTCTGCACATGACCAGCGCCGGCAAGGAAGAAATCACGGCTTCGGATTTAATCGTGGCCATCTATGATCTGGACCGTTCCTATGCTTCCTACTATTTGAAAAAAGCCGGTGTGAACCGTATACGTCTCCTGGAAGTGGTGTCCCATGGCCTATCCGGTGGGGATGAAGACGATTCTGAGGCCGAGTCGGCCGATGATGTTCAGGGTGGAATGGAACAGGCGCTGGAAGACAGTGGAGAACGGGTCAAGAAAAAACGATCCGGCGCATTGGAGAAGTATGCCACCGATCTGACCGCTCGAGCCGAAGAGGGTCTACTGGAGCCTCTTATCGGCAGGGAAGACATATTGGAACGGACGATGCAGGTCCTCAGCAGGCGACTGAAGAACAACCCGATTCACGTCGGTGAACCGGGAGTCGGAAAGACGGCGATTACCGAAGGATTGGCGCGTCAGATTATCGAGGGTCGTGTTCCGCGATTCCTCAAAGGATATCGCATCTGGTCTCTGGATATGGGAACGCTGCTGGCCGGCACACGGTATCGGGGTGATTTCGAAGAGCGCATCAAACAGGTCCTGACTGAGTTGGAGGATAAAGAGAACATTATCCTGTTCATTGATGAGATTCATACGGTGATCGGAGCCGGGGCGACATCAGGCGGGAGTATGGACGCGTCCAACCTTCTCAAGCCGGCCTTGATGTCCGGGAAAATCCGATGTATCGGGTCGACGACCTACAACGAATTCAAGAAGTTTTTCGAAAAGGACCATGCATTGGCCCGGAGATTTCAGCGTATTGATGTTCTTGAACCCTCCCGGGATGAAACCTACCAAATTCTTCTGGGGTTAAGGGGGGCGTATGAGGTGCATCACGGCGTGGTGTTTGAAGACGAGGCGTTGCGGGCTGCCGTCGATCTCTCCGATCAGTTTTTGAATGAGAAACATCTGCCTGACAAGGCCATCGATCTCATCGACGAGGCCGGCGCTTGGAAGAGGATGCATGAAGAGCGCCGTCTGGAGGCCCCCGAACCTTTGGTAAACGATGTTCCGCCCACCCCTGAACCCGGCGAGCTTTTCCAGGAAAAGGATGAAACCGCGGCTTTTCCCGTCGAGTCAACCAACCGAGAACTGTCGGAGAAGATTGCCGGCGGCCGTGAATCTCTTCCCGTTGTGGGAGTCGAGGATATCGAAAAAGTCCTGGCGAGTATTGCCAGGATTCCGGAAAAAACAGTCAGTGCCGGAGAAACCGACAGGCTGATGTCTCTCGCCGAAGCTCTTAAAGGCCGGATATTCGGACAGGACCAAGCCGTTGATGATATCGCGGCGGCCATCAAACGTTCCCGTGCCGGTTTTCGCAATCCGGACAAACCAGTGGCCAGTTTCCTTTTTGTCGGTCCCACCGGAGTGGGCAAGACAGAACTCGCCCGAAGTCTGGCCGACGAATTGGGAGTTCCGCTCCATCGCTTCGATATGAGTGAGTATCAGGAAAAACATACAGTCAGTCGACTGATCGGCTCACCTCCCGGATATGTCGGATATGAGGAAGGGGGCATCCTGACCGATGCAATCAGGAAA
Source organism: Spirochaetaceae bacterium (assembly GCA_029210985.1). GTDB lineage: Bacteria > Spirochaetota > Spirochaetia > DSM-2461 > DSM-2461 > UBA2779. The sequence continues at coordinate 5,059 of JARGFR010000040.1, read as the reverse complement.
ACACCTCACGCCGTGCTGCTTCTGGACGAGATAGAAAAGGCCCACCAGGACATCTACAACATTCTGCTTCAGATGATGGATTATGCCACCGTCACCGACAATATGGGCCGCAAAGCCGATTTCCGGAATGTTGTCATTATCATGACATCCAATGCCGGTGCCAGAGACATCGGAAAGTCCCGCATCGGATTCGGCGGCGGCGGTGATTTCAGCTACGAGGTTCTGGATACCGCCATTGAAAGGGTTTTCGCACCTGAATTCCGCAATCGGCTGGATAAGGTGGTAAAATTTGAACGTCTCGGCAAGAATGTGGTGGAAGACATCGTTCGCAAAGAACTCGATGCATTCCGGCTCATGCTGGATCCAAAGGGCGTAAAATTGGAAGTCACCGATGCCGCCATTACATGGATTGCAAAAAAAGGCTATTCGCCTGAGTTCGGTGCAAGAAACATCGCTCGATTGATTGAGGACAAAATTAAAGGGTTCTTTGTCGATGAAGTCCTTTTCGGTTCTCTTTCTACGGGAGGAAAGGCTATCGCCGACGTCGAGGGGGACGAAATCAAAGTCCGGACGGCGGCGGATGGACGTTAGCGAGGGGTTCAGACTCGGCTACATTGACGTGGGATTTCCAGACCCGCGTGAGACGGATGGAGAAATCGTTGCCGTCGGGGGAGATTTGTCCCCGGAGATGCTACTCTCGGCTTACGCCCGAGGCATCTTTCCATGGTTTTCCGAAGATAATCCCATCCTCTGGTGGAGTCTGGATCCTCGTTTTGTCATAGTTCCTGAGACCTTTCATGTTTCAAAAAGTCTGAAAAAGTCGATTCGCAGGCAAAAATTTATCTGGACCGTCGATCAGGCTTTCGCTCGGGTGATACAAGGGTGCCGTGAAACTCAACGGCCGGATCAGGACGGCACCTGGATTACCGACGACATGATGCACGCCTATCAAGCTCTTCATGAACTCGGCTATGCCCATTCCGTCGAATCCTGGTTCAACGGTGAACTGGCCGGAGGACTGTATGGTGTGTCCCTGGGAGGATGTTATTACGGGGAATCCATGTTTGCGCGAATACCCGATGCATCGAAGTCGGCTTTCGTCGCACTGGCCGGAACGCTTTTTGATCGAAATTTCGGGCTCATCGATTGTCAGCAGCATACCGCATATCTGGGGACTTTCGGTGCTCGGGACATGCCGAAAAGTCAGTTCCTTGATATTTTGAAAAAAGAACTCACAAAACCGACCCTGGAAGGGAATTGGAGCGAATATTTCAGGGATTTTCCCCACTCCGTTCTTTGGGACACCATAACGAGGAAATCGGTTTCCTGATGACAAGACGTTTCCTGATCAGCATTTTTTCCGTCACGATTTGCCTCGGAATGATTGATGCCGCACCCGCCCAGGAAAATGGCTCTTCAGCCGTCTCGACAGTGGATGAATTGTTGGAATCCGCTCTTGTATTTGCCGAAAACGGCGAGTGGCGGAAGGCTTTGGAAGTTCTCGATCAGGCTGAGACTCTCCAGCCCACGGATCCCAGAATTGCCTCTTATCGGTCCTCCATTATAGAACTTGCGGCCCTTGATGAGGCCCAGGATTCATGGAAAGAAGGCCGCCCGGCGGATGTGAAGGATCCATCGCATGAAACCCAGGATCCGGAAAATGGTGAACCCAAATTCGTCATAGACAGGGGTGATAGGGACGAGATCAACAAACCCGTGCGTTACCGGGACCGGTTTCGAGGAGAAGTGGATGTCAAAATTCTGGCGGTAGATCCGCTGGAATCCGAGTCACTGAACACTTGGTCGAGTTCCAATGAGTTCTTTTATGCATCTCTGGGTACGGATCTGGCGTACTGGCTGCCTTATCTCGGGCGAAGTTTCGGGGTGAATTTTCGAAGCAGCGGCTACTCATGGCCTCCCGGGAATCCGGATCTTCTGTTCAATTCTTTGGACCTCGGACTCAATGCCCGAGGATTTCTCCTGGAAAGCATCACATCACGGATGGAAATCGGTATTGATGTCGGTGCGGCCCTTCATTCCATCGATGATGCACAATTGTCCTTGGAGAGAACACTGGCGTTCTATCTCGGATTATGGTTGTCGGATCCGATTCTTTTTCATCTTCTGAATGCAGAGTCTTTAGAGGATATTGTTTTCGGAGGGGGGATCCGTATCTATTCCTCTACGGCCAAGGAGCTTCTGGAAACTATTCATTATCGACTGGAAGGTTCATGGAGATTCGACGACGGTTACGCCGGCGTCCGCCTCGGCTGGTGGAATTTTTCCACGGAAGCTCAGCGTTGGACAATGCTGTCTGTCTCTTTATTCGGCGGTTATCGTTTCTGATGTGCCGGGATAGATGCGTCGGGGATCAGGACACGTTGAATCCGTCCGGGCTGAGCCCAGCCTTTGGTTTCGGCCCCACCCAGGCTCTTGAGGTATTTTTCCAGCACCGGTGATCGAAAATCTTCCAGTACACTTCGTGCGGTTCCATCCTCCTTGAAACTCAAATACGCATGCAGGGCTTGATTTCCCTGCCAGATTCCGTATTTTGAGGGGCCGAACAGCATTGGAACAAATCGACTTCGGCCGTAGGACTCCCACGCCAGTTTCCAGGGTTGGAATGCATACGGGCCGACGCCAAGGAGTGCCCACCATATTCCTCCTGATGCGTAGCGCGCCAGCATCACGCCCTTTCTCGCTTCCAGTTGAGTACGGTGCCGAGTGAGCCAGTCGGCGGCATCAGGATAGGATTTCAGTTCTTCCGCGCTCATCACACGTCCATTCCGCTTATAGGGAAGAAATATCCATCTTTCGGGCACCGGTTTGTCTCCGGATTCGAAACTTGACGGGTTCATCAAAGGGTGGACCAGAAATTCCGGTAATCGTCCTTCGGTTCCGTTCCTGTTTACAACCCCGACAACACCGTCTTCGAGAGGTTCCATTTCTTCCAGGATGAAGACAGCGGACGCACCACCGGTATTGACGCCCTGCCGCGGTTTGGTTCCCGCGGGTACGCTGATCCGAGGCGGTACAGGAGGCTGTGTACCGACAGAATAGGGGATGAGTGGAGAACCGGATTCCGCGATCGGGCGGGCTTCCCGGGTTTCCCATGTATCGCCCGGTCCGGCCGTATACCAGGAGATCGGCCACACCTGGCGCGCATCCATTCGGAAGTATGCCAGGCATTTACGGGTCCCCGCTCCGGGGAACGGCGCACTCTTTTCCATATCGTAAACTTCCTGCAGTCGATGCCGACGCCCCCCCGGCAGTTCGATATTTCTCAGCGCCTCGTGGGCGCCTTCTCCGCGGAATAGGGATGAGGGCAGAAAGAACAGCCCTTCTCCTCTTTGTTTAAGATGGCGTTCCATGGATAGGGCGACAAAGAGGGCGGCCAGGTCGATTCGGGCGCCGCCCAAGAGCAGAGTTCGCGGATTGGGTACGAGGCCTGAATTCCTGTAGACAGGTTTGTATGCCTCTTTGAGTTTAGAGTCCAGGTCCCCGAACGAGACCCAGGGTGGATTGGCCAGTACAATATCCGCTTGGATGTCAGGGTTTTCCAGGACAAAATCGCCATGGATAAGGGATGTCCGGGGCAGCTTCAAATGGTAACGTTGACGAAAATTCTCATCGAGAATGTCCAGGGAACCTTTATCCACATCCATACCGATCAGCCGCTGGAGATCGTTGATATCGGGTTCCGCACCGGCGGTCAGGGCTCTGCGAACCACGGCTGCCATCAGGGCTCCGGTTCCACAGCCAGGGTCCAGGACAACCGCCCCATTTATCCACTTTTCGGCAATGCGAAACCTGTCAACGACCCAATCGGCCCAGTGGTCCGGAGTGTAGACGACCCCTTTTTTCACGAGTCGTTTCTATTCTTATCTTCGGTTAGAAAGGATCGGACGGACCGCTTGCCCAAAGATGAGCTGATTCCGGTGCGAATGAGCCTGGTCGCATCGCCGATATCGGTATTCCCGTCAATCTCGCTCCAACCCGTAATGACATCAAATACTCGTGAAGCGCTCAAGTCGGCGGGAGCCACGGCAGGGAGGAAACCAACGGGATGCTGAGTCACCTGGTGAATCAAACCTCCTAGCTCCAGACGCTTCAACAGTGTGTCCACCTGTCTTTCGTCCGCGGATATTCGGTGTGCCAGATCTTTCAATCCGGGAGGTCGATTGCCCAATCTGAAGTCCTCGGCCAGTGTCAGATACAATTTCCAGCCGATTTCCGTTTCATCGGCGGGAGTTCCGGGTTTGAGAGGTGTCTTTCGACCGGCGCCAATCTGTTTTGCATAGGTAATTTCCGCGGCGATAAGAAAGACAACCCAGGCGACACTCAGCCAAATAAGCAATTTGGGAATGAAGACCACCGAGCCGTATATCACCGATTGCCGTACCGATTTTGTGGTCCACAGTGTGAAACCGTACTTCGCCGCCTGGAAGCCCAAAGCGCCTATGAGTGACCCGACCAGGGAATTGCGAAATCGCACTTTTGCATCACACAAAAGGGTGAAAAGCAGCATCATCCCTATCATCGTGCCAAGGATGGAGAGTATGACTCCGATCACTTGCTGACCCGGAGGTGATACCCTCTGCCATGCGTCCAGCATACCCGATATCGGTCCGAAACCCGAGCCGAACATGAAGGAAATGAGAGCCAGCGCCGCGATATACATACCGAATCGACGCACCGTTCCCCGTCTGGCGCGGGCACGGAATATTGAATTTAAATGATTCTCAGTGGCATTCAGAAGCATCAGGGCCGCCACCAGAAAGAGCATGGTTCCGAATGCTCCCAATCGGCGGGCATTGTTCGTGAATGTGTCCAGAGCCCGGATCATTTCCTCGTTGCCCTCGGGAACGAGGAAATGGCTGAAGTTTTTGAATAGGCTGGTGCCGAACTGGTCGAATCCTCCGAATGAGAACACCACCATGGTCAGCGGAACCAGAGAGATGACGGTGGTGAACGCCATGCTGGTCGCACGGGAGAACACCTGGTCGTCGACGACATTGCGACACACCGTGCGGAGGAACCTGACCAATTGTTTATATGG